>NZ_JBVJQR010000012.1:0-287452 GCF_055608425.1 Kitasatospora sp. NPDC036934 | reverse complement strand
CCATCCCGATGGATCAGGCCTGCCGCGCAACCACCGGCACTATGCCTCACCAGCGGAAATACGTCGATCACGTCCGATAAGACAACGGCTTCTGACGTCTCAGACCGTCCTGCTTGGGATTTGTCGGCTCATCAGCGGGACCATCACGCACGCGGCCGGACGGGCGCTTGTGACTTCATAGCGCCTCTGTGTGTCAAGTGGCTGTGGCGAGTTGGTGGCGATGGTCGCGTTTCGTGATCTGGTAGACCACGTTGGACAGCCGTCGTTTGAGGGCTCGGCGGGCCTCGGATGGGGTCTTTCCTTCGGCGATCTTGCGCTGGTAGTACTCCTGGCCGCGGCCGCCGTCGCGGATCTGGACGATGGCGATGACGTGCAGGACCGAGTTGAGCACGGTTGCCGCCGGTGTTGAGCCGGTGGCGGACGTCGTTACGGCTGGAGGCGTCCAGGGGCGCGCTGCCGGTGTAGCTGGCGAAGTGGTGCTCGGTGGGGAAGCGGGTGACGTCGCCGACGTGACCGATGACCTTGGCAACCAGCACGGTGCCCAGGCCCGGCAGGTTGGTGAGCTTGGTGCGGATGGCGGCCAGCGCCTCGCGCATCTGGATCGCGGTGCCTTTGACGAGGCGGTCCAGACGCCGCAGGTCGGACAGCAGGTCACGGGCTATGTCCCGGCGGCAGTTGTCGGTGGCGGTGACGGGGCGGATACCCTTCATCGCAGCGGCGGCCTTGCCGGCGGTCAGGCCGGTGGCCACGCCGCTGGGCAGCAGGTCATGCAACAGGCCCTATCTCGGAGCCGTGGCCCTGGTCGTCCTCGTAGCCCCCGGACACGATGACGGACTCGGCGCCGCGCGCCTCGGTGCCGCAGATGCCCGCCTACCGGGACTTCACGGAGGGGCTGACCCGGATGTGGCTCCGGTCACTCGAAGGTCGCCGCCGGATGTCGCCCGGCTCGCCCGTGGGGGTTCTCGACGTCTTGCTGAGGAAGCCTCAGCAGTAGCCCCGCGAGACCGGTTTCCCGCCGGCTTTCTCCCAGGATTCTCCCGAAAGCCCTGGGAGAAGCAGTCAGGGCCGGTCCCCCTTGCGGGAGACCGGCCCTGAGCTGGTCTTACTGGGTCGGGGTGGCGGGATTTGAACCCACGGCCTCTTCGTCCCGAACGAAGCGCGCTACCAAGCTGCGCCACACCCCGGTCTTTCTGTTTGCCGCTCCGTCTCCTTCGCGACGAGTAGAACTCTACCGGACGCTCGCCGAGACACGAAATCCGGTTTCGGGCGGGCGTCCGGTGGGGGTCAGCGGGGGGTGGGGGTGGGGGTGAGGGTGAGGAGGGTGGCTTCCGGGGGGCAGGCGAAGCGGACCGGGGTGTAGCGGTTGGTGCCGCAGCCGGCGGAGACGTGGAGGTAGGAGCGGTGGCCGCCGGCCTGGTGGGTGGAGAGGCCCTTGACGCGGCGGGTGTCGAGGTCGCAGTTGGTGACCAGGGCGCCGTAGAAGGGGATGCAGAGCTGGCCGCCGTGGGTGTGCCCGGCCAGGATCAGGGGGTAGCGGTCGGCGGTGAAGGCGTCGAGGACGCGCAGGTAGGGGGCGTGGACGACGGCGAGGGAGAGGTCGGCGTCGGCGGAGGGGCCGCCGGCGACCTCGGCGTAGCGGTCGCGGCGGATGTGCGGGTCGTCGAGGCCGGTGAACTCGAGGTCGAGGCCGTTGACGGTGAGACGGCCGCGGGTGTTGGTGAGGTCGAGCCAGCCGGCCGCGTCGAAGCCGTCGCGGAGCTTCTCCCAGGGGTTGTGCACGGCGCCGCTGATGCCGCGGTTGCCGGTGCCGTCGGGGTTGTTCATGCCGTGGACGCCGCTGCGCATGGCCTGAAGGTAGCGGGCGGGGTTCTTGCGGGCGGGGCCGTAGTAGTCGTTGGACCCGAAGACGTAGACGCCTGGGAAGTCCATGAGCGGCCCGAGCGCGTCGAGGGTGGCCGGGACGCCGAGGGGGTCGGAGAGGTTGTCGCCGGTGTTGACCACCAGGTCGGGGCGTAGCCCGGCCAGGCTCTGCAGCCAGCGCTGCTTCTTGCCCTGTCCGCTCACCATGTGGATGTCGGACACCTGGAGGATCCGGACGGGCTTGGCGCCGTGGGGCAGGACGGGGACCTCGACGCGGCGGAGCCGGAAGGCACGGACCTCGTACCCGACGGAGTAGGCGAGGCAGGCGGCGCCGGCGGCGGCGACACCGAGGGGAACGGAGTACAGCGGTCGCATCAGCCCATGCTCTCAGACGGTGGATCAGGTGGTGAACGGTCGGTCGGCCGCCGTGGGCGCGGTCTCCGGGGTCGGCGCGGGCGGGGGCTGCCCGGTCTCCCGCCGGGCGCGCAGGGCCCGGACCTTGTGGCGGTTGCCGCAGCGTTCCATGGAGCACCAGCGGCGCCGTCCGGGTCGGGAGGTGTCGACGAAGATCAGTCGGCAGTCGTTGGCGCCGCATTCCCGGATCCGGTCCGCGTACGGGCCGGTGAGTAGGGCGATGGCGTCCCGGGCGAGGGTGGAGACCAGCTGGGCCCCGTCGGCGGGCGGCGGGGCGCCGGGGGTGCCGTCCGAGGCGATCCGGGGGACGAGCGGGGGGTGGGCGGCGGTCCGGTTGAGGGTGGCGCGGTCCTCGGGGGTGCCGGTCCGGCCGCGGGCGCGGGCGGCGGCGAGGCGCCAGAGGGCGTCGCGCAGGGTGCGGGCGGCGGCGAGGTGTTCGGCGGTGATCCGTACGGTGCCGGCGGGCAGGCGCAGCCGGGAGCGGGGGAGCCAGCCGGTGAGGTCGGCCGGGTGGTGCAGCGCCTCGTACGGGGCGTGGTCGCCGGGGCCGCCGGTGGTGAGCAGTTCGAGGCAGAGGGCGCCGGCGTCGAAGTGGAAGCGGCTGCCGCCGGGGGTGGTGAGGACCAGGCCGGTCGGGGCTTCCGGTGCGCCGTCTCCATCGGTCACGTAACCAGGATAAGTGGTTACGGATCCGGGCAGTGGAGGTCGTGGAGGTCGTGGAGGTCGTGGCGGTCGAAGGTTAATGGCAAGCGACGGAACGCCCCAGGTGGGAGACTCATGGCCATGACGACGCTCAAGGATCAGCTGCACCAGGACCTCACGGCTGCCATCAAGGACCGGGACGAGCTGCGCTCGTCCACCATCCGGCTCACGCTGTCCGCCGTCACCAGCGAGGAGGTGGCGGGCAAGCAGAAGCGCGAGCTGTCCGACGCCGAGGTGCTGAAGGTGATCACCCGCGAGGCGAAGAAGCGCCGCGAGGCGGCCGAGGCCTTCGACACCGGCGGCCGGGTCGACCAGGCCGCGCGCGAGCGCGCCGAGGGCGAGGTGCTGGCGGCCTACCTGCCGAAGCAGCTCTCGGACGAGGAGCTGGCCGCGATCGTGGCCGCCGCCGTGGCCGAGAGCGGGGCGAGCGGCCCGCAGGCGATGGGCGCCGTGATGAAGCTGGTGAAGCCGAAGGTGGACGGCCTGGCCGAGGGCGGCCGGGTGGCTGCCGCGGTGAAGGCCGCGCTGCTCTGAGCTCTGAGCCGTAGGTGTGAAACGGCACGCGTGAACACGCCGAAGGGGCGCCCCCGGAAGATCCGGAAGGCGCCCCTTCGCCGTGGTGCGAGCGTCGTTGTGCGAGCTCGGAGGACCGACCGGGTCAGGTCAGCCGTTGCCGCCGCCGTGCTTGCCGCCGTTGCCGTTCCCGCCCCCGCCGATCATGCCGGGCGGGAGGGTGAACCCTCCTCCTATCACCCCACCGGGGCCGCCGTTCCCGTTGCCCGGTGCGGGCGGCGGCGGGTTCTGGCCGGCCGGCTGCTGCGGGGCGTTGGGGTCGGCCGGCGGGGTGGCGCCCGCGGGGGGAGCGGCCGGCTGCGGGTCCGGGATGTTGGTGGTCTGGATGGGCTCCAGCGGCGTGCCCTTGAGCGCCTGGTTCATGGCCATCTGCCAGATCGGGCCGGGGCCGTCGGCGCCGAACACCTCGTCGAAGTGCTTTCCGCCGATGTTGATGTTCTTCATCTTGACGCCGCCGGCCGGGCCGCCGAGCCAGACCGCGGTGGCCAGCGACGGGGTGTAGCCGTCGAACCAGGCGGCCTTCTTCTCGTCGGTGGTACCGGTCTTGCCGGCGATCTTGCGGCCGTCGTCCAGGCCGAGGGCGGCGGCGGTGCCCTTCTCGGTCACGTTGAGCAGGACGGTGTTGACCGAGTCCGCGGTCTGCTCGGAGAAGACCTGGTTGCACTGCGACTGCGGGACCTTGAGGTCCTTGCCGTCCACCGTGGTGATCTTGTTGATCGCGATCGGGGTGCAGTACTTGCCGCGGGCGGCGAAGGTCGCGTAGACGTTCGCCATGGTCAGCGGGGAGAGCTCCAGGGTGCCGAGGACCATCGAGGGCACCTCCTGGAACTGGTCGCCCTTCGCGGACTGGGTGATGCCCAGCTTGTTCGCCATCTGCTTCATCGCGCAGAGGCCGACCTGCTGCTCCATCTCCACGAAGTAGGTGTTGACCGAGAGGGCCATGGCCTGCTTGAGCTCGTACGGACCGACCTCGCCGGTCGACTCGTTCTTCACCGTGGCCTTGGGCTTGTCGGTGTTCTTCCAGGTGCCGTTGCAGGTCGACATCTGGGGGTAGTCGATCTTGTTCTCGGACGGGAACGACTGGGTGTTCGACATGCCCGCTTCCAGCGCCGCCGCGGCGAGGATCGGCTTGAAGGTCGAACCGGTCTGGAAGCCGTTGCCGCCGCCCATCGAGGCGTCGACGTTGAGGTTGACGACGGTCTGGTTCTTGTTCGGGTCCAGGCCGTACGGGCGGGTCTGGGCCATCGCCAGGATCTTGCCGGTGCCGGGCTCCATCATGGTCGCCGCGGCCGACACCTGGTCGGTCACGTTGACCTTCTTGGTGACGGCGTTCTGGGCGGCGGCCTGCTTGTCCGGGTCCAGCGTGGTGTAGATGTTCAGACCGCCGGTGTCCCACAGCTTCTTCCGGTCGTCGGCGGTCTTGCCGAAGGCCGGGTCCTGCTTGACCACGTGGCGGACGTAGTCGCAGAAGAAGCCCATGCCGGCCTGGGCGGTGATGCAGCCGTTCTGCGGGTCCTTGTACTTCAGACCCAGCGGGGCGGCCTTCGCCTCCTTCGCCTGGTCGGCGGTGATGTGCTTGTTCTCGAGCATCTTGTCGATGACGACGTTGCGGCGCTTGATCGTGTTGTCGGGGTAGCGCACCGGGTCGTACTGCGACGGGTTCTGGACCAGCCCGGCCAGGGTGGCGGCCTCGGCGATGGTCAGGTCCTTGTTGCTCTTGCTGAAGTAGCGCTGGGACGCGGCCTCGATCCCGTAGGCCTGGTGGCCGTAGAACGTGATGTTGAGGTAGTTGGTGAGGATCTGATCCTTGGTCAGGTCCTCCTCCAGCTTGATCGCGACCTTGAGCTCCTGGATCTTGCGGCCCAGGGTCTTGCGCTGGGCCTCCAGGACGGCGGCCTGGTCGTCGCCGGCCTTCTCCACGTTGACGTTCTTCACGTACTGCTGGGTCAGGGTGGAGGCGCCCTGGGAGGCGGAGCCGCTCTCGGCGTTCTTGCCGACCGCGCGCAGGATGCCCTTGAGGTCGACGGCGCCGTGCTCGTAGAACCGGGCGTCCTCGATGTCGACCTGGGCCTTCCGCATGTACGGCGACATCTGGTCGGCGGTGAGGACGGTGCGGTCGCGCTCGTAGACCTTGGCGATCAGCCCGCCCTTGGCGTCGAAGATCTGGGTGGCCTGGGTGAGCGGTGGCGTCTTGAAATCGTCGGGGATGTTCTGGAAGCTCTCCGCCGTGTCCTTGGCGGTCAGCCCCATGGCGCCGACGGCCGGCAGGGCGAGGCCCGCCAGCAGGACTCCGGAGAGCACGCTGACGCCCAGGAACTTCACGCCGTTGCCGACGTGGTCCATCGGTGATCCGCTGCTCTTCCGGCGCGGAGCTCCGGGACTGCCTGGGGGCTGGGATGCCTGTGGGCGCTTCGGTGCCATGAGGAGAACCCTACGTCCCCGATTCCCGCACATCGGGGCAGGTGTTCGCCTAGGCTTGTCACAAGCTTGCGACAGCTTCGGTGCGTCAACATCGTTCACTCTTGTGGGTGCGGAGAGTTGCCCGAATTGCCCACCATTGTGCGGGTTTTGAGGCGGTCGGGGTCGGCTGTGTTCGAGTGAACGGTTGCGCTCCGTGACGGCGCCTGTGGCGAGAGTGGGGGCTTCGCGGCTGGCAAGGCCCGCGACCTGCGATCACTCCAACGAGTGAGATGACCGATACCCATAGTCCGATTGGGTCATTCGAGATTGAGCCCGAAGGGGCTGTTGCAAGTTCTCCTTCTTCCGTAACGTCCTCAACTGGCAACGGTGAATATGCCGTTGCCGCCGTGGGGGAGCCTCGAATCATCGGGAGAGGACGGCGCCGGCATGGGCTGGGTTGACGACTGGAGTGCGCAGGCCGCCTGCCGCACGAGTGATCCGGACGAACTGTTCGTCCAGGGGGCCGCACAGAACCGGGCGAAGGCGGTGTGCAGCGGCTGCCCCGTCCGGACGGAGTGCCTCGCGGACGCGCTGGACAACCGGGTGGAGTTCGGGGTCTGGGGCGGGATGACGGAGCGCGAGCGCCGTGCGCTGCTGCGCCGCCGCCCGACGGTCATGTCCTGGCGGAGGCTGCTGGAGACGGCCCGCACCGAGTACGAGGAGTCGCTCGCGACCGGCGTGATACTGACGGACTACGCCCAGGCGGGCTGAGCCCGGCCGCGCCGCTCCGGCCGGGACTACACCGCGCCGTTGAGCCGGTCCCCGATGGCCCGCAGACCGTCCAGGTCGTGCACGTCGCCGGGCAGCGCCGCCACCTCCACGATCGGCACGTCCGGGTACACCGAGACGAAGCGGTCCCGGGTGCGCCGCTCGCGCCCCATGATCTGCATCCGCTCGGCGTGCAGTCGCAGCAGGCCGGCCGCGAGCAGCTCCGCCTCGGGCGAGGAGTGCTCCGAGCCGTTCTCCTCCAGCGCCTCGGCGGCCGCCAGTGCACGCTCCGCGGTGAGCTGCGGCGCTCCCGTGCTGTGCACCCGGTTGAGCACCAGCCCGGCCAGCGGCATCCGGTCCGCGGCGAGCCGGTCGACGAAGTACGCCGCCTCGCGCAGCGCGTCCCGTTCCGGCGCCGCCACCACCAGGAACGCCGTGCCGGGTGCCTTCAGTAGCTGGTAGGTGCGGTCGGCGCGCTCCCGGAAACCGCCGAACATCGAGTCCATCGCGCTGACGAAGGTCTGCACGTCGGTGAGCAGCTGGGCGCCGAAGATCTTGCCCAGGGCGCCGGTGAGCAGGCCCATCCCGGCGTTGAGGAAGCGCATCGCGCTGCGGCCGCCGACCTTGGCCGGCGCGGTCAGGATGCGGATCACCCGGCCGTCCAGGAAGGACCCGAGCCGGTTGGGGGCGTCCAGGAAGTCCAGCGCCGAGCGGGACGGCGGGGTGTCCACGACGATGAGGTCCCACTCCTCGGCGGCGCGCAGCTGTCCGAGCTTCTCCATCGCCATGTACTCCTGGGTGCCCGCGAAGCCGGCCGACAGGGACTGGTAGAAGGGGTTCTCCATGATCGCCTTGGCCCGTTCGGGCTCGGCGTGGGCCAGCACGACCTCGTCGAAGGTCCGCTTCATGTCGAGCATCATGGCGTGGAGCCGGCCGTCCCCCGCGACGTCCTTGACCACCCGGGGGGTGTTGTCCAGCTCGGTCAGGCCCATCGACTGGGCGAGCCGTCGGGCCGGGTCGATGGTCAGCACCACGACCTTGCGGCCGCGTTCGGCGGCCCGCAGGCCGATCGCCGCGGCGGTGGTGGTCTTGCCGACGCCGCCGGAGCCGCAGCAGACGATGATCCTGGTCTTCGGGCTGTCGATCAGCTCGTCCACCGCGAGCCGGCTGCCGGTGCCCCGCACCCCGCCGTTCGCCGAAGTCCCGCCGTTCGCCGAAGTCCCGCCCTTCGCCGAGGTCCCGCCCTTCGCCGAAGCCGTACCGCCGTTCGCCGGAGTCACGCCGCCCCCTGCCGCTTCAGTTCGCCCGCCAGCCGGTACAGCCCGCCGAGGTCCACGCCCTCGCCCAGCAAAGGGAGTTCGTACGTCGGGAGCCGCAACTGCTGCAGGTCGGCGCGCTGTTCGCGCTCCAGCTCGACCCGCTCGGCGTGCTCCCTGGCCTGCTCCAACAGCGGGTCGAGCAGTGGCTCCACCGCCGTCCTGACCGTCTCCGCCTTGCGCGAGCGGCCCCCCAGACCGGCCTCGCCGAGGGCCAGGGCCACCTCCTCCCGGTGGTCCCCGTCCACGGCGGCGACCGCGGCCGCGTCCAGCAACGGCGGTCGGACCATGTTGACCATCACCCCGCCCACCGGCAGTTTCGCCTCGCGCAGCTCCGCGATGCCGTCGACCGTCTCCTGCACCGGCATCTCCTCCAGCAGGGTGACCAGGTGCACGGCGGTCTCCGGGGACCGCAGCACCCGCATCACCGCCTGCGCCTGGGTGTGTATCGGGCCGATCCGGGCCAGCCCGGCGACCTCGGAGTTGACGTTCAGGAACCGGGTGATCCGCCCGGTCGGCGGGGCGTCCATCACCACCGCGTCGTACCGGCGCCGCCCGTCCGAGCCCTTGCGGCGGGCCGCCTCGCAGGCCTTGCCGGTGAGCAGGACGTCCCGCACGCCGGGGGCGATGGTGGTGGCGAAGTCGACGAAGCCGACCTTCTGCAGCGCCTTGCCGGCCCGGCCGAGCTTGTAGAACATCTCCAGGTACTCGAGCAGTGCCTGCTCGGTGTCGATCGCCAGCGCGAGGACCTCGCCGGGCCCGCCCTCCCCGGCCGGCAGCCCCAGCTGGGGGCGGGAGACAGAGGCGATCCGGCGCTCCTCGTACGGGAGCGCGGCGATCCCGAACAGCTCGGCGATGCCCTGCCGTCCCTCGACCTCGATCAGCAGCACCCGCCCGCCCTCGGCGGCCAGGGCCAGGGCCAGCGCGGCGGCCAGCGTGGTCTTCCCGGTGCCGCCCTTGCCGCTGACCACGTGCAGCCGGACCCCCTCCCAGTCGGGGTCGCGCCGGGCCGCCTGGCCGGGGGTGCGTGCCACGCTGCGTCTCCGTCCGTCTCCGTCCCTATGGGCGTCCCCTCCCGCGGGGCGCCCCAGCCGGGGGCGCCCGATCGCGCAGGGGATGCCCCTCCATGAGGGTGCCCCTCCGTGCGGACGCCCCTCCACGGGGGTGCCCCCGCGCGAGGATGCCCTCTCGCGAGGGTAACCAGGGAGCACGCCCGATGCCCGGAGCACCCGGGGTACCAGGACTGAATCATGCCCCCTTTGTGTCCCACCTCACACGCGGGGCGACGGGCGGCGGCGATCGCCGGGACGGCTCGTCTAGAGTCTGGCCATGACCAAGTGGGAATACATGACGGCGCCCCTGCTCGTGCACGCCACCAAGCAGATCCTGGACAACTTCGGCGAGGACGGCTGGGAGCTCGTCCAGGTCGTGCCCGGCCCGAACCCGGAGCAGCTGGTGGCCTACTTCAAGCGGGAGAAGAACGCATGAGCCAGGTCGAGTCGCTCCTCGCCGAGCTGGGCCTGACCCTGCCGCCTGTGGCCGCCCCGGTCGCCGCGTACGTGCCGGCCGTGCGGTCCGGTGAGTTCGTGTTCACCTCCGGCCAGCTGCCGGTCGTCGGCGGCAAGCTGCCGAGCACCGGCAAGGTCGGCGCCGAGGTGTCCCCGGAGGAGGCCAAGGAGCTCGCGCAGACCTGCGCGCTGAACGCCCTGGCCGCCGTGAAGTCGGTGATCGGCGACCTGGACCGGATCGAGCAGGTCGTGAAGGTCGTCGGCTTCGTCGCCTCCGCCCCCGACTTCACCGGCCAGCCCGGCGTCATCAACGGCGCCAGTGAGCTGCTCGGCAAGGTGCTGGGCGAGGCCGGTGTGCACGCCCGCAGCGCGGTCGGCGTCGCGGTGCTGCCGCTGGACGCCCCGGTCGAGGTCGAGATCCAGGTGCGCGTCAAGAACGTCTGAGTGTGATCGCGAAGGCGGGGTCGGGCCTGTCCAACCCCGCCTTCGTGCGCTTAGCATCCGGGCATGGACCATCGAGCAACGACGCTCCCGATGCCGCCCGGTTGGCCCGCCCTGATCCGGGCGGTCGACTCCGGCCTGCTCACCCCGGCGCTGGCCAAGCCCGCCGCGACGGTCGTGCTGCTGCGCGACTGCGCCGACGGGCCGGAGGCCTACCTGCTGCGCCGTCGCACCTCGATGGCCTTCGCGGCGGGGATGTACGCCTACCCGGGCGGCGGGGTGGACCCGCGCGATGCCGAGGTCGAGCCCGGCTGGGCCGGGCCGTCGCCCGAGGAGTGGGCGCAGCGGCTCGGGGTGGACGCCCGGACGGCGCGGGCGGTGGTGTGCGCCGCCGTGCGGGAGACCTTCGAGGAGGCCGGCGTGCTGCTGGCCGGCCCGGACGCGCGGAGCGTCGCCGCGCCGCGCGACTGGTCCGCGGAGCGGGCCGCGCTGGAGGCGCACGAGCTGTCCTTCGCCGAGTTCCTGCGGGACCACGGCCTGGTGCTGCGCAGTGACCTGCTGGGCGGCTGGGCCCGCTGGATCACCCCGGAATTCGAGGCGCGGCGCTACGACACCTGGTTCTTCGTGGCTGCCCTGCCGGCCGGCCAGCGCGCGGCCCTGGAGGTCGGCGAGGCCGACCGGGTCGCCTGGCTGACGCCCGCCGAGGCGGTCCGGGGCCACCGGGAGGGCCGGTTCGGCATGCTGCCGCCGACGGTGACGGTGCTGCGCGAGCTGTCGCACGTCCGGTCGGCCGCCGAGGCGCTGGCCGCGGCCGCCGACCGGGTGCTGGAGCCGGTGCTGGGCCGGGCCGAGGTCCGCGGCGACCGGATGACGGTCCGCTGGCCCGGGTACGACGAACTGACCATCGACGGGGAGTTCCCCGCCGAGGAATCCTGACCCCCACGACCGCATCCCACTCCGCATCCCACTCCGCCGTCACACGGCAACGCCGACCAGGAAGGACCGACACCCGATGGACCACAACGCCGTGGCTCGCCGGACGGCCCCCGAGCTGCCCGCCCGCCGACTGATCCGCCGTTCCCCCGCCTGCGACGGTCCGGTCCCGTTCGCCGAGGTCGCCCAGCGCGCCCTCGTTCGGGCCCTGCCCCTGCGGGCCCTGCACCGTGACGGCGAGCGCGGCCGGTGAGTGAGCGGAGCGCGCGAACCATCGAGCGCAGCGAGGTAGGAGCATGAGCGGATTCCTGCCGGGCGATCCCGCCGCCGTGGTCGGCGGCGAGGCAACTCCCCGGGCGTTGTGCGTGCTCGCGCCGAACCCGTCGCCGATGACGCTGGACGGCACCAACACCTGGCTGCTCTCCGAGCCCGGCTCGGACCTCGCGGTGGTGATCGACCCGGGCCCGCTGCACGAGGGCCACCTGCGCCGGGTGGTCGAGCTGGCCGAGGAGCGCGGCAAGCGGATCGCGCTGACCCTGCTGACCCACGGCCACGCGGACCACTCCGAGGGCGCGGCCCGCTTCGCCGAGCTGACCGGCAGCGAGGTGCGGGCCCTGGACCCGGCGCACCGGCTGGGCTCCGAGGGCCTGGTGGGCGGTCAGCGCCTGGACGTCGGCGGCCTCGACCTCCGGGTGGTCGCCACTCCTGGCCACACCTCGGACTCGCTGACCTTCCACCTGCCGGACGACGGCGCGGTCCTCACCGGGGACACCGTGCTCGGCCGCGGCACCACGATGGTCGCCCACCCCGACGGCCGGCTCGGGGACTACCTGGACTCGCTGCGCCACCTGCACACGATGGCCTCCGCGCACGGTGTGCGGACGGTGCTGCCCGGCCACGGCCCGGTGCTCGCGGACGCGCTCGGCGCCGTCGACTACTACCTGGCCCACCGGGCCACCCGGCTCGCCCAGGTGGAGACCGCGGTGGAGGCGGGTTGCCGGACGGCCGCCGAGGTGGTCGCCCGGGTCTACGCCGACGTGGACCGGGCGCTCTGGCCGGCCGCCGAGCTGTCGGTGCGGGCCCAGCTGGAGTACCTGACGGAGCACGGGTTGATCCCGGACCAGGACTGACGCACGCATGCCGGAGGGCCCGTCGCGGTGATCGCGACGGGCCCTCCGGCGTTCGTACGGCGTCAGCGCGAGCGGCGGGACAGTCGCTCGACGTCCATCAGGACCACCGCGCGGGCCTCCAGCTTCAGCCAGCCGCGGCCGGCGAAGTCGGCGAGCGCCTTGTTGACGGTCTCGCGGGAGGCGCCGACCAGCTGGGCCAGCTCCTCCTGGGTGAGGTCGTGGGCGACGTGGATGCCCTCCTCGGACTGCACGCCGAAGCGGCGGGAGAGGTCCAGCAGGGCCTTGGCGACGCGCCCGGGCACGTCGGAGAAGACCAGGTCGGACATCACGTCGTTGGTCCGGCGCAGTCGGCGGGCGATGGCCCGGAGCAGCGCGATGGACACCTCGGGGCGGGCGTGCAGCCAGGGCTGCAGGTCGCCGTGGCCGAGGCCGAGCAGCTTGACCTCGGTCAGCGCGCTGGCGGTGGCGGTGCGCGGGCCCGGGTCGAACAGCGACAGCTCGCCGATCATCTCGCTGGGGCCGAGCACGGCCAGCATGTTCTCGCGGCCGTCCGGGGAGGCGCGGTGCAGCTTGACCTTGCCCTCGGCGACGACGTACAGCCGGTCGCCCGGGTCGCCCTCGTGGAACAGCGACTCACCACGGGCGAGGGTGACCTCGGTCATGGAAGCGCGCAGCTCGCCGGCCTGTTCGTCGTCGAGTGCCGCGAAGAGTGCGGCGCGCCGCAGAACGTCGTCCACGTGCTTCCTCCTTCTCGGCCGTCCGGCGGGTGGGCCGTCCGGCGCAAGTTTCGTTCAGTGTTCTGCATCACCAAGCATGGCGCATGTCGCTCCGATCATATGAGGAGGGGGTGTGTCCGGGTGTGCGGTGCGGGGCCATTCGTACCGGCGGGTCACGGGGCGGGGTGCCCGGCGACCACTGCTTTCTCGAACGTCTGTCCGTGCGGAGCGAACAGGGAGTCGCCCACCGCGGTGCGGGCCGAGAGGACTGCGTGCCCGGCCCGGTGGGCACTGGTCAGGCCCGCCGCCCGCAGGGCGGCGAGGTGTTGGGAGACGGCCGCCGGGGAGAGCCCGGTCCGGCCGGCCAGCTCGGTGGTCGAGGCCGGGGAGTCCAGCTCGGCCAGCAGCCGGGCCCGGGAGCGGCCGAGGACGGCGGCCAGCGCATCGGTGCGCGCGGCCGAGCCGGGGCGCTCCTCCCAGAGCACGGCCGTGCCGCGCGCCGGGTAGATCAGCTGCGGCGGCTCGGGCGGCAGCACCCGGGTGAGCACCCGTGGCCAGGCGAAGGCCGAGGGCAGGAGCAGCAGTCCGGAACCGGCGGTCAGCCGGGCCACGGCGCAGTGCCGGCGCTCCAGCCGCAGCGCGGTGCCGTCCCAGCGGACCGTCTCGTGCAGTTCGTCCAGCATCCGCGCGGTGCCGTGCTCGGCGGCCTGCCGGGAGCGGTGGAAGACGTCCGCGGCCAGCAGTGTCCGGATCCGGGCCCAGTACGGCGCGAGCGCCAGCTCCCAGTACGCCTCGATCTCGGCGGCCAGCCGGGGCAGCTGGCCGTCCGGGTCGCGGTACAGCGGCGCCAGGACGGCCGGGAGCCGGCCGCCCGCCTCGGCGGCCACGATGTCGAGATCGGACCGCACCTGCCCGGCGCCGGACGCGGCGATCGCGGCCAGCTCCTCGGCGAGGGTGGGGGAGAAGCCGGCCGGGGCGGGGTTGAGGAAGTCGGGTAGGTGGCCGTCGGGCGGGACCATCGCGGCCAGCCGGCCCCGGTCCAGCCCGGCGGCGGCCAGCCGCTCGCGGACCTGCCCGGCCCAGCGGCGGTGCAGCGCCGGGGCGGGGGAGTGGGCGAGGGCGCGCAGGCTGGTCACCACCTCCTGCATCGGGCTGACGGCGAACCGGGTCAGCGCCAAGTCCTGCGCGGAGAAGTGGAGTTCCGTCCGCATCTGCACCCCTCCTGGAGAAGATTCGGCCCCAGCTTAAACACTGGCGGCCGGCCGGCGGCGGGGCGCAGGATGCCTGCGTCCCCACCGATCCGTACGAAAGCCGGTGACCCGTCATGTCCACCACCCCCGAGGCCCGCGAGCGGGCACTGCGGCTGCGCGAGCTCCTCTCGGAGGGCGTGCTCGTCCTGCCCAACGCCTGGGACGCGGGCAGCGCCGCGGTGATCGCCTCGGCCGGCGCCCGGGCGATCGCCACCACGAGCGGCGGCGTCTCCTGGTCGCTCGGGCACGGCGACGGGCAGCGGATGGACCGGGCGGCGGCGGTCGCGGCGGCCCGCCGGGTCGTCGCCGCGGTGGACCTGCCGGTCACGGTCGACGCCGAGGGCGGGTACGGGCCGCTGCCCGCCGACGTGGCCGCGACCGTCACCGAGCTGGTCGGCGCCGGCGTGGCCGGGGTCAACCTGGAGGACTCCACGACCGTCGGCGGGCCGCTGTTCCCAGTGGCCGAGCAGGCCGGACGGCTGCTCGCGGCCCGGACGGCGGCCGCGGCGGCGGGGCTCCCCGAACTGCTGGTCAACGCCCGTACCGACGTCTTCCTGTTCGGGCTCGGCGGGCTGGACGACGTCCTGGCCCGGGCCGAGGCCTACGCCGAGGCGGGCGCCGACGGCCTGTTCGTCCCCGGGCTGCTGGACCTCGACGCCCTCACCGAGCTGTGCCGGCGCTCCCCGCTGCCGGTGAACGCGATGGCCGGAGCGGGCGGGCCGACCGTCGCCGAACTCGCCGCCGCGGGGGTGCGGCGAGTCAGCGTCGGCACCGGCCTGGCCCAGGCCGCGTACACCACGGCCCACCGGGCCGCCGTCGAACTGCTCGGCGCCGGGACGCTGACCGAGCTCGACGGCGCGCTCGGCTTCGGGGAGCTGAACGGACTGTACTGATCGCCCTGCGGCCCTGCGGCCCTGCGGCCCTGCGGCCCTGCGGATCCGGCTTAGCCGGTGAAGCCCAGCTCGGCGAGGCTCTGCTCGATCCGGGCGTGGTGGGCGGCCTCCCAGTCGTCCAGGGTCTCGGCGGCCTCCTTGGCCAGCTTCGCCCGGGCCGCCGCCAGGGCGCTCGCCCGCTCGGCGGCGGGCACCACCACGACGCCCTCCTCGTCGGCCACCACGATGTCGCCGGGCGCCACCAGCACGCCGCCGCAGCGCACCGGGGCGCCGTGGCTGCCCAGTTGCTTCTTCGCCCCGGGGATCGGGATGACGCCCCGGGCGACCACCGGGAAGCCCAGTTCCCGTACCTCGGCGAGGTCCCGGATCAGGCCGTCCGCCACGAAGGCGGCGACGCCCCGGCGCTGGGCCACGGCACAGACGTTGCCGCCGGCCAGCGCGTGGTCCAGGTCGCCGGACTCCACCACGATCACCGAGCCGGGCTCGGCCCGGTAGATCGCGGCGTGCAGCATCAGGTTGTCGCCGGGCGGGCACTGCACGGTGAAGGCCGGTCCGGCGACCCGGGGCATGCCCGCCCAGAGCGGGCGCAGGCCGATGTCCATGACCTGCGCGCGGCCCAGGACGTCGGCCACGGTGGTGGTGGGAATGTCCGCGAAGTCCTTGAAGTCCCCGTCCATGCTTCCTCTTTCTCCGATCGTCAGACGTTCGGAAGACTAGGGCGTGTCCGGCGGAGCTTGCCGGACAGGCCCCGGAGCGCGCCGGCGGATGGAGGTCCGCGGAGTCCCCGGCCCCGGATCAGCCGGCTCAGCCGGCTCAGGCGAAGAATCTCAGCAGCTCCGGCACCAGCACCTCGGGCGCCACCTCGTGGGTCTGGTCGGCCAGCGTCCGGTACTCGGCGCCCGGCACGGCCCCGGCCACCGCGCGGGTGGGCGCCCGCAGCAGCTCCGGGCTGGCGCCGCCGTCCAGGACCAGGGTGGGCACGGCGACCGTGGCCAGCAGCTCGGTCGGCACCGTGCCGCCGGTCCGCCCGCCGAGCGCCTCCGCGTCGTACGCCAGGGTCGGCGCGACCGCCTCGAACACCGGCCACACCGGGGCGGAGCGCATCCCCTCCACCATCTCGCCGGGCATCCCGACGAAGGTCATGAAGGCCGCGACGGCGTCCCCGCGCCGTCCCTCGGCGATCGCCGCCTCCAACTCGGCGACGTACCCGACGAACTGCTCCCTCCGCCCCTCCTCGGTGCTGAACGGCGGCTCGTAGACGGCGAGTCGGCTCATCCCGACGCCCGCCGCCGCGGCCCGCAGGGCGAGCGCGGCGCCCGAGGAGATGCCGAAGACCGCGGCCGAGCCGCCGGCCGCCGTGATCACGGCCGCCAGGTCCTCGATCTCGCGCTCGACGGCGAACGGCGCGGTGTCCCCGCTGCCGCCGCGGCCGCGCCGGTCGTAGGCCCACACGGTGTGGTGGGCCGAGAGCCGCTCGGAGACGGCGACGCCCGGGTCGAAGCCGCGGTGGCCGATCGCCCCGTCCACCAGGACGACGGCCGGGCCGGAGCCGGTGACGGTGCAGGCGATGGTGGTGCCGTCGGTGGAGACCACGGTGCTCATGGGGTGTTCCTTCGGTCGGAAGAGTCGGACGAGTCGGACGCAGGGGTAGACCGGGGCTCGCCGCAGAACTCATCGCTCCGGCCGGAGATTTCTTCCGACGGCCTCCGAGGGCGCTGACGACGGCCTCCGGCGCCCGCCCCGTGGGCATATGTTTTACAGGTAAATTACCTGCTAATCTTTTTTGCATGGCCACAATCGCCCAGTTCCGACAGGCACTCCGGGTCGGCCCGCCCGGCGACAGCTGGCACAAGCCCGCCCTCAGTGCCGTGGTGACCCTCGGCACCCTCAACCTCACCCTGCTCGCCCTCGGCCGGCTCGACCTCGCGCTATACACCTCGGCCGGCGGACTCGGCGCGCTGTACGGACACGGCCTGCCCTACCGCGCCCGGGCCCGCACCCTGGCCTGCGTCCTGCTCGGCACCCTGCTCAGCACCGCCGCCGCCCTCACCGCCGCCGCGCTGACCCGCGACGCCGTCACCCTGGTCGCGGTGGCCGCCGGGCTCGCCGCGCTGCACAAACTGGGCTGCGACGCCGCCCGGATCGGCCCGCCCGGCAGCCTGATCATCACCTTCACCACGGCCGGCTGCGCCTTCGTCCCCCAGCGCCCCGCCGACCTCCCCCCGCATCTGGCGCTCGCCGCGCTCGGCGCCGCACTGGCCTGGCTGGTCGGCATGGCCCCCGCGCTGCTGCGCCCGTACGGGCCCGAGCGGATCGCCACCGCCCGCGCACTGGAGGCCGCCGCCCGGCTGGCGCACACCGTGCCCGGTGCGCCGGATGCGGCCGCCCGGACGGCCCTGGTCGGCGCGGTCGACGCGGCCCGGCAGAGCCTCGGGCAGTCCTCCCCGGCCCGGTGGCCGGCCCTCGGCGACGCACCCGAGCGGCTGCTCGTCCACGCCGAGTCGGCCCTGGCCGCGCCCGCCGACCCGGCCGCCGCCGAGCGGTACTCGGCCTGGGCCCGCGACCTGCGCCGGGGTCGCCCGCTGCCGCTGCCGGAGCTCACCGAGGCGGAGGCGGCCGAACTGCGCGCCCACCGGCCCGCCCCCCGCCCGGCACCGCACCGGGCGCTGCGACCCGGTTCCGAGCTGCTGCCGATCGGCCTGCGGGTGGCGGTCGGCTGCGCCGCGGCCGGGTGGCTCTCGCTGGCGCTCGGTGTCGGGCGGCCGTACTGGGCGGTGGTCACCGCGGCCTCGGTGTTCCAGGCCAACAGCACACTGTCCTGGCAGCGCGCACTGCAGCGGGTGCTGGGCAACCTGCTCGGCCTCGCCGCGTTCACCGCCCTCCTGCCCGTCGCGCACTCGGGCCCGGTGGCGCTGATCGCGCTCGGGCTGCTCTGCCAGGTCGGCGCGGAGGCGACGATCGCCCGCAGCTACTGGCTGGCCACCGTCTTCGTCACCCCGATGGCCCTGATGATGACGGAGTTCGCCGGCCTCCAGCCCGCCCGGGCGCTGGTCGCCGACCGCTGGCTGGACACCTGCGTGGGCGCGCTCACCGGCCTCGCCGCCTGCCTGCTGGTCACCAACCGCCGCACCGCCACCCGGTTGTCCCGCGCCCTGGCCGGGGCCGAGACCGCCACCCGTCGGGCCCGGGCCGCCGTCGCCACCGTCGCCACCGCCGGCTCCGAGGCCGCCGCGGCCCGGACCGGCCTGGCCACCGCCCTGCTGGAACTGCGCGAGGCCGCCGACACCGCCACCGGCGAGTGGCGCCGCCCCGCGCTCCCGCACCAGCGCACCGCCGACACCGAACGCCACGCCCACCACCTGCTGGCAGCCCTGCTGGAACGGCGGGGGACCGGAGCGCGCGCCGCCCAGGGCCTGCCGTACAGGCCCTAGGATCGACGGACAGCCGGACGGTCGGTCGCGGAACGGGAGCAGCACACGTGGAGGACGTCGTCGCAGGTGTGCTGCGCCAGTGGGAGCGTGCCTACCCGGGCCTGGACACCGGCCCGATCGCCGTCCTCGGCCGGATCAACCGCTGCGCCGCACTGCTCCAGCAGACCCCTGACCCGCTCACCCGGACCGGCCTCACCCGCGCCGAGTTCGACATCCTCGGCGCCCTGCGCCGGGTCGACCGCGAGCTGACGCCCACCCAGCTGGCCCGCGAGAGCTTCGCCTCCGGCGCCGCCGTCACCAAGCGTCTGCGCCTGCTGGAGGAGCGCGGCCTGGTCAGCCGCCGCCCCGACGAGCGCGACCGCCGGGTCGCCCACCTCTCCCTCACCGACGCGGGCCGCGAGCTGGTCGACGGCCTGGTCCAGGAACTCGTCGCCCACGACCGCGCTCTCCTCGCCGGCCTCACTCCCGACGAGCAGGCCCGCCTCGCCGACGCCCTGGCCGGCCTCCTCAACACCCTCGAGGGCACCATCGGCCGCCCCCCGCGGTGACCACCCCCCACCCGGACCGCCCCCTTCGCACAACAGCCGCCCCGGCAGGGCGTTTTTCCCTCCTTGATCGGCCCCAAGCGGTCCGCCGCTCGGCGTAGCCTTCGTCCATGGCAGAGAGCAAGGTCCGGAAGGCGACGGCGCCGAAGCAGCCCGCGGAGAAGCCGGTCGGGAAGACGACGGCGGCGACGCAGCCGGTGGCGAACAAGCCGGTGGCGAACAAGCCGGCCGTGAAGCCGAGGAAGCCGGAGTCGCACCTGGCGATGGTGCGGCGGGCCCGGCGGATCAACCGTGAGCTGGCAGAGCTGTACCCGTACGCGCACCCGGAGCTGGACTTCGAGAACCCGTTCCAGCTTCTGGTGGCCACCGTGCTGTCGGCGCAGACCACCGACCTGCGGGTGAACCAGACCACCCCGGCGCTGTTCGCCAAGTACCCGACGCCGGAGGACATGGCGGCGGCGAACCCGGAGGAGCTGGAGCAGATCATCCGTCCGACCGGCTTCTTCCGGAACAAGGCGAAGTCGCTGATCGGCCTGTCGACCGCCCTGCGCGACGACTTCGGGGGTGAGGTCCCGGGCCGGCTGGCCGACCTGGTGACGCTGCCCGGGGTCGGCCGCAAGACCGCCAACGTCGTGCTCGGCAACGCCTTCGGCGTCCCCGGGATCACCGTGGACACCCACTTCGGGCGGCTGGCCCGGCGGTTCGGCTGGACGACCGAGGAGGACCCGGTGAAGGTCGAGCTGGCCGTCGCCGAGATCTTCCCGAAGTCGGAGTGGACGATGCTCTCGCACCGCGTGGTCTTCCACGGCCGCCGGATCTGCCACTCCCAGAAGCCCGCCTGCGGGGCCTGCCCGATCGCGCCGCTCTGCCCCTCGTACGGGGAGGGCGAGCTGGACCAGGAGAAGGCCCGCAAGCTGCTCAAGTATGAGATGGGCGGCCAGCCCGGCCAGCGGCTGAAGCCGCCGTCGGACTTCCCCGGCGAGGCGGCGGCCCGCGCCGACGCCGAGGCCCACCACGGGCGGGTCGCGGACCTGGGGGTGGAGGCGTGAGCACGACTGCCATCGAGCGGAACGGCCTGCCGGACTGGCTGGAGCCGGTCCGGGACGCGGCCGAGCGGGTGCTGCCGGAGCAGCTGAGCCGTTTCCTGCCGCCGCGCGAGGGCGGCCGGGCGGCGGCCGTGCTGATGCTGTTCGGCGAGGGCCCGGACGGACCGGACCTGCTGCTGATCGAGCGGGCCCGGTCGCTGCGCTCGCACGCCGGCCAGCCGTCCTTCCCGGGCGGCGCGCTGGATCCGGAGGACGGTGACCCGGACGGTCCCGGCCCGGTCGCGGCGGCGCTGCGCGAGGCCTGGGAGGAGACCGGTCTGGACCCGGCCGGGGTGCAGGTCTTCGCCGAACTGCCCCGGCTGTACATCCCGGTGAGCAGCTTCGTGGTGACCCCGGTGCTGGGCTGGTGGCGCGAGGAGTCGCCGGTGCGGCCGGTGGACCAGGGCGAGACCGGCGCGGTGTTCCGGGTGACGATCGCCGACCTGGCGGACCCGGCGAACCGGGTCCGGCTGCGGCACCCGTCCGGGCACGTCGGGCCGGCCTTCGCGGTCGCCGGGCGACTGGTATGGGGGTTCACCGCCGGGGTGATCGACCGGGTGCTGCACCACAGCGGGCTGGAGCTCCCCTGGGACCCGTCCCGGGTCGTCGACCTCTCGGATGACGCGCTGGCACTCGTCCAGGGCGACCTCGAGCACTCCCGGGCCCTGCCGGGCGGCGACGCCGCCGGCTCGTGACGGGCCGTCGGCGCGGCACGGTCGCGAAGCGTGGGAGGGTGTCGGAGTGAACGTCCTGGATGTGCTGCTGGTCCTCGCCGCCGTCGGATTCGCCGTTTCGGGCTACCGGCAGGGCTTCGTGGTGGGCGTCCTCTCGCTCGTCGGCTTCCTCGGCGGCGGCCTGCTGGCCGTCCAGCTGCTGCCGCTGCTGCTCGACCACCTCAGCCCCGGCACCACGGCCTCGGTGGTGGCCGTCGTGGTGGTGATCGTCTTCGCCGCGATCGGACAGGCGGTCACCGCGCACTACGGCTGGAAGCTGCGCGGGCACATCGACCGCCGCCCGGCCCGGGTGCTGGACGCGTCCGGCGGCGCGGTGGTCAACGTGATCTCGATGCTGCTGGTGGCCTGGCTGATCGGCTCCGCGCTGGCCGGGACATCACTGCCGACGGTCTCCAAGCAGGTCCGGTCCTCGGCGATCCTCGGCGGTGTCCAGAACGCGCTGCCCGGCGACGCGCCGAACTGGTTCTCCGACTTCTCCAAGGTGCTGGCCCGCAACGGCTTCCCGCAGGTCTTCAACCCCTTCGAGCACGAGCCGATCACCCAGGTCGACACCCCCGACCCGGCGCTGGCCAACAGCGCGGCGGTGGCCAAGGCGAGGCAGAGCCTGGTCAAGGTGGTCGGCGCCGCGACCTCCTGCGGCAAGACCCTGGAGGGCAGCGGCTTCGTCTTCGCCCCGCACCGGGTGATGACCAACGCCCACGTGGTCGGCGGCGTCGACGAGCCGACCGTGCAGATCGGCGGCGTCGGCCAGCTGTACGACGCCACGGTGGTCCGCTACGACTGGCAGCGCGACATCGCCGTCCTGGACGTGCCCAAGCTGAACGCGCCCGCGCTGACCTTCGCCGGCGAGGCGAAGACCAACGACAGCGCGATCGTCGCCGGATTCCCCGAGAACGGCGCCTTCAACGTCCAGCCCGCCCGCATCCGCGGCCGGATCCAGGCCAACGGCCCGGACATCTACCACCGCGGCCAGGTGGTGCGCGACGTCTACGCGGTGCGCTCGCTGGTCCGCCAGGGCAACAGCGGCGGCCCACTGCTCACCCCGGACGGCCAGGTGTACGGCGTGGTCTTCGCCAAGTCCCTGGACAGCGCCGACACCGGGTACGTGCTGACCTCGGCCGAGGTGCGCGACGACGTGACGGCGGGCAGCGCCGCGACCGCCAAGGTGGACACCCAGGGCTGCGCGCTCTGACGCCGCGCCGGGCCCGCCGGTGCGTGATCCGTCGTACCGTCAGCCCGCCCTGGTAGCCTCGGCCGCGCTCACCCGTTCGGCTCAACCGGGGTGCCGTCCTGGAGTGAGCCGTACGGAGGTCGTGGCAGTCCGATGATGGGTCATTCGCACGCGGTGAGCGGGGCGATGCTGTACGCGGCCTCCGCCCCGTTCCTGCCCCCGCTGCTGCTGCACACCACGCTGCAGCCGGCCGACATACTGATGGGCACGGTGCTGTGCGCGGGCGCCGCGCTGCTGCCGGACCTCGACCACCACGACGGTTCGATCGCCAACTTCCTCGGCCCGATCTCCAAGGCGCTCTGCCGCTTCGTGGCCTGGGCCTCCGGCGGGCACCGGCACGCCACCCACTCGCTGCTGTTCGTCGCGCTGATGGGCGGCGGCACCTGGGCCGGCGTCACCTTCCTGGGCCGCTACTTCACCCTCACGGTGACGTTCTTCCTGCTGGCACTGGCGGTCCGGGCACTGCGGCTCTGCCCGCCGAGCAACGGCCCGGAGGCATGGATCACCGTCATCGGCCTGGCCGCGCTCGGCACCTTCGGGATGAACACCTGGATGCCCAACTCGCCCGGCTGGCTGCCGTACGCGGTCGGGCTGGGCACGCTGGCACACCTGCTGGGCGACTGCCTGACCAAGAAGGGCGCGCCACTGCTGTGGCCGCACAAGGAGCGCTACGAGATCGTGCTGATCAAGCGCAGCGGCAACAACGTCGAGACCAAGGTGCTGGTGCCGATCATGTCGGTGGCGACCTTCGTCCTGCTCTGGTTCACCGCGCTGTCACCGCAGATCGTGAACTGACCGGCCGTCGAACGGCCGACCGACGCGGCGCGAGGCCTCAGGTCTCGCGCCGCAGTCGTGCGCCGACCCACCGGGCCCGCCGGCCGAGGATGCGCGGGATGCCCATCTGCCGCTGCGCTCCGCGCTGGCGGCGGTCGAGGCCGTCGAAGCCGAGGTCCTCCGACCAGTCCGGGCGGTGTGCGGAGCGCTGGGGGCTGTTGTGGCGTCGGCCGCGCGGGGCGTCGCCGCGATCGGGCATCCAGGTCATACCGGAATGGATGCCCCTGGGCCGGTGGGAGTAACCGTCCGGGTTTGTCGAAATTCGCCCATGCGCATGTCATATGAGCGCAACGTCAAGGGAGTTGGGACTTCCGCACGCCCCCTGGCGACCCCCCCGGCGACCCCGGCGCTCCTCCGGACAGTCACTCCTTGTGGCGACCGACCCAGTCCAGCAGCTCGGCGGTGAACTCCTCCGGCGCCTCCTCGTGCGGGAAGTGCCCCACCCCCGGCAGCAGCCGCCAGCGGTACGGCGCCGCCACGTACTCGCCGCCGCCCAGCGCGGTGTGCGACAGCAGCACCGGGTCCGCGGCGCCCTGGACGTGCAGGGTCGGCGCGGTGATCGGCTTCTTCATCCGCCGGGCGAACTGGATGCCGTCCGGGCGCGCCATCGAGCGCAGCAGCCAGCGGTACGGCTCGATCGAGCAGTGCGCGGTGCTGGGGATCTGGATCGCCTGCCGGTACGCGTGCACGGCGGCCGCGTCCAGCTTGTTCGGGCCGGTCCACTCGTCCAGGTAACGGCCCACCAGCGCGGCGTCGTCCGCGACCAGCCGGCGTTCCGGTATCCACGGCCGCTGGAAGCCCAGCACGTGGTCGAAGGCGGCCATCTGCTTGCGGTCCGTCAGCAGCGCCCGGCGGAGGTCCCGGGGGTGTGCCGCGGAGACCACGGTGAGGCTCCGGATCACCGACGGGCGCATCACCGCCGCCACCCAGGCCAGGGTGCCGCCGGAGGCGTGCCCGACCAGGTGCGCCCGGGGCTCGCCGAGCGAGCGGATCACGCCGGTGATGTCCAGGGCCAGGTTGCCCGGGTCGTAGCCGCGCGGGGTGCGGTCGCTGCCGCCGATGCCGCGCAGGTCGAGCGCCACCGCGCGGTAGCCGGCCGCGGCCAGCGCGGTCAGTTGGTGGCGCCAGGCCCACCAGTACTCGGGCCAGCCGTGCACCAGCAGCACCAGCGGGCCGGAACCCACCTCGGTGATGTGGAAGCGGGCGCCGTTGGCCGCCAGGTCGCGGTGCGTCCAGGGGCCGGACCGCCGGATGCTCCAGGCTTCGCCGACGGCGCCGTCGGCACCCTCGTCGGACCGTCCGGGGGCGGGGGCGCCCCCGGCGGGCCCCGGGTCGGCGTCCGGGCCGGAGTCGGGGCCGGAAACGGCGGACGGCTGCGCGGTGGCGGGCTTGTGGTCGAGCGGCATACCGAGAGCGTGTCACATCCGTGCGAAGGACACGTGCCCGGCACTCGCCGTCGGCGGGTCCGGGCACGTCAGTCGCGGGGCGGGTTACGGGATGCGGCCCAGGCCCCGGTCGATCTCCTCCTGGGTGGCCGGACGCGGCCGGGCGTTCTTCAGCACCTCGGCGGTCCTGTGGACGCCCTCGATGGTGCGTTCGGGCTTCTGGATCTTCTTGAAGAACCGCCTCGCCACCACGAACAGCACCGCGGCGAGCACCCAGTAGGCGCCCGCGACGATGAGGAAGGACCAACCGAGCGACAGGCCCAGCGCGTGGATTCCGAAGGCGAACGCGGCGCTCAGCATCGGGACGGAGAACAGGATCACCACGAGGGCGACGCCGACCGAGACGCCGCCGGAGACACCGCGCTTGACGTCCGCCTTGATCTCGGACTTGGCGAGGGCGATCTCGTCGTGCACGAGTGCGCTCAGATCGGCGGTGGCCGCCGCGAACAGCTGCCCCACCGAACGCTCGCCCTCGTAGGGCGCCCGGCCGTTGCTGGACGGGTCTGCGGCTCCTGCGGGCATCAGCGGTTCTCCTCTGCGGCTGCTGCGGCGTGACGCCGGCGCGGGGTGCGGTTTCCGGGGCCGGTGGGGGGTCCGGAGGCGTCAGCGGTTTGTCGACAGCTCAGAATCATGCCCCTACCGGTCAGTCGGACACCACTCCGGGGCCCCGCCGGAGGGACGTGTCCTGGCTTCGGAAGGCCCCTGGGAGGCCGCTGGAGGGCCACCGGAAGGCTGCTGGGAAGACCGCCAGCGGTCGCTCGGGGACCTCCGGACGGCCGTCGGCGGCATTCCCACGGGGGCTCAGCGGCCGGCCGCCGGTCCCTCGCCGGGCAACTGCCGGGCGGCCTCGGCGGCCGCCGCCGCGTCGGTGCTCCGGGCCCGCCAGGCCGGGTCGTCCTGCTGGTAGACGTCCGGGATGCCGTCGCCGTCCTCGTCCCGGTCCTCCTCCTCGCACAGTGCGCGGTAGTGCCGGTTGCGCAGCTTGAGCAGCACGGTGGCGACCAGCGCGCAGAGCAGCGAGCCGACCAGGACGGCCGTCTTGGCGCGGGTGGCGAGCGCCAGGTCGTGCGGGAAGGCCAGTTCGCTGATCAGCAGCGAAACGGTGAAGCCGATTCCCGCGAGCACCGAGACGGCGAACAGGTCGGCCCACTTGAGCTGGGGGTTCAGCTCGGCCCGGGTGAACCGGGCGGCCAGCCAGGTGCCGCCGAATATGCCCACCGTCTTGCCGACCAGCAGCCCGATCACGATGCCGAGCGGGGTGGCCTGGGTGAACACCTCGCGCAGCTCCGGGCCGGAGATCGACACCCCGGCCGCGAACAGTGCGAACACCGGGACGGCCAGCCCGGCGGAGATCGGGCGGACCAGGTGCTCGATGTGCTCGCCGGGGGAGTGCTTCTCGTCGCCCTCCCGGTGGCAGCGCAGCATCAGGCCCATCGCGACGCCCGCCACCGTGGCGTGGATGCCGCTCTCGTGCATCAGTGCCCAGACCACGACGGCCAGCGGCACGAACAGGTACCAGCCCTTCACCCCGCGCCGGTGCAGGAACCAGAACAGCACCAGGCCGGCGAGGGCCAGTCCGAGCGCCCAGAACTTGATCCCGGAGCTGTAGAAGACCGCGATGATCAGGATCGCGATCAGGTCGTCGACGACGGCCAGGGTGAGCAGGAAGGCGCGCAGCGCCGAGGGCAGGTGACTGCCGACCACGGCCAGCACGCCGAGGGCGAAGGCGATGTCGGTGGCGGTCGGGATGGCCCAGCCGCCGGGGTGGCCGCCGCTGCCGGAGTTGGTCACGGCGAACAGAATCGCGGGCAGGGCGACGCCGCAGACCGCGGCGATCACCGGGAGGGCGGCCGCACTCGGAGTGCGCAGCTCGCCCGCGACGAACTCGCGCTTGAGCTCGATGCCGGCCACGAAGAAGAAGATCGTCAGCAGGCCGTCCTTGGCCCAGTCGGCCAGGGTGAGGTCGAGGTGCAGCGGGGCGGACGGGCCGATCTTGTAGTCGAGCAGGCTCTCGTACCCGTGCGGCCAGATGTTCGCCCAGATCAGCGCCACCACGGCGGCGGCCAGCAGCAGCACGCCGCCGACCGTCTCGGTGCGCAGGGCGTTGGTGATGTAGGTGCGCTCGGGGAGCGACAGCCGACCGAGGAGCTGCCGGCGGCGGGTCGTCGGCTCGTGGACGGGCGGCTGGTCGGTCACGGAGACCTCCTGGGGCTGGGAGCGGCAACGGTTGCACGGGTGGTGCAGTTGCCGACCAGACTTCCCGGCGCGCCCTGTGACGCCCGCGAGTCCTGCTCAAGGATCTTGATGCGTCCTTAACAGTCTAGCGGGACGTTCGGGTGACCACCGGATCGTCCTTACAAATGACTTAAGCCCTGTGGGGCGGTTCTGCACTCCCGAGGAGCAATGGACCGGCACCCGAACGGCTCAGGCCGAGTGCAGCCGGGTGAACGGCTCCCTAGGGTCGGTGGCAGGCGCCCGCCCGGTTCGGGCCGGTGCGCATCCCCCTTCCCACCCCGCTGTTCCCGCTGTACCTGCTGGAGGCACGACCATGCCCGGTGGCGGCACCACCATGCCCCAACCGCCCCTCTTATCCGGTGAGCCCGCCGATCCGAACGGCCCCGAGCCGCGGTCGGTCGCGCTCCCGGGACTCCTCCCCGGACTTCTCCCGGAGGATCGTCCGGAGCCCCCGCCGGAGGGCTCCCCGGGCCTCCCCTCGGACGATTCCCCGGACCTCCCCGAGATCCCTGCCGACCTCGACCGGCTGCTCCGCCCGCTGTTCCGCACCGCCGGTCCGGACGGCGGCGTCGCCGTCGCGGTGATCCGCGGTGACGAACGGACGGTCGCCTGCCGCGGGCACTCCGACCGCTCCGGGCTCCACCCCGTCCGGGCCGACACCCGGTTCGAGCTCGGATCCGTGACCAAGACCTTCACCGCGCTGCTGCTCGCCGAGATGGCCGCCCGCGGCGAGGTCCGCTACGACGACCCGATCGACCGCTACCTGCCCGCGAACGCCGTCCCCGGCTACCCGCAGGAGCGGCCGATCACCCTGCTCCACCTGGCCACCCACACCTCGGGCCTGCCCCGGCTGCCGGTCGGCCTGCTGCCGGCCACGGCCCCTCGCTGGTTCACCCGCCCGTACGCCACGTTCGGGCCGGCGCACCTGCTCGGGGCGCTGCCCCGGACCCCGGTCCGGGGGACCCCGGGCACCCAGGTGCGCTACTCCAACCTCGGCTGCGGGCTGCTCGGACTGTTGCTGGCCAACGCGGCCGGGCAGCGCTACGACGACCTGCTGGCCGCCCGGGTCTGCGGGCCGCTCGGCCTGGTGGACACCTCCTGCGGCCCCGGCCGGGAGGACGTCGCCGGTTACCGGCGGGGGCGCCGGGTGCCCTCCTTCCGGCTGCCCGCCCTGCCGGGCGCCTCGGCCCTGCGCTCCACCGCCGACGACATGCTCCGCTATCTGCAGGCGCACCTGTCGCTGGACGCCGTGCCGCTGTCCGAACGGACCGACGCGGCGGCGCTGCGGACGGCGCTCGGCGAGGTCCGACGGCCGCGGGTGGGGCGGCGCCGGGGCGGCACCCGGCTCTGCCTTGGCTGGACCCAGCGCCTGTCGGCCGGTCAGTTCGGCGGTGACGCCGGCGATTGCGATGGCGGCGCTTGTGGCGGCGCCGGCTGCGACGGCGGCGGCAATGGCAACGGCGAGGGCATCGGCGACCTGGTCGGTCCGGTGGAGCGGCAGCTGGCGGACGGAGCCGAGGAACTGGTGTTCCACGCCGGGTCGACCCGGGGGTGCAGCGCCTTCGTCGGGTTCAGCCCCCGGGCCCAGGTCGGGCTGGCGGTGCTGACCGGGGCGCGCTCGGGCGCGCGGATCGCGCGCGGCCGGGGCTTCGTCCAGGGCGCGTACGAGACCCTGAGCGCCCTGACTGCGCAGCGCGGGCCGGGGACGGGCCCGGCGGCTGAGGAGGGCACGGGGGCGTGATCCCCGGATGGGCGTGATGACGGGGCCCCGGGCAGTGATCACCGCCCGGGGCCCCGCTCACTGCTCGGGCCCGCTCGACCTGCGGTGCCCCGTGCTGCGGGGCGCCGCCCGGCCTTCGGGCCGTCCGGCCGGTTGACCCTCCGACTATCGGTGGGTGCCGGACCGCCAGGCCGTCAGGACTGCACTCAGCTGTTGTTGCCGTGCGGCGGCAGCTGGGCCTGGATCTGGCTCATCACCGAGCTGTCGGCGAGGGTGGTGGTGTCACCGACCTCGCGGCCCTCGGCGATGTCGCGCAGCAGGCGGCGCATGATCTTGCCGGAGCGGGTCTTCGGCAGCTCGCCGACCACCTTGATCTGCTTCGGCTTGGCGATCGGGCCGAGCGTGCGGCCGACGTGCGCCCGCAGCTCCTCGACCAGCTCGGGGCTCTCGGTGGCGCCGCCGCGCAGGATCACGAAGGCGACGATGGCCTGGCCGGTGGTCGCGTCGGTGGCGCCGACGACGGCGGACTCGGCCACCGACGGGTGGCCGACCAGGGCCGACTCGACCTCGGTGGTGGAGATGTTGTGGCCCGATACCAGCATGACGTCGTCGACCCGGCCGAGCAGCCAGATGTCGCCGTCCTCGTCCTTCTTGGCGCCGTCACCGGCGAAGTAGCGGCCCTCGAAGCGCGACCAGTAGGTGTCGATGTAGCGCTGGTCGTCGCCCCAGATGGTGCGGAGCATGGACGGCCACGGCTCGGTGAGCACCAGGTAACCGCCGGAGCCGTTCGGCACCTCGTTGGCCTCGTCGTCCACCACGGTGGCCGCGATGCCCGGCAGGGCACGCTGGGCCGAGCCCGGCTTGGTCTCGGTGACTCCCGGCAGCGGGCTGATCATCATGGCGCCGGTCTCGGTCTGCCACCAGGTGTCCACGATCGGGCAGGTGCCGCCGCCGATGTGTTCGCGGTACCAGATCCACGCCTCGGGGTTGATCGGCTCGCCGACGCTGCCCAGCACCCGCAGCGAGGACAGGTCGAACTTCGCGGGGATGTCGTCGCCCCACTTCATGAAGGTGCGGATCGCGGTCGGCGCGGTGTAGAGGATCGTCACCCCGTACTTCTGGACGATCTCCCAGAACCGGCCCTGGTGCGGGGTGTCCGGGGTGCCCTCGTAGATGACCTGGGTGGCGCCGTTGGAGAGCGGGCCGTAGACGATGTACGAGTGGCCGGTGACCCAGCCGATGTCGGCGGTGCACCAGTAGACGTCGGTCTCCGGCTTGAGGTCGAAGACCGCGTGGTGCGTGTAGCTGGCCTGGGTGAGGTAGCCGCCCGAGGTGTGCAGGATGCCCTTGGGCTTACCGGTGGTGCCCGAGGTGTAGAGGATGAACAGCGGGTGCTCGGCGTCGTGCGCCTCGGGGGCGTGCTCGGTGGACTGACGCGCGGTGATCTCGTGCCACCAGACGTCGCGGCCCTCGGTCCAGGCGATCTCCTGCTCGGTGCGGCGGATCACCAGGACGTGCTCGACGCCGTCGACCTTGGTGAGTGCCTCGTCGATGGCCGGCTTGAGCGCGGAGGGCTTGCCGCGGCGGTAGCCGCCGTCGGCGGTGATGACGAGCTTGGCCTGGGCGTCCTGGATGCGGGAGGCGACGGCGTCGGCGGAGAAGCCGCCGAAGACCACCGAGTGGGTGGCGCCGATCCGGGCACAGGCGAGCATCGCGACGACCGCCTCGGCGATCATCGGCAGGTAGACCGCGACCCGGTCGCCCTTGCGGACACCGAGCTCCAGCAGGGCGTTGGCGGCCTGCGAGACCTCGTCCTTGAGCTGGGCGTAGGTGATCGAGCGGCTGTCGCCGGGCTCGCCCTCGAAGTGGATGGCGACCCGGTCGCCGAGCCCGTTCTCGACGTGGCGGTCGACGCAGTTGTAGGCCACGTTGAGCTTGCCGTCGGCGAACCACTTGGCGAACGGCGGGTTGGACCAGTCGAGGGTCTCGGTCGGCTCGACGGCCCAGCTGAGGCGGCGGGCCTGCTCGGCCCAGAAGCCCAGGCGGTCCTCGGAGGCCTGCGCGTACGCGGCCGCGGTGACGTTGGCGGCTGCGGCGAGCTCTGCCGGCGGGGCGAAACGCCGCTCCTCCTTGAGCAGGTTGGCCAGGCTCTCGTTGCTCAACGCGCACTCCTCATCGAGTTCATGATCCGGGGCGTTCCCGTGCGTGGGGATCGGCCCGCGTGTCCCAGCGCACAAGCTCACCAGGCGAACAGGCCACTTGACAAGAGGCTCCTTGGAATTGGTGTAGACCTTTAACCGATCATCGAACGGCTGACCGCGCAGCCCGCCGCACGGGGCGGCAGGCCGCGCGATGGCCGGTGGGCCCGTGCCCCGGCCCGCCCGGCGGAGACACGGACCCGGCTCTCAGGCGGCCAGCTGGGGGCCCTCCTCGCTGCCGTCGACCGGAAGCCGGCCGTCGTTTCTCACCCGTTCGGCCGAATCCCCTTCCACCCGGGCCTCGACCGGGCTGAACGTTCCGGCGGCTCGGTCGAGGACGTAGGCCTGGGCGGTGGCGAAGTCGAAGTACATCCCGATCAGTCGCAGGCTGCCCTCCTCGACCCGGCGCTCCACCGCCGGATTCGCCATCAGCTGGTCCAGCTGCTGCACCACATTGGTGAGGCAGAGCTGCTCCGCGAGGTCCGCCACCGGCCGGTCGGCGAACTCGGCCGGGGCCCGTCGGAGCCGGTCCAGCGAACCGCGGCCGTTGCGCAGCCAGCGGGTCAGCGGGGTGGGCGGTCCGGGGCGCTCGTGCACGCCGTCCAGCAGGGCCTTCATCGCACCGCAGCCGGAGTGGCCGCAGACCGTGATCGAGCGCACCTCCAGCGCCTCGACGGCGTACTGCACCGCGGCGGCCACCGAGTCGTCGGCCGCGCCGGGCTCGAACGGGGCCGGCACCAGGTTGCCCACGTTCCGGACGGTGAACAGGTCGCCCGGGCCGCTGTTGGTGATCATGCTGGTCACCATCCGGGAGTCCGCGCAGGCCAGGAAGAGTTGGGAGGGTGTCTGCCCCTCCCGGGCCAGCCGGGCGAGTTCGGGCCTGACCAGCGGGGCGGTGTGCTGCTGGAACACCCGGACGCCGTCGAGCAGCCGACCGTGCGGGTCCTCCTGCTGTTCGATGCAGTGGTGTCCGACCCATGGCGTCCAGGCCCGGCAGCGGTGCGGGCCCGGTGAACTGCCCGCGCGTACGGTGCCGTCGGGGTCGAGCACCCCGTCGTCCTGGCGCCGCGTCACCATCGTGACCCGCCCGCCCGCGGCCTGGTGCCCGGTGCGCCAGTCGTGCAGCGTCTCGTACGCGGCGTGGTCCAGGAAGGAGCCGTCGTGCACCACGGTGACCTCGGCGCCCACCGGGATCCCGGCCAGCGCCCGGCTCAGCCGGGGGACGGCGGTGAAGGTGAGCGGTCCGTGGGTCTGGACGGTGACCGAGCCGTCGGGGCCGGATCCGACGTCCACGTGGGCGCGGGTCAGCCGGTACAGCGCGAGCAGTACGGCGGTGGCCGCACCGAGGCCCACGCCCCAGAGGACGCCGAAGGCCACCACGGCGAGCAGGGTGATCAGGTAGACCGGGAACTCGCGGTGCCGGTGCACGTTGCGGATGTGCGCGAAGCTCACCATCTGCAGCCCGACCACCAGCACCAGGGCGGCCAGGGCGGCCAGCGGGATCCGGCGCAGCCCGCCGGTCAGCGCCAGCGCGGCGGCGAGCACCCAGACGCCGTGCAGCACCGAGGCCCACCTGGTCTGCCCGCCGGCCCGCACGTTGGCGGTGCTGCGGACGGCGCCGCCGGCGATCGGCAGTCCGCCGACCAGCCCGCTGACCAGGTTGGCCAGGCCCTGTCCGCGCAGCTCGCGATCGAGGTCGCCGGTGCGCTGGGACATCCGGTCCACGGCCACGGCCGACAGCAGTGACTCCACGCTCGCGACGGCGGTCACGGTGAGGACGGCGGCGAGCACCCCGGCGAGCGAACCGTGCGGCAGCACGGGTACGAGCGACTGCGGCTGCCAGGCGGGCAGTTCGATGTGGGCGACCCGCAGGTCCAGGGCGAGGGCGAGCGTGGTGGCGACGGCCACGGCGGCCAGCGGGCCGGGCACCTTGGCCAGGCGGGCGCCGAACTCCCCTGCGCGGCCGGGGAGTCGGCCGAGTCGCGGCCAGCCCAGCAGCACCGCCACCGTCACCGTGCCGGCCAGCAGCGCGGATGGGTGCGGGCCGGCCAACTGCTCCGGCAGTGCGAGGAGGTTGGCGAACGCCGAGCTCTGCGGGGAGCCGCCCAGGACGACGTGCAGTTGCGCGATGGCGATGGTGAGCCCCACCCCGGCGAGCATCCCGTGCACGATCGCGGGCGAGACGGCGAGCGCCGTCCGGGCCACCCGGCGTGCGCCGAGCAGGAGTTGGAGCATTCCGGCGGCGACGGTGACGGCACACGTGGCCCGCCAGCCGTACTGGGCGATCAGCCCGGCGGTGATGACGGTCAGCGCGGCGGAGGGGCCGCTGACCATCAATGGGGTGCCGCCGGATAGTCCGACCACGATGCCGCCCACGGCCGCCGCGGCCAGCCCCGCGGTGAGCGGGGCGCCGGTGGCGAGCGCGATGCCGAGGGAGAACGGCACGGCGATCAGGAAGACCACCAGGGAGGCGGACAGGTCGTGCGCCCACCGGGCCCGGGCGCCGGGGCCCGGGCCCGGTGGCGCGTGGTCGGTGGTGTCGGAGGCGATGGGTGCGCTGGAGATGTCGAGGGTCATGGTCTTCCCGTCTGTCCGGGGAACGAACGCAGTCAGGTCCGGCGGTGAGTCCGGGGTGGGGCTCGGGGGCGGATCGGCTGTCGTGGGTTGCGACGGTGTGGCGGGATGGCGTGCGCACGGCGGGGAATGCGGGTGTCACCGGCCGGCGTTGACCATCTGGGCCCACCAGGGGCCGGGGGCGAGGTGCGGGATGTCTCGCCGTGGCCGTCGGGACGGGCCATCAAGACTCGGTAAACCGAGAGTAATGAAAGCTTTGCACAGCGTCGTTCCCGGAGGGAAGTGGAATGTCGCTGGTTCACCCCATTGGGTGGTATTCGAACCGACGGGAATCTGCTGGTGGGCGGCTCTGGCCGGGTTGCGGAGCAGTTGTCGGGGCCGGGGGCCGGTACGGCGAACGGGCCGCGGCCTTCCCCGAGGTGAGGGGGGCCGCGACCCGTCCGGTCGATTGGCGGTGCCGTGCGCGATGGCGTCAGGCGGTGGCTCCCGCGGGGGTGGCCGGCGCGCCGTCGGCCGCGAACTCGCCGGGAAAGCCGCCCAGTACGAAGTCCTCGTCCACCTGGGTCGCGAGGTCGACGCCCGTCTTGGCGTTGGCCCAGCTCTCCGCGTTGCGCCGGTGGAACAGCACGGCCTGCTCGGTGTAACGGCGCGCGTCGCGCAGCCCGTACGCCGCCTCGGCCTCGGCCCGCAGTTCTTCCAGTACGGCCCGGTTGTCCGGCTCCAGGGACTTCAGCGGTGGCTCGGCGCCCTGTTCCAGGCGGCGCACCCAGTCCGACTGCCCGAAGGTCGTGAGCAGGTCCTCGCCGACCTCGCGGCGCAGGAAGGCCAGGTCGTCCGGGCCCTGCACCTTGTTGCCGATGACCCGCAGCTGCACGCCGAAGTCCCGGGCGTAGTCCTTGTACTGGCGGTAGACCGAGACGCCCTTGCGGGTCGGCTCGGCGACCAGGAAGGTCAGGTCGAAGCGGGTGAACAGGCCGGAGGCGAAGGAGTCCGAGCCGGCCGTCATGTCGGTGACCAGGTACTCGTCGGGGCCGTCCAGCAGGTGGTTGAGCAGCAGCTCCACCGCGCCGACCTTGGAGTGGTAGCAGGCCACCCCGAGGTCCGCCTCGGTGAACGCGCCGGTCGCCAGCAGCCGGACCGAGCCCTCGTCCAGGGCGATCGGGCGGGCGCACGCGGTGTAGACCGGGTTCTCCTCGACGATCCGCAGCAGGCGTGAACCACGGCCGGGCGGCGTGGTTTTGATCATCTCTTCGGCCGAACGGATCAGCGGGTTGCTGCCGCGCAGGTAGTCCTTGATCTCCGGCAGGTGCGCGCCGAGCGAGGGCAGGTCGGCGGCCTGGCTGTCCGTCAGCCCGAGTGCGGGGCCCAGGTGCTGGTTGATGTCGGCGTCGACGGCGATGACCGGGCGGCCGATGGCGGCCAGGTGGCGGATGAACAGTGCGGACAGCGTGGTCTTCCCGCTGCCGCCCTTGCCGACGAAGGCGATCTTCATCTGGGGCTCCGGCTCTCGCTCTGGGCCCTGGGGGCGGGCCGCGTGCTGAGGGGCGCGTGTGGGGGGCACCCCTAACTGGAAATCGTTATCGTCTCCGATAGTGGACATGCTAGCCGGGGGTTGGGGTCCGCCGGGGGAGGGAAGTGAGGATTGCCTCTAACGGGTGATGCGGGGTTGCTGTTCCTGGAGGGGCCGCCCGTTCATTACTCTCGGGTAGGTGAGCACTGGAACAGATCCCCTCGCCCCGTTGGCCCAGCTCCCCGGGGTGCCCGACGCCGTGGCCGAGGTGCGCAAGGCCGTCGACCGGCTCTACGGCCACCGGGTGATGCGCCGCCGGGCGGCCGAGGTCACCTCCGAGTCCGCGCTGCGCGGCGCCCGTGCGTCGGCAGCCGTGGCCGGGGCCGACTGGCCGCTGGAGGAGGTCCGCCGCCGCACCGACTTCAGCGCGGACGCCGAGGCCCGTACGGTCGGCGCCGCCCTGCGGATCGCCGCCGAGGCGGGTCAGCTGCTCAGCATCTGGCGGCACTCGCCGCTGCAGGTGCTGGCCCGGCTGCACCTGCTCGCGGTCGGCGACGCCGACCCGGCCGCTGGCCGGCCGCGCCGGGCGGGGGAGGCCGCCGAAGAGCTGTTCCCGCTGGAGCTCGAGCCGGTGGAGAGCGTCGACGTGGAAGCCGTGGACGGCCCGCTGCCCGTGCTGCCGCCCGCGCCCGGCGCGGAGGAGGTCGCGGCCCGGCTGGACCAGCTCTCCCGGCTGCTGGTGGCCCGTGTCGAGGGCCAGGGCGTGGGCACCCCGGCCCTGGTGGTCGCCTCGGTGGTGCACGGCGAACTGCTCGCCCTACGGCCGTTCGGCGCCCACAACGGGCTGATCGCGCGCGCCGCCCAGCGGATCGTGCTGATCGCGGAGGGCCTCGACCCGAAGTCGATCTGCCCCGCCGAGGTCGGTCTGGCCGAGCTCGGCACCGACACCTACCGGCGCGCCCTGGCGGGCTACCTGGCGGGCACGCCCGAGGGGATGGCGGCCTGGATCGCCCACTGCGGAAGGGCGCTGCGGCTCGGGGTGCGGGAGAGTACGGCGGTCTGCGAGGCGATGCAGCGCGGGATGGCCTGAGTCCTGGGCCGGTCCGAGGGCGTCATGGGCGCCGCGGACACGAAGATGCGGCGGCACCTGATCCTGCTGGGTGCCGCCGCTGGTGCAGATACCGGGTGACCAAGCATGCACCGGAAGTGCCGATCAGACGGGGATCCTGCCCGTTCGTCTGGTCCGGCGGCCCGACAGCGGGTCGGCTGCATGTGGGTGCTCGGATATCTGTACGTGCGGTCCGTGGGGCCTGAACTGCGTTGTCGGTTTGACCTCTTCGGTCCTGACCGGGTCTCGCGGGCCGTGCTTCCTTTGTATCGCGTTTCGGCCGAAAGGGGAACCCGAAACGGGAAGTCTGTGGCGACATGCCCGTTTCAGTGGTTCTCGTGCTAGATCGCGGCTTCCCGCTGGGTGCCTCAGGCCGTGGGGCGGCGGCGTCTCGCCAGGTACCAGATGACCCCGGCGGTCATGGCGGCCGTCCCGATCGCCACGGCGGTCAGCACCGAACCGCTCGGCGCGGAGAACTCGGGCAGCCGGCGGCGCAGTTGCACCGGCCGGTCGAAGACCAGCACCGGCCACTCCCGGGCCTGCGCCTCCTTGCGGAGCGCGCGGTCGGGGTTGACGGCCGAGGGGTGCCCGACCGCCTCCAGCAGCGGCAGGTCGGTCGAGGAGTCGCTGTAGGCGTAGGACTGGGCCAGGTCGTAGCCCTCCGTCCCGGCCAGCTCCCGGATGGCCGCCGCCTTGTTCTCGGCGTAGGCGTAGTACTCGATCTCGCCGGTGTAGCAGCCGTCCTCGACCTTGAGCCGGGTGGCGATCACGTGGTCCGCGCCGAGCAGTTCGCCGATTGGCTCGACCACCTCGGAGCCGGAGCTGCTGACGATCACCACGTCCCGTCCGGCCGCGTGGTGCTGCTCGATCAGGGAGGCGGCCTCGTCGTAGATGATCGGATCGATCAGGTTGTGCAGTGTCTCGGCGACGATCTCGCGGACCTGCTGGACGTTCCAGCCCCGGGTGAGCGCGGAGAGGTACTCGCGCATCTTCTCCATCTGGTCGTGGTCCGCACCGCCGACCAGGAAGACGAACTGGGCGTACGCACTGCGAAGCACGGCCCGACGGTTGATCAGACCGCCCTGGTAGAACGGGCGGCTGAAAGCCAGCGCACTCGACTTGGCGATGATGGTCTTGTCGAGGTCGAAGAAGGCGGCCGTCCGCAGTCCGTTCGGCCGGGGGCGGGCTGGTGCGCTCGGCTCCCCGGGTCCGGTGGGGCCGCCCTGGGACTCGTCGGCGTGGTCGTCGGCGTTCTCGGTGGTGTCCACGGGAACCGAGGATAGAGGGAGCCACAAAACACCCCGCCATTCGGTGTACTCACGGGCGTGCGGGTTTGTGTTTCTGGCCGCTCGGGTACACCATGGAAGTCACGGATCGTTCGCGACCGTGCTAACCCGGTCCGGCTCCTCCCCCCCGAGTCGGGCTGTGGATAGACGACCCCCGCTCTCCCCCCCGGCGGGGGTCGTCGCACGTCCGGGGCCGTTTTCAGGCCTTGAAGGCCCTTCGCGGCGGCTCTGCGGGGGCCTCTTCCGACGGTGTACGGGTGGTGTCGACGGCTCCGTCCGTCCACCACCTTTCGTCACTCTGCGTCGCCATTTGCTCATGTCATGTACGAGGCGGACGGCTGGTTCCGATCGGCTCCGCGGGGTGGTCCCGGTGACCGGCGGGGATGGCGGGGATGGCGGTGAAGGGGTGCCGGGAAGGCGGTCGAGCCTGGGGCCGGCGGGTGGCCGGTTCATCTCCGTGAGCCCCTTTCGTCAATTCTTCGCCGAATAGCCCCCCGCCCGGGTGAACGTTTTCATCCACAGCCCACGAGTTATCCACAGGCAATCGGAACTCGGATGACGGAATCCGGATCTCCCCCCACCGTGATGGTCGGCGGCGGTCGCCGGGCAGGGCCTCATCCCCCTTCCTCTCCCAGAGGTCTGCCTGGCGGCCGTCCGCCCGAACCGTCCGACGCGCGCCGCAGCCGCCCCTGGCGGCCGGCGGCGCAGAGGGGAGCACACCATGTCGACACCGATCGCCGACCAGGTCACCGCTGAGGGCCCTGCGGCCGCCGGGCCGCTCGTCGTCACCGGGGACGAGGCCCTGGCCGAACACCTGCTGCGGGTCTGCGCGGCGGCGGGCACCGAGCCGCGGCTGATCAGGGGCGCGCCGCCGCCGCGCGAGCTTTGGGAGGGCGCCCCGCTGGTCCTGGTCGGGGACGACCAGGCGGAACACTGCGCCGGGCTCGGCAGGCGCGGCGGGGTGCTGCTGCTCGGGCTGGACCTCGATGATCCCGGGGTCTGGGTCAGAGCCGTCCAACTCGGCGCGGAGCACGTGCTGTTCCTGCCCGACGCCGAGGCCTGGCTGCTGGACCGGATCGCGGACGCGGCCGAAGGCGTCGGCTCCCCGGCGGTCACCGTGGCCGTGCTCGGCGGCCGGGGCGGGGCCGGAGCCTCGACCCTGGCCTGCGCCCTCGCGGTCACCGCCGCGCGGACGGGGCGGCGGACCATGCTCCTCGACGGTGATCCGCTGGGCGGGGGCCTGGACGTCCTGCTCGGCGGCGAGACGGCCCGCGGGCTGCGCTGGCCCGACCTGGCCACTTCGCGCGGGCGGGTCAGCGGGGCCGAGCTGGTGCGGGCGCTGCCGGCCCTCAAACGGCTGTCCGCGCTGTCCTGCCTGTCCTGGGACCGCGGCGACACCTTGACGGTGCCGCCGGAGGCCATGCGCAGCGTGCTGGCCGCCTCCCGGCGGCGCGGCGGTCTGGTGGTGGTCGATGTGCCTCGCCACCTGGACGCCGCCGCCGGGCAGGCGCTGGAGCAGTCAGATCTGGCGCTGCTGGTGGTCCCGGCCGAACTGCGCGCGGTTGCGGCAGCCGATCGGGTCGCGTCGGCGGCGCGGATGCGGCTCGGGGACGTCCGGGCCGTGGTGCGGCCGGTGCGTCCCGGCGGGCTCCCGGCGCACCGGATCGCGCGCGGGCTGCGGCTGGAGCTCGCCGGGGAGCTGGAACCGGAACCGGGCCTGGCCGAGGACGTCGAGAAGGGTGTCCCGCCCGGCATGCGGGACGGCGGCCCGCTGGCGCGCTTCTGCGCGACCTTCCTGAACGAAGTACTGCCGCCGGTGCCGGCGGTCGGAGGAGGTGTGTACTGATGGTCCGCCTGCGCAGGACAGGTCTCCGGGGCGCCGCCCCGGGCCCCGGAGACGGTGCGCGTGAGCACCGGCTGCTCCGGAGCGTGCCGCCGCCCGCTGGGTCGGCCCAGGCCGAGCACGGGCCCTGCCCGTACGGCCGGACGGCCCGCGAGGAGCGGGCGGCGGAGCTGGTGGACGCGGTACGGCTGCGGCTGGCCGAGTCCGGGGCCGCCCCGACGGCGGGCTCGGTCGCGGCCGTACTGCGGGCCACCCGGCCGCCGCTCGGCGGGGACGAGGTGTTGGACACCGTGCGCTCGCTGCGCGCCGAACTGGTGGGTGCGGGCCCACTGGAACGGCTGCTGGCGGCGCCCGACGTCACGGACGTGCTGGTGAACGGGCCGGACGAAGTGTGGGTCGACCGTGGCGGCGGCCTGCACCGAGCCACCGGAGTCCGGTTCGCCGACGCCGAGGCGGTGCGGAGGCTGGCCCACCGGCTGGCGACCGCGGCCGGGCGGCGCCTGGACGACGCCCGGCCCTGGGTGGACGCCCGGCTGCCGGACGGCACCCGGCTGCACGCGGTGCTGCCGCCGATCGCGGCCGGCTGCACCCACATCTCGCTGCGGGTGTGCCGGCCCCGTCCGTTCGACCTCGACGAGTTGGTGGCGGGCGGCGCGCTGCCCCCGGAGGGCGCCGAGCTGCTGGCCGGCATCGTGCGGGCGCGGCTGTCGCTGCTGGTCTCCGGCGGAACGGGCTCGGGCAAGACGACCCTGCTGGCGGCGTTGCTCGGATTGGTCGGGCCGGACGAACGGATCGTGGTCGCCGAGGACTCCGCCGAGTTGCGCCCCGCCCATCCGCACGTGGTCCGGTTGCAGAGCCGACCGCCGAACCAGGAGGGGCTGGGCGAGTTCACCCTGCGGGACCTCGTCCGGCAGGCGCTGCGGATGCGGCCGGACCGGCTGGTGATCGGCGAAGTCCGCGGGGCCGAGGTCTCGGACCTGCTGGCCGCGCTCAACACCGGGCACGAGGGCGGCTGCGGGACCGTCCACGCCAACACGGCGGCGGATGTGCCGGTCCGGCTGGAGGCCCTGGGCTCGCTCGCCGGGCTCGACCGGCCGGCGCTGCACAGCCAACTGCGGGCCGCGCTGGACGTGGTGGTGCACCTGGTCCGGGATCCGGGCTCGGGGCGACGCCGGGTGGCGGAGATCCACACGCTGGCCGGGGATCGTGACGGGCTGGCCGTGACCACTCCGGCGGTGGAGTTCCCCGCGGCCGGTGGGCTGGTACCCGGGGCGGGCTGGGAGCGGCTGGTCGGGCTGTTGGCTGCGCGCGGGGTGGTGCTCGGGGCGGGGGCGCCATGAGCGGGGTGTCGGTGGTGGCGGCCCAGGCGGCGCGGGAGCTGCGGTTGGTGGAGATCGGGTTCGTGCTGCTGCTGACCGGATGCGCGACGGCCGCCTTGGTGCTGCTCGGGGTGTGGGGCCGGAAGGAGCGATGAGATGGAGGTGATCGAAGTGATGCGAAGTCAGTTCGCGCTCTGCTGGGTTCTGATGCTCTGCCTGCTGGCTGTTGTCGGGTGGCGGGCCGCTCAGGGGCAGCTGGCGGGTGGGCGCCGTTCCAGGCTGCTGCTGGCGGGTGCCGGGCCTCCGGCGCACGGGCCGGGCCTGGCGGCCGTGCGCTGGGCGCGAGGTCGGCTTCCGCAGCTGCTGGCGCCTGAATTGTTGGTGCTGCCAGTGGGGTTGGTCGTCGGACAGGCCACCGCCTCACCGGTGCCGGTACTCGTGGCCGTACCGGCCGTCCTGCCGCTGCGGAGGTGGCGGCTGCGGCGGCGGCTGGCGGTGGAGGCGGGGCAGCGGGCCGCTGCCGTGGTGGAGCTCTGCGCCGCGCTGGCCGGGGAGTTGCGCAGCGGCTCGACGCCGGAACAGGCGTTGCACCTGGTCACCGCGCGGCTCGCCGCGGATCCGGAGGCGCTGGGCCGACTCGGTGCAGAGCCGGTGGCCCGGTTGGCGGCGGGCCGCTACGGCGGTGACGTCCCTGCGGCGCTCCGGTTGCTGGCCGAACTGCCGGGCGGGAGCGGGGCGGCAGCGATCGGGGCCTGTTGGCGGGTCGCCTCCGACGGCGGCTCAGGACTGGCTGCCGCGCTGGACCGGGTCGCGGAGGCGCTGCGCGGTGAGCGGGCGCTGGCGGAGGAGATCACCGGGGAGCTGGCCGGGCCGCGGGCGACGATCGCGGTCCTGGCCGCTCTGCCGGTGGCGGGGTTGCTGCTGGGCAGCGCGCTCGGGGCTCGTCCGCTGGAGGTTCTGCTGCACACATCGGCCGGGCTCGGCTGCCTTGCGATGGGGGCGGCTCTGGAGGGACTGGGGGTGTTCTGGACGGCCCGCATCGTCCGGGCGGCGGCGCGGGGCGGGCTGGAGGCCTTCGGATGCGCCGAAGGCGCGGATCCGGGCCGGAGCGGGCGTCGCGGGCTCCTGAGGGGGCGGGTGCGGGCGCTCGGTGCCGGAGTGGGGGTGAGGTGATGTGGGGAGTCGGATGGGCGTCGGCCGGGCTTCCGGTGACTGCGGTGGCGGCGGTGACAGTGGCGAGGTCGGTGCGGCACAGGGCTGGGCGGCGGACGTTCGCCTGGGAGCTGGAGCGGGAGCGGGAGGAGGGGAGGACTCGAACCGGGCTGGGGGACCGAGCAGTTGGGCCTCGACGGCGCGTGGCAGTGGCGGTCGGTGCGGGGCTGGCGGTGGCGCTGCTGCTCGGGGGTGGCGTCGGAGCGGTGGCCGGGGTGCTGGCGGTGGTGGGCGTCCATCGGTGGTCGGCCCGGGCTCGGTCGCCGACGGATCGGCGGGCGGCGCTGGAGGATGAGCTGATGCTCAGACAGCTCCCCTTGGGAGCAGAGCTGTTGGCGGCATGTCTCGGCTCGGCGACGCTGCCCTCGGCGGCGGTGACGGCGGTGGGCCGGAGTGTGGGCGCGCCGCTGGGGCCGAGGCTGGTGGCGATCGGGGCCGAACTGGCCCTGGGCAGCCCGCCGGAGCTGTGCTGGACCCGGCTGGGCGAGCAGCACCCCTCGCTGGCTCCGCTGGCGCACTGCCTGGTCCGGACGAGCCTGGGCGGGGCCCCGGTGGCCGGTCCCCTGATCGGGCTGGCCCAGGCGCAGCGGGCGGCTGCTGCCCGCGCGGCCCATGCCCGGGTCCGTCGGGCCGCGGTGTTCGCCACCGCCCCGCTCGGGCTCTGCTTCCTCCCGGCCTTCGTCCTGATCGGGGTGGTGCCGGTGGTGATCGGTCTCACCAGCCGCTTCGCGCAAGCGATGTGAGTGATCGGCGGACCTGGACTCAGATCTGCCGGAAAGAGCCAGAGCAGATTCAGAAGTGAGCAGAAGAGGAGAGACTCATGACTGCAGTGATCATGATCAGGCCGGTCACCGGGTGCCCGCTGCGGCACGTGTCGGGGGCGTGGTGGCGAAACAGCCGCGGGGCCGTGCGTCGGGTGCGTCGAGTGCGTCGGATGGTCCGGGCGGTTCAGCGTCGACGGTCGGACGCCGGGATGACGACGGCCGAATACGCCGTCGGGACCTTGGGCGCGTGCGCCCTCGCGGCCGGGCTGTACAAGGTGGTGACCAGTGCGGCCATCACCGGGGCGCTGACCGAGATGCTGGAACGGGCGCTCCATGCGACGTAGCGCTGGTCCGCGAAGCCCCGCCACTAGGCGAAGCCGAGGGCGGCCCCGGGCGGGGCTGCGGCTGCGTCCGGGGCCGCGGCGGCGTGGCGACGCGGGCTTCGTCACGGCGGAGACGGCGGTGGTGCTGCCCGCGCTCGTCCTGCTCGCGGCGATGCTGATCTGGGGCGTACTCGCGGCGGTCGCGCAGATCACCTGCGTGGACGCGGCTCGTATCGGCGCCAGGGCGGCTGCACGCGGGGAGCCGGACGCCGAGGGGCTCGCCCGTGCGGCGGCCCCGCCGGGTGCGCGGGTACGGGTGGTGGTCGCGGCGGACACGGTGCGGGTCGACGTGGATGCCCCGTCCGCCGCGCCGGGCCGACTCGGCGGGCTGCTCGCGGTCCGGGTCGGGGCGATGGCCGTGGCCGCGCGGGAGGACGTGCTGGGTGGCCCCACGGAGGGAGGTGGCGGTCCGTGGCCTGGCTGACCGGCGCCCGACGGGCAGCGCAGTGGCCGGCGCGGGTCCGCGCCGCTCGGGCGGCCGCGCCCGGCAGGTACGGGTACGCGGCGGACACGGGTTCGGCGACGGTCTGGCTGCTGGCCCTGGCGATGCTGGGTACGGCAGTCTTCGCCGCGACCATCGCGGTCGGTGCGGTGGTCGCCGCCCGGCACCGGGCCGAGTCGGCCGCCGACCTGGCGGCCCTGGCGGCCGCGGACCGGCTGCTGCTGGACCCGGACGGCGGCTGCGGTCGGGCCGTCGGGATCGCTGCGGCGCAGGGCGCCGGACTGGTGTCCTGCGCGGTGGACCGCTCGGCGGATGGCGTCGAGGTGGTGGCCGAGGTCGAGGTCGGCGGGCTCCCGTGGCGACTGCCGTTCGGTCCGGCGCGGGCGAGCGCGCGGGCCGGACCGGTCCGGGCCCCGGCCACCAGGGCCGAGGACGGTCTCGGCGGGGTGCGGGGCGGCGCGGTGGACGCGACGGTCACCGACGGGACGGCGGCCTCATGAAGCGGCCGGCGCTCCACTGTCCGGACCCGCCTCGGAGTCCGTCGCGGGGACTGCTACGCGCCTGGTACGGGGTCCGCTACGGGGCCCGCGCCGGGTGCCCCGGCCAGCAGGACGTCCAGCAGCCGGACGGCGGCCGCCTTGTCCAGCGGGTCGTTCCCGTTGCCGCACTTGGGCGACTGGACGCAGGACGGGCAGCCGCGCTCGCACTCGCAGGCGGCGATCGCCGCGCGGGTGGCGGTCAGCCACTGGACGGCCCGCTGGAAGCCGCGTTCGGCGAAGCCGGCTCCACCCGGGTGGCCGTCGTAGACGAAGACCGTGGGCAGCCCGGTGTCGGGGTGCAGCGGGACGGAGACGCCGCCGATGTCCCACCGGTCGCAGGTGGCGAACAGCGGCAGCAGGCCGATCGAGGCGTGCTCGGCGGCGTGGGCGGCGCCGGGCAGCCGGTCGAGCGGGAGGTCCGCGTCGAGCAGCTGGTCCTCGGTGACGGACCACCAGACCGCCCGGGTGCGCAGGGTGCGGGGCGGGAGGTCGAGCTTGCTCTCGCCCATGATCTCCCCGGTGGAGATCCGCTTCCGGAGGTAGCCGACCACCTGGTTGACCACCTCCACGGAGCCGAAGCTGAGCCGGCCCTCGCCCCAGTGGACAGTGGTGTCGGTGTCGAGGACGGAGATGGAGGTGATGTCACGGGCAGCCGTGGTGTACGGCGGATCGGCCGGTTCGACCAGGGCGACCGAGTCCTCCAGGTCGAGCTCCCGGACCAGGTAGGTGCGGCCCTGATGGAGGTGGACGGCCCCGGTGTGGACGGTGGTGTGGGCGGCCGCGGCGTCCACCGTGCCGAGCAGCCGGCCGGTGTCCGCCTCCACGATCTGTACCGGGCTGCCGCCGCTGCCCCGCAGGTCGACGGCGTCGGCAGCGCGCTCCCGGCGGGTCCAGTACCAGGAGCCGTCGGTGCGCCGGCGCAGCAGGCCGCGCCGTTCCAGCACCGGCAGCAGCGGTGCGGTGGACGGGCCGAACAGCTCCAGGTCCGCTTCGGTGAGCGGGAGTTCGGCCGCGGCCGCGCACAGGTGCGGGGCGAGTACGTGCGGGTTGTCGGGGTCGAGCACGGTGGCCTCGACGGGCGTCGCGAACAGCGCCTCCGGGTGGTGCACCAGGTAGGTGTCCAGCGGGTCGTCCCGGGCGATCAGGACGGCCAGCGCGCCCTGGGCCTCACGGCCCGCCCGTCCGGCCTGCTGCCACAGCGAGGCCCGGGTGCCCGGATAACCGGCCATCAGGACGGCGTCCAGGCCGGAGATGTCGACGCCGAGTTCGAGAGCGGAGGTGGAGGCGAGTCCGAGCAGGCGGCCGGAGTGCAGATCGCGCTCCAGGGCCCGGCGTTCGTCGGCGAGGTAGCCGCCGCGATAGGCGGCCACCCGGTCGGCGAGCGGTCGGCCCAGCTGGTCCTGGGTCTGCAGGGCGACGAGTTCGGCGGCGCGCCGGGAGCGGACGAACACGACGGTCCGGGTCTGCTGTTCGACCAGGTCGGTCAGCAGGTGCGCGGCCTCGGCGGTGGCGGTGCGGCGCACCGGGGCGCCGTGCTCGCCGACGTTCTCGGTCAGCGGCGGCTCCCAGAGGCCGAAGACCATCGGCCCGCGCGGCGAGCCGTCCTCGGTGACGGCCACCGCAGGCAGGCCGGTCAGTCGCCGGGCGGTGGCGGCCGGGTCGGCCGTGGTGGCGGAGGCGAGCAGGAAGGTGGGTGACGAACCGTAACGGGCGCAGATGCGGCGCAGCCGCCGCAGCACCTGGGCGACGTGCGAGCCGAACACGCCCCGGTAGCTGTGGCACTCGTCGACGACCACGTAGCGCAGCACCTTGAGGAAGGAGGACCACCGGGCGTGCGCGGGCAGGATGCCGCGGTGCAGCATGTCCGGATTGGTGAGCACGTAGGAGGCGTACTGGCGGACCCACTCGCGCTCCTCGGGCGGGGTGTCACCGTCGTACAGGGCGGCCCGGACCCGGGGAGGGGCGAGTTCGGCGGCGCGGCGGCGCTGGTCGGCGGCGAGCGCCTTGGTCGGGGCCAGGTAGAGCGCGGTGGCGCCGCGGCCGTTGCGGGCCTCGGTGCCGTCCAGCAGGTCGCTGAGCACCGGCGCCAGGTAGCCCAGCGACTTGCCCGAGGCGGTGCCTGTGGCGATCACCACAGTCTGGCCGCTTTTGGCCAGGTTCATCGCTTCTGCCTGGTGCGCCCAGGGCTGTTCCACGCCGACGTCCAGGGCCGAGGCGACGATCTCCGGTCGGATCGAGTCGGGCCAGGGCGAATAACGCGCAGGTCGGGCGGGAAGGTGCTCCGTATGGGTGAGCCGGTCGGCCCGCCCCCGACTGGCGGACAGGGTCGTGAGCAGTGCCTCGGGCAGGCTGTGTCGGGGCGGCATGAGGACCCAGTGTGTCACCGGCGTGACGGAGAATCGTCGTAAGCCATCGTGCGGGCATGGTCACAGGTGGTTGAATGTGGCCGTGACGGCCGTATGGCCGTGGGTCGCAGCGCTGAGGCTTGCCACGCGTTGGCTTGGCGCGTCCGGGCTCGCGACCATGCGGTTGCGGCCGTCCGGCCGAGGATCGCACATGACGTAGCAAGGCAAGGTGCTGGAGGTTCCGTGGACCTGTCCCTGTCGACCCGTGCAGTCGGCGATCGTACGGTCGTCGAGGTTGGCGGCGAGATCGATGTGTACACCGCCCCGAAGCTGCGGGAGCAGCTGGTCGAGCTCGTCAACGACGGCAAGTACCACCTCGTCGTCGACATGGAGGGCGTCGACTTCCTCGATTCGACCGGCCTCGGCGTGCTCGTCGGCGGTCTGAAGCGAGTGCGTGCCCACGAGGGCTCGCTGCGCCTGGTGTGCAACCAGGAGCGCATTCTCAAGATCTTCCGGATCACCGGTCTGACCAAGGTCTTCCCGATCCACACCTCGGTGGACGACGCGGTCGCCGCGACCGACTGACGCGTCCGGGCCGGTCCACGTGGCCGGCCCGCCCGTTTCACGCGTCCGGGGTGCAGGGGCCCGCGTGGCCCCGTGCTCCCCGGGCGCCTCAGGGCCGGTCGAGCCGGTCCGCGGGGCCGCACTGCCGGCCCCGGTCGGAGCACCCCGAGGGGGAGAGATGGCAACCGTCGAACTTCGATTCAGCGCGCTTCCCGAGCACGTGCGGACGGCCCGGTTGGTCGCCGCGGCCGTCGCCAGACGGGCCGGGGTCGACGAGTCGGTGCTCGACGAGGTACGGCTCGCGGTCGGTGAGGCGTGCTCCCGTGCGGTCGGTCTTCACCAGCGTGGTGGGATCGGCGGCACGGTGCGGGTCGCGCTGACCGACCAGGAGAAGCGTTTCCTCATCGAGGTCGAGGACGAGGCCGGCCCCGCCGTCGCCCCGGCCCCCGACGTCGCCGAGGGCGGAGACCCGGACGAGGACACCCTGGGCCTCGCCGTGATCACCGGTCTGGTGGAGGACCTGGAGGTCACCAATGGCACCGACGGCGGCGTGATCCGGATGAGCTGGCCCCTCTCGGCCGCCTCCGTCGCGGTCTGACGGCGCCGAACGGCTCACGGCTCACGGCTCACTGTTCCGCGCGGGTCTGGCGTTCTCGCGCGGGCTCACCGTTCCACGCGTGCTCGGCGTTCCCGCGCGGGCTCGGCGGGTCGGTGTGCCTGCGCGGCCGGGGCCGCTGCTGCGCCGTGCCCGGCATTCCGCTCCCTGGGCGCTCGTTGACAAATTGTTGAGCCTGGCGGTTCGCTGCTTCCGGCACGACCGGGTCCGGTCCTCGATCGGACCTGTCGCGGAAGAGGAAGCACATGCGGATACGCGTCCTGTGGCCGGCCGGTCAGGCCACCGCCACGCTGGCGGCCACCCCCACTACCGAGGCGCTCTGGGCCGAGCTGCCGATCAGTTCGACGGCCGGCACCTGGGGCGAGGAGGTCTACTTCGGCACGCCCGTCAGCGTGGCGCGGGAGGACGGTGCCCGGCAGGTGGTCGAGCCGGGCACGGTCGCGTTCTGGACGGACGGTGACAGCCTCGCGCTGCCGTACGGCCCCACCCCGATCTCGCATGACGGCGAGTGCCGGCTGGCCAGCCCCTGCAACGTCCTCGGTCTGCTGGACGGGGACGCGCGGGTGCTGCGGACCGTTCGGCCGGGCGATCCGATCCGGGTCGAGCGGGCCTGAGCGGCGCAGGGGCGCGGCGGACGGCGGCCCGGGTCGCGGTGCCGGGGGCGGGAGTTCGGAGCGGGAGTCCAGGGCGGGAGTCCGGGGCGGGGCGGACCGGAAGCAGGGCGGCCGGGAACCGGGTGCTCGGTGACGGCCGTGTAGGTTCGACGACCGAAGACGACCGAACCGAAAGGCTTCTCCCGGTGAACAAGCGACTGCTGGCCGTACCCGCTCTCGGTGTGCTGCTCGCGTTCGGCGCCGTCGGCTGTGGCGGCGACGACAACAGCAAGCAGCTGGAGTCCTGGGCGTCGAACGTCTGCGGCGCGGCCAAGGACCCGATCGCCCAGTCGCAGGCCGCGCTCGCCGACACCGCCCAGGTGAAGACCGGTGAGTCCCCGGCCGACCTGAAGACCCGGCTCTCGACGGACATCGGGCGACTCGCCAAGACCAACCAGGACATCGCGGCCGCGATCGACGCGGCCGGTGCGCCGAAGGTCGACAACGGCGCGGCCCTGCAGAAGGACACCGTCGACGAGCTGAAGAAGGCCGCCGACGGCTACCAGGACGTCCAGAAGAAGCTGGATGCGCTGCCCACCGACGACCAGGCGAAGTTCGCGGACGCGCTGCACAGCGTCTCCGACAAGCTGCAGCAGATGACCTCGCTGTCCACCCAGGCGCAGAGCAAGCTGCAGCGCGGTGACCTCGGTGCGGCGATGGCCAAGCAGGAAGGCTGCAAGCCCTCCCAGGTCAGCCCGAGTGCCGGGGCGAGCGGCGGCGCCGGTGGCGCTTCGGCCGCGCCGAGCGCGGGCGCCACCCCGAGTGCCGGTGCGTCCGCCTCGGCCGGCGCCCCCAGCGGCAGCCCCGCGCCGGGTGCGACGGACAGCGCGAGCCCGGCGGCCACCCCCTCGGCGGGCGGCGCCGGCGCCGCGTCGGCTCCGGCCTCGGCCTCAGCCCCGGCCTCGACCCCGGCCGGCCCGGCCCCGAGCGCGAGCTGATCGAGGGCAGGGGAGAACCGGGAGGAGCCGGGAGGAGTCGGCAGCCGGAGGGCCGGGGACGTTCGCAGCAGCGTCCCCGGCCCTCCGGCGTCGTACCCGGCGCGGTGGCGGGCGCCGCGCCCCGGGCCGATGTCGGGGTTCCGAGCGGCGGGGCGCGTCGGCCGGAGCGGGGGCGCGGGTGGCTGGATCGTGCTCCCGGGCGGGGTGGTGGAGCCGTGGGGCTCCGGGTCCGAGGGGCGCGGTGGCCCGCCCTGCCGGGCCGGTGGGGCCGGGGCGGGGCGGAGCGGGGGACAATGGCGGGGTGATCAGTAGCCCCGTTCTCGACCCGACCCGTCTGGCCAAGCTGCGCGAGGCGCTGTTGGCCGCCTCGTTCACCGCCGACGGGTGCCTCGACCTGCTGGGGCCCACCGCCTACGCGGCGTTGGCCCGTAGCGAGGCGGTCCCGGCACTGCGCGTGACGCGCGGCGGCAGCCCCCTTGAGACCCTGGTGCGGCTGTTCCTGCTGCAGCAGCCGGTGCCGTACAGGGCGGCGGCGGCCGCGCTGCCGGTGGAGGACTGCCTGGCGGACGGCTGGCTGCGCCCGGACGGCGACCAGGTGCGGGCCACGGTGGACGTCCGACCGTACGCCAACGAGGTTGCCGGGATGCCCAGTTCCGACGCCTGGGTGGTCTCCGACCTGGGGTGCGCGGTCGGTGGCGCGGGCGGGATCGGCTCCGGCGAGACCGCGCACGGGGTGGCCCGCAAGGACCTGGTGCTGGGGGTCGGCGGGGCGTCCACCACGCTGGCCAACATCACCGTGCGGCGGCCCGTCCGGGCGGCCCTGGACCTCGGTTCGGGCTCCGGGGTGCAGGCGCTGCACGCGGCCCGGCACGCCGGGAGCGTCACCGCGACCGACCTCAACCCGCGCGCGCTGCGGTTCACCGAACTGACCCTGGCGCTGTCCGGGTTCGAGAACACCGAGGTGCTGACCGGGAGCCTCTTCGAGCCGGTCGGGGAGCGGAAGTTCGACCTGATCGTCTCCAACCCGCCGTTCGTCATCTCGCCGGCCGGCCGGTTCACCTACCGGGATGGTGGCATGGCCGGGGACGACCTGTGCCGCAGCCTGGTGCGTTCGGCCGCCGAGCACCTGGAGCCGGGCGGCTACTGCCAGTTGCTCGCCAACTGGCAGCACGTCGAGGGCGAGGACTGGCAGGAGCGGCTGGCCGGCTGGGTGGCGGGCACCGGGCTGGACGCCTGGATCGTCCAGCGCGAGGTCCAGGACGTGGCCCAGTACGCCGAGTTGTGGCTGCGTGACGGCGGCGACCACCGGGGCCCGGGCGGCGACTACCAGGCCCGGTACAGCGAGTGGCTGGACGCCTTCGAGGCGGGCCGGATCGAGGGCATCGGGATGGGCTGGATCACCCTGCGGGCGAGCGGCGCCGAGCGCCCGACCGTCCGGGTGGAGGAGTGGCCGCACCCGGTGGAGCAGCCGCTCGGCCCGCACATCGACGAGTGGTTCGACCGGCAGGACTTCCTGCGCTCGCACGACGACGCGGGTCTGCTGGCTGCCCGCTACGTGCTGGCCGACGAGGTGGTCCAGGAGCAGGTCGGGGCGCCGGGGGCGGAGGACCCCGAGCACGTGGTGCTGCGTCACAACCGGGGCATGCGGCGGGCCACCAAGGTGGACACCGTGGGTGCCGGGTTCGTCGGGGTCTGCGACGGGACGCTGTCGGCGGGCGAGATCGTGGACGCCATCGCGCACCTGCTGGGCGAGGACCGGGTGGTGTTGCGGGACCGGGTGCCGGAGTCGCTCCGGCTGCTGACCGAGCAGGGGTTCATCGCCCCGGTGCGGTGAGCCCGGTGCGGTGAGCCCGGCGTGCTGCGACGCCGTGCGGTGCGGTGCCGAGGGGGGCGACGCCGTGCGGTGCCGAGGGGGGCGACGCCGTGCGGTGCCGAGGGGGGCGACGCCGTGCGGTGCCGAGGGGGGGCGACGCCGTGCCGTGCGGTGCGGTGCCGTGCCGTGCGGGCACCCGCCGGTTCACCCGCCGGTTCACCCGCCCGTACTCCCTGGTTCGTCCGGCGGTCCCCGTCCGGCCGTCCTCCGTTGGTCGGATGCTGTGAGGCTCTGTCCACAGGCTGTGGACAGAGTCGGGGATCCGGGGGCCAGGGGTGGACACGACGACGGCGACCGTGGGCGGGCTGGTGCTCGTCCTGTTCGGTGGCGCGCTGCTGCTCTGGTGCGCCGCCGAAGTGCGCCTTCGCCACCGGGTGCGCCGACTGGGGGTGCCGGTGGTGGCCACGGTCGTGGCCGAGAACGACGTGCACGGCCAGCTCGACAGTGCGCCGCTGCTCTCCTTCTCGGTGCCGCCGGGCTCCGGTGGGTCCGGCGCCGCCCGGATCGCGGAGCTGGTGCTGACCCGGCCGCGCGGGCACACCCCGCTGCGCCGTCCGGAACGGTTCGTGCCCGGTGCCGCGGTGCGGATCCGTTACGACCCGGACCGGCCCTGCCGGGTGGTGCTGGCGGCGGGGGAGGTCGGCCGGGCGCCGGCCGTGGACCTGCTGTGGAGCGCGCTGGGCGTGGTGTGTCTGGCGGCGGGAGCCGGGCTGCTGGCGGCGGTCGGTCGCTGAGGCGGCGTCGGCCGTGGGGCTGCGGTCGGCCCGTCCGGATTCGGTACCGGGGCCGCCCGGCCCGACTCGGCCTGACTCGGCCCGTACTGTCCCGTCCCGTCCTGGCCGGTTCGGTCCGGCTTCCGTCGGCCATGAAGGCGTGATCCGGGGAGCGCGATACCGCGAGCGCGCCGATTTTTCCGTTGACAGATCTTGAAATCCGTCATTCCATCCTCCGGAACCTGCCGAAGCCCCCCTCCACGGGGCGCGAACCTCCGTCATCGGGTTACCGTTCGAGTGGCGTCGGCGAGTCCGGCAAGCGAAGAAACGGGATCCGTCCGTTTGACAAGGGTGGCCGGGGTACGGTCACACTCCGCTGGTGGGGTGTCGTCAAGCGGCGACCCCGGGGCGGTGGAGGGGGCGGGCGGAGCGCAGCCCGTGCTGCCGGCGCCGACCAGCCACATATGGACCGGGAGAGAAGAGCGAAGGTGTCCCCGAGCAGCGAGACCGCGCACGGACAGCGACTCGTCATTGTCGAGTCGCCGGCCAAGGCGAAGACGATCAAGGGCTACCTGGGCCCCGGCTACATCGTCGAGGCGAGCGTCGGGCACATCCGCGACCTGCCCAGCACCGCGGCCGAGGTGCCGGACAAGTACACCGGCGAGGTGCGCCGCCTCGGCGTGGACGTGGACCACGACTTCGCGCCCATCTACGTGGTCAACGCGGACAAGAAGTCCCAGGTCAGCAAGTTGAAGTCGCTGCTCGCGGAGTCCGACGAGCTCTTCCTCGCCACCGATGAGGACCGCGAGGGCGAAGCCATCGCGTGGCACCTCCAGCAGGTGCTCAAGCCCAAGGTGCCGGTGCACCGGATGGTGTTCCACGAGATCACCAAGTCGGCGATCCAGGAGGCGGTGGCCAACCCGCGCGAGCTGAACCAGCGCCTGGTCGACGCCCAGGAGACCCGCCGCATCCTCGACCGCCTCTACGGCTTCGAGGTCTCGCCGGTGCTGTGGAAGAAGGTCATGCCGAAGCTGTCGGCGGGCCGGGTGCAGTCCGTGGCGACCCGGCTGGTGGTCGAGCGGGAGCGCGAGCGGATGGCCTTCCGCACCGCCTCGTACTGGGACCTGGTCGGCACCTTCGGCACCGGCCGCACCCCGGCCGACTCCGCCAACCCGGAGACCTTCGGCGCCCGGCTGGCCGCGGTCGACGGCAAGCGGATCGCCAGCGGCCGCGACTTCGGCCCGGACGGGCAGCTCAAGGCGGGCAGCACCAACACCCTGCACCTGGACGAGCAGGCCGCCCGGCAGCTGGCCGCCGCCCTGGAGCAGACCGCGTTCAGCGTCCGCAGCGTCGAGTCCAAGCCCTACCGCCGCTCGCCGTACGCGCCGTTCCGCACCACCACGCTCCAGCAGGAGGCCAGCCGCAAGCTGGGCTTCGGCGCGAAGCGGACCATGCAGGTGGCCCAGAAGCTGTACGAGAACGGCTTCATCACCTATATGCGCACCGACTCCACCACGCTGTCGGACACCGCGATCTCCGCCGCCCGCGCGCAGGTCACCCAGCTCTACGGCGCCGACTACCTGCCGGACGCGCCGCGCACCTACGCCAGCAAGGTCAAGAACGCCCAGGAGGCGCACGAGGCCGTCCGCCCGTCCGGCGACCGCTTCCGCACCCCCGCCGAGACCGGTCTGAGCGGCGACGACTTCAAGCTGTACGAGCTGATCTGGATGCGCACCGTCGCCTCCCAGATGAAGGACGCGGTCGGCCAGTCGGTCACCGTCCGGGTCGGCGGCGCCTCCGCCGACGGCCGCGACGTCGAGTTCTCCGCCTCCGGCAAGATCATCACCTTCCACGGCTTCCTGAAGGCCTACGTCGAGGGCGCCGACGACCCGAACGCCGAGCTCGACGACCGCGAGCGCCGGCTGCCGCAGGTCGCCCAGGGAGACCCGCTGGCCGCCGAGCGGATCACCCCGGAGGGCCACGCCACCAAGCCGCCGGCCCGCTACACCGAGGCCTCGCTGGTCAAGGAGCTGGAGGACCGGGAGATCGGCCGCCCCTCCACCTACGCGTCGATCATCGACACGATCATCCAGCGCCGGTACGTGTTCAAGAAGGGCACGGCACTCGTCCCGTCCTTCCTCTCCTTCGCCGTGGTCAACCTGCTGGAGAAGCACTTCGGCCGGCTGGTCGACTACGACTTCACCGCGAGGATGGAGGACGACCTCGACCGGATCGCCGCCGGCGAGGCGCAGTCCGTGCCGTGGCTGAAGCGCTTCTACTTCGGCGAGGGCGAAGGCGCGGCCGGAGCCGCCGCCGAGGCAGGCAACGGCGACGGCGACCACCTGGGCGGTCTGAAGGAACTGGTCACCGACCTCGGCGCGATCGACGCCCGGGAGATCAGCTCGTTCCGGATCAGCGACGACCTCACCCTGCGGGTCGGCCGCTACGGCCCGTACGTCGAGCGCGCCTCCGCCGTCGAGGGCGAGCCCGGCCGGCGCGCCGACATCCCGGACGACCTGCCGCCGGACGAGCTGACCGTCGAGCTGGCCGAGGAGCTGCTGGCCAAGCCCAGCGGCGACTTCGAGCTCGGCCCGGACCCGGTCAGTGGCAACATGCTGGTCGCCAAGGACGGCCGCTACGGCCCGTACGTGACCGAGATCCTGCCCGAGGGCACCCCGAAGACCGGCAAGAACGCGGTCAAGCCGCGCACCGCCTCGCTGTTCCAGACGATGTCGCTGGACACCGTCACCCTGGAGGACGCGCTGCGGCTGCTCTCGCTGCCGCGCGTGGTCGGCACCGACGCCGAGGGTGCCGAGATCACCGCGCAGAACGGCCGCTACGGCCCGTACCTCAAGCGCGGCACCGACTCGCGCTCGCTCACCAGCGAGGACCAGCTCTTCACGATCACCCTCGAGGAGGCGCTGGCGATCTACGCCCAGCCCAAGCAGCGCGGCCGGGCCGCCGCCGCCCCGCCGCTCAAGGAGCTGGGCACCGACCCGGTCAGCGAGCGCCCGGTGGTGGTCAAGGACGGCCGCTTCGGCCCGTACGTGACCGACGGCGAGACCAACGCCACGCTGCGCAAGGACGACGAGGTCGAGACCATCACGCCGGAGCGCGGCTACGAGCTGCTCGCCGAGAAGCGGGCCCGCGGGCCGGTCAAGAAGGTGGCGAAGAAGGCCCCGGCGAAGAAGGCCGCGGCCAAGAAGACCACCACCACCAAGACGGCCGCGACCAAGACCGCCGCCAAGAAGGCGGCCGCGAAGAAGACCACCACCACCAAGACGGCGGCGGCGAAGAAGACGGCGGCCAAGAAGACCGCGGCGGCCAAGACCACCGCGACCGACGAGGGCTGATCCGCCGGCCGGACCCCGCCCCCGCACCCGACGGCGGCACCGGGCCCGCGTCCCCCACCCGGGGGCGCGGGCCCTGCGCGTCTGTGCAGGGATCGTCACGGGCCGGTGATGACGGCGAACCGGAACCCCGTTCACCTCAATCGGGCAAACCCCGGACCGCTACGCTGACCGTATGACGAGCGAGGAGCAGCCCACCCCCAGTGCCGCCCCGGCCGCCAGAGCCACCGGGCCCGAACTGCCCGAGGTCGCGCCCGCCGGATCCCCCTCGGACCGGGCCCGGGCACTGTTGCGGACCAGGTCCTACCGGCGCTTGTGGACCACCCAGCTGATCGGCGGCACCGCCGACCGGCTCGGGCTGCTGGTGCTGCTCGCGCTCACCGTGATCGCCGCCGCCCAGGGCGGGCAGTTCGGCGACCTGCCGCGCAGCCTCGCCTTCGCCACCGCCGCCGTCCTCGCCGTCCGGGTGGCCGCCACCGGGCTGGTCGGCGTGGCGCTGCTGGAGCCGGTGCACCAGCTGGTCGCCGGCAAGCTGGACCGGCGCTGGACGCTGCTCGGCTCCGACGCGCTGAGCGCCCTGCTGATCGGCCTCGCGCCGTGGTGGACGGTCTGGCTGGGCTCCGCCCGCTCCGGGCCCTCCGGCGCGGCCACCTACGTGCTGCTCGCCACCGTGTTCCTCACCGGTGCCGCCGAGCGGGTCCGGGGGATCGCCAGGGCCGTCGCCGTCCCCGGTCTGCTGCCGCCGGCCGACCCCTACGCCCCGGTCGCCGAGCAGCGGCCGGCCGCCGCCAACCTGGACACCGTCCGGAGCATCGACCGGTTCACCGGCTGGGTCACCCTGCCGCTGGGCGCCGTCGGCCTGGTCGCGTTCACCCTGGTCAACAACATCGGCGCGGCGCTCGGCTCGGACTGGCTGCGCGCCCACCAGCTGACCTTCGCGGCGCTCGGCGCGGCCGGCCTGTTCGCCGCCGCGGCCGTCCGCGACCACCTCCAACAACTGCCCGGCGGGCCGGTGGCCGTCGCCCCGCACTCGCCGCTGACCGGCCTGCGCGCCCCCACCGACGCTTCCCCCGGACCCGCCCTGAGCAAGGGCCGCACCGGCAGCGCCCCGTACTTCACCTTCGCCGTCGCGGCCGGCTACGCCTCGATGGCGGGCGTCGCCGCCCTGGCGCTGCTCACCGCCGCCGAGCACCGGGCCGGCCCGATCGGCTACGGCCTGCTCGTGCTCGCCGCGACCGGCGCCCCCGCGCTGGGCGCCCGGCTCACCCGGGCCACCCTGCCCTCGCTCTCCCGCCGCCGACTGCTCGCCCTGGCGCTGCTCACCGAGGGCGTCGCGCTGATCCTGGCCGGGCTGGTGCTGGACTTCGTACTGGTCCTGCTGCTCACCGTGCTGGCCGGCCTGACCGCCGGGGTCGTCGTCTCGGCCGGGCGCGGCCTGCTCGCCCAGGAGGTCGAGGAGGCCCGGCTGGCCAAGGTCACCGAGCACCTGTACGCGGTGCTGCGGGCCGTGGTCGCCGCCGCGCTGGTCGCCGTCCCGCTGATCGCCGCCGGCTACGGGGACGTCGAGTACGGCACCGTCGAGCCCGGCTCCTTCACCTTCATCCACGGCGGCGGCGCCCTCGCCGTCGCCACCTCCGGGCTGCTCACCCTGGTGCTCGCCGCCGTGGTCCTGCTGCGCACCGACGACCGGCGCGGCACCGTACCGTTCGGCCGGGACCTGGTCGACGCGGTGCGCGGCGCCGGCGGACCGGTGCCGCACCGGGGCGCGGGCACCGGCTTCTTCATCGCCCTGGAGGGCGGCGACGGCGCCGGCAAGTCCACCCAGGCCCAGGCGCTCGCCGAGTGGATCCGCGGCAAGGGCCACGAGGTCGTGCTCACCCGCGAGCCCGGCGGCAGCCCGGTCGGGCAGCGGCTGCGCGGCCTCGTCCTGGACGTCGGCAACACCGGCCTGTCGCACCGCGCCGAGGCGCTGATCTACGCCGCCGACCGCGCCGAGCACGTCGAGAACGTCATCCGGCCGGCCCTCGCCCGCGGCGCCGTGGTGATCACCGACCGGTACATGGATTCCTCCATCGCCTACCAGGGGGCCGGTCGCGACCTGGCCGCCACCGAGGTCGCCCGGATCTCCCGCTGGGCGACCGGCGGGCTGCTGCCCGATCTCACCGTGGTGCTGGACGTCGACCCGACCCGGGCCCGGGAGCGCTTCACCGAGGCGCTGGACCGGCTGGAGTCCGAGCCCACCGAGTTCCACCAGCGGGTCCGGTCCGGCTTCCTCGCCCTCGCGGCCGCCGACCCGGCGCGCTACCTGGTCGTGGACGGCAGCCAGGCCCCCGGCTTCGTCACCACCGCCATCCGGCACCGGCTCGACCGCGAGCTGCCGCTCTCCGAGCAGGAGAAGGCCGCCCGCGCCGAGCAGGAGCGGCTGGCCAAGGAGGAGGCCGAGCGGCGCGCCGCCGAGGAGGCCCGCAAGAAGGCCGAGGAGGAGGCCGCCGAACGCAAGCGCCAGGAGGTGCTGGCGCAGCTGCGGGCCGAGCAGGCCGAGCAGGAGCGGCTGGCCAAGGAGGAGGCCGAACGGGTCGCCGCCGAGGCGCGCCGCAAGGCCGAGGAGGAAGCCCGCCTCCGGGCCGAGGAGGCGGCTCGCCGCCGGGCCGAGGAAGAGGCGAAGCGCAGGGCCGAGGAGGAGGCCCGGCTGGCGGCCGAGGCCGCCGAGCGCAAGCGGATCGCCGACGAGGCGGCCGCCCAGGCGGAGCTGCAGCGGCAGCGGGAGCTGGCGCGCGAGGAGCAGCGGCGCCGGGCGGAGGAGGCGCTGCAGCGGGCCGAGGAGGCCCGGCTGGCGCAGGCCGCGGCGCTCGCGGCGGCCGCCGCGGCGGCGGAGACGGCTTCGGACCGGGCCGGGGCTCCGGCGGTCGGGGACGCGGCGGTCGGGGACGCGGCAGGGGACAGGCCGGGGGTCTTGGAGGGTGGTCTCGGCGACGAGGCGACGCGGGAGCTGACGCTGCGCGACCGGCAGGCGGCGGTCCGGGCGGCGGAGGCCGCCGAGGCGGCGAAGGCTGCCGGGGCCGCGGAGGCTGCCGGGGCCGCGGAGGCTGCCGGGGCCGCGGAGGCTGCCGAGGCGACCGCCCGGTTGCCGCGGGTGCCGGCCGCCGATGAGACGGCGGTGCTGCCGAAGGTGCCGGCGGCGGACGAGACGGCCGTGCTGCCGAGGGTTCCCGCCGCGGACGAGACCGCGGTGCTGCCGCGGGTCGGGCCCGAGCGTCCCGGGGAGCCGGTGGACAGCACCCGGGAGCTGCCGGTGGTGGACGGTCGGCAGGCCGCGCCGCAGCCGGCGGTGCCGCAGACCGGCGAGTCGCAGTCGACCGCCGAGCGGCCCCGGCCGGAGTGGGCCGAGGAGACGCCGATGGACGACCTGCCGAGCCTCACCGACACCCTGCTCGGCTCGCGGGACGAGTGGGCGCGTTGGGGACACGGCGGAAACCAGGACGACTCCGGTCACCCCGGTGGGGACGACCGTCCCGGCGAAGACGGTGGCAAGGGCAAGGGCAAGGGCAAGGGCAAGGGCCGGCGCTGGGGTCGGCGCGGCTGAGCCCGGGGCCGGGACGGCCGGCGTCTGGCGGCTGGCGTTCGGTGGCTGACGGCTGACGGCTGACGGCTGACGGCTGACGGCTGACGACGGGCGGCTGACGGTCGATGTCCGGCGGTTGGCGTCTGGCGGTTGACGGAAGGGCGGGCGGTGTCGCCCGGGGAGGGTTCCCGGGGCGGCGCCGCCCGTCGTCGTACCAGGGCGCGGGGCTGTCGTCCGGAGGCCCGATGTGCCCGCCAGGCCGTCGTCCGAGGTCCGGCGTGCCCCGGACGGAGCAGTGGCTGTCGGACCGGAGACGTATGCTCGACGGCGGGGAATCGGCGCCGGGAGCGCTGCCGTACGGAGCTTGGGAGCAGCAGTGGCCGTCTGGGACGACCTGGTGGGTCAGGATCGGGTGGTCGAGCAGCTGACCGCCGCGGCCCGGGCGGCCGGGGCGACGGTCGAGGTCGGTCGCGGCGCCGCTCCGGCGCAGGGCGGCAACGCCTCGCTGATGACCCACGCCTGGCTGTTCACCGGTCCGCCCGGTGCCGGTCAGGTCACCGCCGCGCGGGCCTTCGCCGCCGCCCTCCAGTGCACCAGCCCCGACCTCGCGCTCGGCGGCACGCCCGGCTGCGGGTTCTGCGACGGCTGCCACACCGTGCTGGCCGGCAGCCACGCCGACGTCAAGTACGTGCGGACCGACGGACTGTCCATCGGCGTCGGCGACATGCGCGACCTCGTCCTGCGCGCCGCCAGCTACCCGACCGGCGGCCGTTGGTCGGTGATCCTGGTGGACGCCGCGCACCGGCTCACCGAGGCCGCTGCCAACGCGCTGCTCAAGGGCGTGGAGGAGCCCTCCCCGCGCACCGTCTGGCTGCTCTGCGCCCCCTCCGTCCAGGACGTGCTGCCGACCATCCGCTCGCGCTGCCGCCTGCTGGTGCTGCGCACTCCTCCCGCCGAGGCTGTCGCCGACATGCTGGTCCGCCGCGACGGCGTCGACCCGGAGACCGCCCGGCTGGCCGCGCTCGCCGGGCAGGGCGACATCGAGCGCACCCGCCGTCTCGCCGTGGACGAGCAGGCCCGCACCCGCCGTGCCGAGGTGCTGCGGATCCCGCTGGAGGTCGGCGACATCGGCGGCTGCCTGACCGCCGCCCAGCGCCTGGTCGACACCGCCAAAGCCGACGCAGAGGCGCTCGCCGAGACCCAGGACGCCAAGGAGACCGACGACCTGAAGGCCGCCTACGGCGCCGCCGAGGGCAGCAAGGCGCCGCGCGGCATGGCCGGGGCGGTCAAGGAGCTGGAGAAGCGGCAGAAGAGCCGTGCCACCCGCACCCGCCGGGAGACCCTCGGGGTCGCGCTGCTCGACCTCCTCGGCTTCTACCGGGACGTGCTGGCGATCCAGCTCGGCTCCACCGGCGCCCTCGCCAACGAGGACCAGCGGCAGGCACTGAACCGGGTCGCCCAGGACGGGACGGCCGAGGGCACGCTGCGCCGGATCGAGGCGGTGCTCGCGTGCCGTGGGGCGGTGGACCGCAACGTGGACCCGCTGCTCGCGGTCGAGGCGATGACGATGGCGCTGCGGGCGGGCTGAGGTCCGGTCCGGCGGCCTGGTCCTCGGGCCGCAAGGGGCGCGCCGGGTGGGGTGGGTGGGGTGGGATCCCGGGGGCCGTACGCCGCCCGGAGTCGCCCGGGGTCGACTCGGCGTCCCACCTTCGAGTGAACGGGCGACACTCGCCGGGCACACCCGCGTGTGACGGCGCACCCGTTGTGCACGCTGGGGGCCGACTGTGCCCGGCCGCACTCCGGGCCCTCCGCTCCGGAGGGCCCGCCGCCGGAGCGGTCGCCTCCCGTACGGCACCGGATCCGGTCCGGCGCCGGCCCTCCTCCCGAGGTGGTGCGTTCCGTGGTCCGTCCACTCCTCGTCATTCCCCTACTGGCCGCCGCCCTCGGCGGGATCTGGCTGGCGCGCGGTGCGCTCCAGCGCTGGCGCGACCTGCGGGCCGCCGCGACCTACGAACTGACGGGCGACCGGTGGCCGATGCTGCTGCGGGCGGGGGGTGCGATGGTCTGCGGGGTGTGCGTCACCGCGTTGACGGTGCTCACCGCGCTCGGGGCGTTCGGCGGCCTGGGGCGCGGCGGGGCGGGCGCGGACCGGGCGGAGCCCGCCGCGGACGCGGCCGCCGCCGGGGCCTGGGCGGGCTCGGCGGCGGGTGCGGCCGGGGGCTCTGGTGGCTCTGGGGGGCCCAGCGGGCCAGGCGGGCCCGGTGCGGCCGTACGGCAGCAGGCGGCACCGCCGGCCGCCACCGATCCGGCGGCCGGCGGTGCCGCCACGGCGCCCGTCGTGGCCAGCCACTTCGACAGCGTCGGGCACCCGGGCGGCGGCGAGCTGCTGCAGTCCGCCGTGCTCGGTCCGGACGGGAAGCCGCGCAACGTCCGGGTCTGGCTGCCGGCGCAGTACGCCAAGGAGTCGAACGCGCGCTTCCCCGTCGTCGTGATGCACTCCGCCACCCCGGGCAAGACCGCCGACGCCGAGGTGCCGGACGTCTTCGACGGCGTCGGCGCGGCCCTGCAGACCGGCCGCGCCCGCCCGTTCATCCTGGTCGCCCCCGAGGCGCCGAACGGCACCGCGCACCCCTGCGAGCTGGTCGCCGCGGCCCCGGCCGCCGTCGCCGACGACGCGACCCTGCGCACCACCATCGCGGCCTCCTTCCGCACACTCCCTCCCGGCCCGGCCTCCTGGGGAACCCTCGGGGTCGAGGGCGGCGCGCCGTGCGCGGCCGCCGCCGGGCTGGCCCGGCCGGACCTCTACGGCGCGGCCGCCGCGGTCTCCGGCCGCTACGACGCCGGCGCGCTCACCCAGGCCGCCGCCGAGGCCCCCGCGGGCAGCTCCGCCAAGCTGCTGCTGGCCGCCGCCAAGGGCGACGCCGCCGGTCTGGACGCGGCCCGCAAGCTGCAGGCCGCGCTCAAGGCCGGGCCCGGCCCGGCGGCCAAGGCCGAGGTGCGGATCTCGGACAACGTGCAGGACTACTCGGCGGATCGGGAACGGGCCCGGCTGGTCCGGCAGGCGGCGCAGTTCCTGGCGGAGGCGCTGGCGAAGGCGACCTGAGCGTCGGCCGAGCCGGCGGTTACGCTGCCCGGTACCCAGGGCGGGTACCGGGCAGCGGCGTTTCTTCGTTCTCGTACTTTTCTCGGAGTGGTTGAGAGGAAGCGGATGAGCGGCTTCGGGCGGATGAGCGGCTTCGGGCGGGTGCGGGTCTTCGGGCGGGTGCGGGTCTTCGGACGGGTTCTGGGGCGGTGGCGCGTGGGTGCGGGGTCGCGGGCGGTTGCGGCGGTGCTCGCGGTCGGGCTGCTGGCGGCTTCGGCGGGCGGGTGCAGCCGGGGCTCCGCGGGGCCGACCGGCGGGAGCGGGGCGTCCGGGCAGGCCTCTTCCGACTCGACGGGCGCCGGCTCCGGCGTCACCCCGCTGGAGCCGCTGGCCAGCGCCGTACCGGCCGCGCTCGCTCCGTACTACGGACAGCGGCCGGCCTGGCAGCCGTGCGACGGCGGTTTCGAGTGCACCACCTTCCGGGTGCCGATGGACTACGACCGCCCCGGCGACGGCGACCTCACCCTCTCCGCCGCCCGCGCCGCCGCCCTCCCCGGTGACCCCGGCGGCGCGAACCGGTCGGGCTCGCTGCTGCTCAACCCGGGCGGTCCCGGTGGCTCGGCGATCGAGTACCTGGAGGCCATCGCCGGGACGTACGACCGCACCGTGCGCACCCGCTACGACCTGGTCGGCCTCGACCCGCGCGGGGTGGGCCGCAGCAATCCCGTCAGCTGCCTGAACGGCGAGCGGATGGACGCCTTCACCGCCGCCGACCTGGCCCCCGGCGACCAGCGGGCGATCGACGCGCTCGTCGCCGTCGACCGGGAGTTCGCCGACGGCTGCCGCAAGCAGGCCGGGCCCGCGCTCGGCCACCTCAGCACCGTCGAGGCGGCCCGCGACATGGACGTGCTGCGCGCCCTGCTCGGCGACGAACGGCTGAACTTCGTCGGCAAGTCGTACGGCACCTTCCTCGGCGCCACCTACGCCGGACTGTTCCCGAGCCGGGTCGGGCGGGTGGTGCTGGACGGCGCGATGGACCCGGCGCTCGACTCGGTCACCGGCAACCGCACCCAGGCCGGCGGCTTCGAGACCGCCTGGGCCGCCTTCGCCGGGGACTGCGCCAAGCGCGAGGACTGCCCGCTCGGCCGCACCGAGCAGCAGGTCGGCGACCGGCTCACCGCCCTGTTCGTGACCGTCCACGCCCAGCCGCTGCCGACCACCGACCACGGGCGCCGGCTCACCGAGGCCCAGGCCACCACCGGCGTCGTCCAGGCCATGTACGCCGAGTTCCTGTGGCCCAAGCTGCGCACCGCGCTCACCGACGCCGAGGCGGGCGACGGCACCGGGCTGCTGAAACTCTCCGACGCCTACTACGGGCGCGAGGCGGACGGCTCCTACCCCAACCTGATGTTCGCCAACACGGCGGTGAACTGCCTCGACCTGCCCGCCCCGTTCCGCTCGCCGGAGGACGTCCAGCGGGCGGTGCCGGACTTCGAGAAGGCCTCGCCGCACTTCGGGCGCGACATGGCCTGGATGGCGCTGACCTGCGCCTACTGGCCGGTCCGGGCCACCGGCGCGGCCCACACCATCCGGGCCGCCGGCGCCGCCCCGATCGTCGTCGTCGGCACCACCCGCGACCCGGCCACGCCGTACGACTGGGCCCGGTCGCTGGCCGGCCAACTGGAGTCCGGCCGCCTGCTCACCTACGACGGGGACGGCCACACCGCGTACGGGGGGCGCAGCACCTGCGTGGACGGCGCGGTCAACCGCTTCCTGCTCACCGGGGAGGCCCCGGAGCAGGGCAAGCGCTGCGACCGGTAGCGGGCTCGGGCACCCGCCCCGGGCACCCGTCCTGGGGGTCCGTCCCGGGCGCCTGTCCTGGGGGTCCGTCCCGGGGTCAGACCGAGGAGACCGCCAGCTTCGCCGCGAAGCCCGCGAACAGGACGGCGACGCCGCTGGTCAGGGTCGCGGACAGGCGCTTGCGGCGGCGGAAGGCCGAGGCCAGCGTGGTGCCGGCGAATATCAGCAGGGAGAGGTAGAGCAGGCTGAAGGTCTGCAGGATCCCGCCGAGCAGGGCGAAGGACAGCGCGGGCTGCCCGTAGGACGCGTCGACGAACTGGGTGAAGAAGGACAGCAGGAACAGGATCGCCTTCGGGTTCAGCAGACTGATCACCAGCGCCCGCCGGAACGGCCGCTCGCTCTCCTCCGGCGCCGCCTCCGCGCCGGCCGCCCGGTCGGCCCCGGCCCGGCGCTCGCTCCACAGCTCCCGGGCGGCCCGCAGCATCCCGAACCCGATCCACAGCAGGTAGGCGGCGCCGCCGAACTTGACCACCGCGAACACCGCCGGGTTGGCCTTCAGCAGCGAGGCGGCCCCCAGCGAGGTCAGGCTGATCAGCGTGAGGTCGCCGACGAACACGCCCGCCGCCGCCCGGTACCCGGTCCGGACGCCCTTGCGGGCGGCGACCGACAGCACGTACAGCGAGTTGGGGCCGGGCAGCAGGACGATCACGAGGGCACCGAGGACGTACGTCGCCAGGTCGTTGACACCGAACACGGTGCGCTCCGGGGGTGGGAAGGGGCAGCAGGGGGGCGATCATCCTAACGTCGCACCGGAGACCGGTTGAAGCAGAAACCATCCGCCCCCACCCACCCCGGCCCACCACCCGACCGTCCCGGCTACGGATCACCTGCGAACCTGTGTAGACTGGCCCGCGTTGCCACCACACGTGGCAGCGGTGCCGCCTTAGCTCAGTTGGCCAGAGCAACGCACTCGTAATGCGTAGGTCGCGGGTTCGAATCCCGCAGGCGGCTCAGTGAAGGCCCAGGTCACATAGCCCGTGACCTGGGCCTTTTGTCGTTCCTTGACGTGTGGGCAGGCGTCGGCGGCACGCTACGAGATCGCTTGCGTGAGCGATGCGTGAGCGCGGTTGTTGATCTTGGATTGGCCCTTGGTCTTCTTGGCCTTGGACTTCGCCTTCTTCGCCGCCTCCCGCTTCGCCTTCTCGGCTTCGGCTGCGGCCTTGGCGTGAGCCTCGGCCTTGGTCTTCCGCTGAAGGGGGACGAGCTTCGCGGCAGCCTCGGCCGCGCCTTGGCGATCTCGGGTAGGACGCTGGTGTAAATGTCCGAGGTGATCTTGATGGAGGAGTGGCCGAGCATGTCGGACACCACCTTCATGTCGACCCCGCCCGCGAGCGCGAGGGTGGCCGCGCCGTGGCGGAGGTCGTGCAGGCGGATCGGCGGCAGGCCGGACGCGGTCACGAGCCGCTCGAACATCTCGGTGACCTTGCCGGGGTGGAGCCAGGAACCGTCCTCGTTGGTGAAGACCCGGCCGGTGTCCTTCCAGGCCGGCCCCCGCCATCCCCCACGCGAGCAACGCGGAGGAACTTCTCGCCTACCTCCAGGCCGATGGCGTCGAGGTCAAGATCCTCCGCTTCCCGTCCGGCGACCTTCGGGGCTACTCCGTCGCCCGCCCTGGCGACCTGAAGGCCAACGGGCAGCCGAACTACATCCCCGGCGGGAAGATCGCCCCCGACCTGTCCCTGCCGAAGCTCCAGGCCCTTCTCGCGGCCAGCAAGCCGGAGGAGCACCCCACCGCCCGCCGCAACAAGCCCGCCACCCGCTGGCAGCACGCCACCAACGCCCTCGACACCTTCACCACCGACCAGGACACCACTGCCGCCAAGCGCTCGCCGCCGTACTCGTCGTTCGGACCGAGCTGGCGGATGGTGGTCGGTTGGACCGGCCCGGGGTCGGCTTCGGCCTCGGTGGTCTACCCGGGCGGCCAGAGCGAGAACCCGGCCTCCCCGTGGTACCGGAACTTCGTCGAGGACTGGTGGAACGACAAGCTGCGCCCCATGCCGTGGGCGGACGACCAGGCGAAGGCCGGGGCGTTGTGGACACTGCGAGCGAAGGGCTGAGCTGATGGGCGAGATCGACACCCGGGCCGGATCCGCGATGCCCACGGGCACCCGGGAACGGCCGGCCGGCCGGGCCGGGGCTCCCCGTGCCCGTGCGGTGCTGGCCGCATCGGGCGGGGGCGTGCTGCTCGTCGCCCTGGGCACCGCGGCGCACCTGTGGTTCGTGCCGTTCGTCGTCGGCGGGGTCGTCGGCACATGGGGGTCGCTCCGGTCGGCGCGTGCCGGGACGGGTGTCCTGTGCGCGGGGGTGGCGGCGGCCCTCGGCTGGGCCCTGCCCCTCGCCCTGCGGTCGATCGACGCCGAGCCGGTGCTCGCGACGGCCCGGGTCGCGGCCGCCCTCGCCGGCCTGCCGCCCACCGGCTGGCTCATCCTGGCCGTGACGCTGCTGGTCGCTCTGCTCCAGGGAGTGCTCGGGGCCTGGTCGGGCAGGGCGCTGCACGGCCTGGCGGGCGCCCGGCGCACGAGCCCGGCCGGCTGAGCGGCCAGGTCGCGGGGGCGCGGGTTCGGCTCCCGAAGGCGGCCCAGCAGGCGGAAGGCCCGGTCAGCTGAGCTGGCCGGGCCTTCTGGGTTGCTCCGGGGCGGGGGTCACTGGTCGAGGTAGGCGAGGACGGCCAGGACGCGGCGGTTGTCTCCGTCGGTGGGGAGGAGGTTGAGCTTGGTGAAGATGTTGCTGATGTGTTTGGCGACGGCCTTCTCGGTGATGAAGAGGCCTTGGGCGATGCCGGCGTTGGAGCGGCCCTGGGCGACCCATTCGAGGACTTCGCGTTCGCGGGTGGAGAGGGCGGCGACGGATTCGTCGCGTTCCTTGCGGACGAGGAGCTGGGAGATGACCTCGGGGTCCATGGCGGTGCCGCCGTCGGCGACGCGGCGGATGGAGTCGAGGAACTGGGAGCCGTTGGTGACGCGGTCCTTGAGCATGTAGCCGACGCCGCGGCCGCCGCTGGCGAGGAGTTCGCGGGCGTAGAGGGGTTCGACGTACTGGGAGAGGAGGAGGACGGGGAGGTCGGGGGTGGTGCGGCGGGCGGTGAGGACGGCGCGCAGGCCCTCGTCGGTGAAGTTGGGGGGGAGCCGGACGTCGACGACGGCGACGTCCGGCTGGTGGTCGGTGAGGGCGCGGAGGAGGTCGGCGCCGTTGTCGACGGCGGCGGCGACCTCGTGGCCGTAGGCCTGGAGGAGGCGGATCAGGCCGTCCCTCAGGAGGAAGTGGTCTTCGGCGAGGACAATGCGCACGGGAGCTCCATGGTGACCATGGTGGGGCCGTTGACGGGGCTGCTGACGGCGAGGACACCGTCGAAGGTGGCCAGCCGTCGTTCGATGCCGCGCAGACCGGTGCCGCGGGTGGCGTCCGCGCCGCCGCGTCCGGTGTCCGTGACGGTGATGCGCAGCATGCCGTGATCGTACCGAATGTCGATCCAGGCGCGGTCGGCGTGGGAGTGCTTGGAGACGTTGGTGAGGATCTCCGAGATGGCGAAGTAGGCGGCTGACTCGACGGGCATCTCCGGGCGGCCGGGGAGGTCCACCGCGACCTCGGTCGGGACCGGGCAGACCATCGCCAGCGCCCGGACCGCGTCGGCGAGTCCGCGGTCGGCGAGGACCGGCGGGTGGATGCCGCGGACCAGGTTGCGGATCTCCTCCAGGGCCTTGGAGGAGGACTCCCGGGCCTCGATCAGCAGGGCGCGGACCGCGTCCGGGTTGGTCTCCAGGAGGTGTTCGGCGGCGTCCAGGGTCATGCCCATCGCCACCAGGCGGGCCTGGGCGCCGTCGTGGAGGTCGCGCTCGATCCGGCGGATCTCGGCCATCTGGGTGTCCACCGCGGTGCTGCGGGTGGTGGTGAGGTGCTCGATCCGGCTGGCCATCAGCTCCTGCTCGCTCGGGGCGAGCATCGAGCGGGTGTAGAGGGCGTGCTTGCGCACGGCCCGTGGCGCGACCCAGAGGGCGAGCGGGAGCTGGAGCAGGCCGAGCACGCCGGCCAGTACCGCGGTGGCCTGGCCGTCGATCGGGATGAACTGGTACCAGAGGCCGTCCCACTCGAGCGACAGCGGGACGCCGAAGAAGGCCAGGAAGATGCCCCAGAAGCCGCTGAGCACCAGGGCGATCGGGCCGAAGGCGAGCAGGCCTCCGACGATCGGGTCGGTGAGGACCCAGGTGAACTCCCGCTTGGTCTGCGGGTCGCTCAGGATCCAGCGGTAGCGGGCGACGGCCCCGGAGGCGCCCTCGGGGGCGGGCGGCAGCGGCCCGGGCGGGCCCGGGATGCGGACGCCCGACCAGTCCTCGGCCAGCGCGCGCTGGCGGGCCGCCAGGGCGCGCACCCGCTCCATCGACCGGGGCACCAGGCCGAGGCCCCGGCCGACCAGGGAGATCGCGGTGGAGAGCCCCAGGGAGCGGCCGAAAGCGGCGGCCGAGAGCCAGCAGAGCGTCAACGCGCGCCCCAGCCCGATGAATCCGGCGGAGGCGGAGAAGCCCCTGATCTCGACGGGTGCCGGGTCCGCCCCGAGCTGCATCGTGCGGTCCATGGACACGCTCCTCTCTGGTGCCTTCGCGTTGCCCGGCCGTGGTGGCCGTGGAGACCATTCTGGGGGCGGCGGGAGGTGGAAATCGGTAGTACTAACTCCCCTCTTCGTCCACGGGGGTTGGGTCGGCAAGGAAGAGCGAGAGGGTGTCGGCCACGCAGGCCGCGCGGGACTCGCCCTCGATCTCCACGGTCATCCGCACCGCGGCCAGGTGGCCGACCGGGGTCTCCCGGACGCTGGTCACCCGGGCGCCGCCGCGGACCCGGGCGCCGACCTTGACCGGGTGCGGGAAGCGGACCTTGTCCAGGCCGAAGTTGACGCCCATCGTGACGTCCTCGATCTCGAAGATCGCGCGCATCATCGCGGGCAGCAGGCCGAGCGTCATGTAGCCGTGGACGATGGTGGTGCCGAACGGTCCACCGGCCGCGCGTTCGGGGTCCACGTGGATCCACTGGAGGTCGCCGGTGGCGCCGGCGAACCGGTCCACGTTCTCCTGGGTGACTTCGAGCCAGTCGCTGTAGCCGAGGTGCTCGCCGGCCGCCTCGGTGAACTCGGCCAGGGTGGCAAAGGATCTCATGGGGTGATTCTCCGCCCCGGCTGCTGACGCTCAACTGACGTGCTGCTGACGGGGACGGGCGCGGGGACTGACGCGGGGACGGGGACGGGGACGGGCGCGGGGACGGGGACGGGCGCGGGGACGGACGACGAGGACGGACGACGGACGCCCGCCCCGGGTGCGGGGCGGGCGTCCGGGGCGGGCGTCGGGTCGCCGGGCGTCCGCCGAGGGACGTCCGGTGGCGCAGGTCAGCCGTAGCGCTTGAGCTCGTGGAAGAAGTCCGGGACGGTGTGCAGCCCCTCGGCGGCCCGGACGCGGTCGTAGACGTGCTTGGCGACGGCCAGGTCGAGCACGCCGAGGCCGAACGGGGAGAAGACCACCGGGCGGTCGGCGGGCGGGGTGATCGCCCCGGTGAGCACGTCGTACAGCGTGCCGGCCACGAACTCCCGGTTGCCGACGCGCTGTTCGGCCAGGTGCGGGGAGGTGCCGGCCTTCAGGCAGTGGTCGATGTCGTCGACCACGTTCCAGGCGTCGAGGACGATCTCCGGGGAGAGGTCGCGCAGCGAGACGTGCAGCACGAGCGGGTGGTGGGCGAACCAGTCCGGGTCGGTCACGTGCGGTTCGCCGGCCACGGTGGCGAAGACGACCAGGTCGGCGGAGCGGACCAGGTCCTCGGGCTTCTCGTGGACGGTGACCGCCAGCTCCTCGCCCTCGGCCCGGCGCAGGTAGTCGGCGAAGCCGTGGGCGTGCTCGGCGGAGAGGTCGTGGATGCCGGCCTCGGTGAACTCGAAGCCGTTGGCGGCGAGGTAGGTGTGGATGTAGCGGGCGATCAGCCCGACGCCGAAGAAGCCGACCCGGCGCGGGCGTTCGCCGCGGGCGTCGGCCAGCCGGGCGGCGGCCAGGGCGGCGGACGCGGCGGTGCGGGCCGCGCTGATGATCGAGCTCTCCAGGCAGGCGAAGGGGTAGCCGGTCCGCTCGTCGTTGAGGATCAGCACGGCCGAGGCGCGGGGCAGGCCGGCCGCGACGTTCCCCGGGAAGCTGGAGATCCACTTGACGCCGTGCACCCCGACCTCGCCCTGGACCGAGGCGGGCAGGGCGATGATCCGGTCGGCGGGACGGTCCGGGAAGCGCAGGAAGTACGAGTCCGGGTTGACCGTCCGCCCCTCGCCGTGCAGCCGGTAGGCGGCCTCGACGGTGGCGATGACGTCCTGCTCGTGGCCGTGGAGGGCCTCGTGCACCTGGGCGCCGGAGACCACGGAGAAGGTCGGCGCGGCGGCGGTCGGAACACCCGGGGCGGCGGTGTCTGCCGTGGTGGCACTGGTCATGGGAACACTGCTCCTGGTGGGGCGAGGGCGGGAGGGGAGGTTCAGCCGATCCGGGCGAGACCCTTGGCGCGCCGACGGGCGAGGCCGCGGGAGACCAGCAGGGGGTCCCAGCCCGGACCTCGGTCGGGCAGCCGGGCGGGGTCGCCGAGCACCGTCCCGGCGAGCACCTCGTTCAGCAGCGGGCGGCCGAGGATCTGCCCGGCGGCGACCGTGCCGCCGCCGGCGACGGCGGCCAGGCCGCTGCCGTAGCGGGTGCTCTGGCCGACCACGAAGAGGCCCTCGACGTCGGTGCGCACGTCGGGCCGCTGGTTGCCGTTGCCCCAGTCGGCCATGCCGTACGGGGTGCCGCCGGAGCTGAGGACGTAGCGCTCGTGGCTGAGCGGGGTCGCGGTCTCCAGGTGGGTGACGCGGTCCCGGAAGGGGCCGATCACCTTCTCGGCGCCGGCCACCATCAGCTCGGTGAGCTGCTGCTTGCGGGCCTGGTAGGCGGCTTCGCGGCGGTAGCGGGTGCCGTCCGCCGGGCCGCCCCGGACGCCCCAGAAGCCGTATCCGGGCGGGCTGAGGGTGAGCACCTGGAAGTTGGTGTGGCCGGGCGGGCAGACGGCGCTCGCGCCCGGGTCCTTCTGGGAGGCGAAGGAGAACATCAGCTGGGGCAGTCCGTCCACCGTGCCGCGGCGCTCCCACTCCTCGAGCGTCGCGGCGTGCGCGGCCTCCATGTCGTCGCTGCCGTGCCACCAGATGTTGGCGTTGGGCAGGCCGGACAGCTCGGTGTCGAGGGCGACGTACACCGCGACCATGGAGCCGCGCATGGTGGCCTCGCGGGTGCGCTCGACCACGTCGGCGGGGAAGGCCCGCTCGCCGCCGCACAGGTCGAGCACGGTGCGGCGGTAGTCGGCGTTGGAGATCACCAGGGGGGCGGATATCCGGGTGCCGTCGGCGAGTTCCACGCCGGTGGCGCGGCCCTGGTCGATCAGGATCCGGCGCACCTCGCAGCGGGTGCGCAGCTCGCCGCCATGGGCTTCCAGGGCCTCGACGAAGGCCGCCACCAGCACCTGTCCGCCGCCCTCCGGGTAGTACGCCCCGCGCATGTAGTGGTCGAGCATGGCGGCGTGATCGGCGAAGGCGATGCCGTCCGGCATGGTGCCGTAGTTGCCGGCCTGGGCGGCGAGCAGCGTACGGCCCTTGGGGGAGAGGCGGCAGTGGTCCAGGGCGTCGGCGAGGGTGCGGGTCCGGCGGGCCCAGCGCATGGTGTCCGGGGACTCGCGGAACAGGTCGACCAGGTGCCGGCCGAGCAGGGCCTCCCGGATGGCCGCGGCCACCGTCTCGGAGAGGTGGACGAAGCGGTCGATCCCCTCGGCCTCCTCGGGCAGCGCGGCGCGCAGCCGGTCGCGGTAGGCCGACCAGCCGGCCGGCACGTCCAGGGTGGCGGTGGGGGTGATGATCCGGTCGAAGCCCTGCTCGTTGTCCATCGGGCGGAACGTCACCCGGTCGCGGACGCCGAGTCCGGACAGGATCGCCGGGAGCATCCCGTCCGGGCCGCAGTCACCGACGTAGTGGGTGCCGACGTCGAACTCGTACTTGCGCCGGCGTCGGAAGACGTGGGCGTTGCCGCCGGCCACGTCGTGCTGTTCGAGTACCAGCACGCTGCGCCCGTCGGCGGCCAGGTAGGCCGCGGCGGACAGGCCGCCGAGGCCGCTGCCGACCACGATCGCGTCATAGCGGTCCCTGCCGCCCCTGACCGTCGGACCCTGCACTTCCGGCATTCCCGCCCCCACTCGTCGGACCATCAGAACGTGCCGCCGCCGTGGATCTCGAAGACCGACCCGCTGATGTACGCCGCCCGGTCGGACAGCAGGAAGGAGACCAGGTCGGCCACCTCCTCCGGCTTGCCGGCCCGGCCGAGCGCGACGCTCCCCAGCATCCGCGCCAGCGCGGCCTCGGACATGTCGCCGACCATGTCGGTGGCGATCAGACCCGGGGCGACCACGTTGGCGCGCACGCCGCGCGGGCCGCACTCCTTGGCCAGGGACTTGGTGAAGCCGATGATCCCCGCCTTCGAGGCGGCGTAGTTGGCCTGGCCGACGTTACCGTAAATCCCTGACACGGACGACAGGTTGACGATCGCTCCGCTGCGTCGCTTGCTCATCGCGAAGGCTGCCGCGCGGCACACGTGGTAGACCCCGTCGAGGTTGGTGCGCAGCACCTGGTCCCAGTCGGTCTCGGGCATCAGGATCACCGGGCGGTCCCTGGTGATCCCAGCCGAGGTGACCGCGGCGTCCACCGGGCCGAGTTCGCGCTCGGTGCGGGCGAACCAGTCGCGGACCTCGGCGGAGTCGGCGACGTCGCACCGGGTGGCGGTGATCCGGGTGCCGGCCTCCCCGGCCTCCTTGACCAGGCGCTCCGCGGCGTCGGCGTTGGAGTGGTAGCAGAAGGCGACGTCGTAGCCGTCCCGGGCGAGGCGCAGCACGATGGCCCGGCCGATGCCCCGGGAACCGCCGCTGACCAGGGCGATCATGCCGGGACTCCGTTCGTGGTGGTGGCCGGGGCGGGGTTCAGCAGTCGCAGCACCGCGCAGCCCACCGCGCCGTCCCGGTCGACGGCGGTGACCAGGGCGATCCGGCCCGCCGTGGCCGGCTCGGCCTCGGCGACGCCGAGCAGTGCCTGGATCTGGAAGGTGGCGGCGGCCGCGCTGGTGTCACCGAGCAGGGCCATGGACGGGACGGCGGTGAGCGCCTCGGCCGGCAACAGCGCTTCCAGCGCCGCCCGTTCGGCCCGGCCGGCCGCGGTGGGCGCGGCGCTGGGCACGGCGGCCCAGACCTCCTCGGGGGCGGCGCCGGCCCGGGTGAGGGCGCGTCGCACGCAGGCGGTGACCGCGGCGCCCGGGTCGTCGTCGATGTCGACCCGGGTCTCGACCGCCAGCACGGCGGCCAGCGGCGGGTGCTGGGCGGTGCCGGCCGGTTCGACCACCAGCAGGCCGCAGCCCTCGCCGAGCAGCGGGGAGGGGTCGCCGGGGGCGGCGGCGGCGTGCTCGATCCAGGCGTGCGCGGCGGAGAACTCCTCGGCCGAGCCCACCAGGTACTTGGTCGCCCGGCCCTGACCGAGCAGCCGGCGGGCGTAGTTGAGCGCCAGCAGTCCGCTGACCCGGCCGCCCGCGACGGTGGTGTTGGGGCCGGTGAGCCCGTGCCGGATCGCGGTGGCGCCGGCGGCGTGGTTGAGGCTGCCGAAGGGGATCCGGCCGGCGTCCACGTGGAAGGGCAGCGCGTTGGTGTACGACTGCTTCAGGAAGTTGGTGACGTTCTCCAGGCTGCCCATCGAGATGCCGAGGACCACGCCGGTGCGCTCGTCGGTCGCCACCACCCGGTTGCCCTCGGCGTCGTTCAGCAGGCCGTCGGAGGCGACCAGGGTGAGGGCGGTGAGCCGGTCCATCTTGGCGGTGCCGGTCGGGCCGAGCAGGCCCTTGATGTCGAAGCCGGGCACCAGGCAGACCTCGGGCGAGGGCAGCGGGCCGTAGGCTTCGGCCGGTTCGACGGCGGTCCGGGTGCCGGAGCGCAGGCCCTCCGTGAAGGCCTGGCGGGTCAGGCCGTACGGCGAGACGGCGGACCAGCCGGTGATCACCGGGGTCTCGGGGGCCAGGTGGGCCTCGGCGGCCTCGGGGGCGCGGGTGGTGGTGGTCATCAGCGGACTCGCTCTCCGTACGTGCCCAGGATCAGGATGGCGTTGTTGCCGGCGAAGGCGCTGGAGTTGTTCTCCACGATCCGGACCTCGGCGTCGACCGCCCGGTTGGGGACGACGTCCAGCGGGCACTCCGGGTCGGTCTCCCGGTGGTTGATGGTCGGCGGGATGAACTGGTGCTCGATGGCGAGGCTGCAGGCGATCGCGCCGAGCGCGCTGGCGGCGCCCATCGAGTGGCCGAGCATCGACTTCACGGCGACGGTGCGCGGCGGGGTGTCGCCGTACACGTCCAGGATCGCGGCCGACTCCGTGCGGTCGTTGGCCTTGGTGCCGGTGCCGTGGGCGGAGATGAAATCGATCTCGTCGCGCTCGACGCCGGCGTCGTCCAGGGCGAGCCGGATGCCGCGGGCGATGCCGTCCCGGTTGGGGGCGGTGGCGTGGGCGGCGTCGCAGCTGAGGCCGTAGCCGAGCACCTCGGCGTAGATCCGGGCGCCGCGGGCGAGCGCGGACTCCAGGCTCTCCAGGACCAGGATGCCGGCGCCCTCGCCGGTCAGGATGCCCTGCCGGTCGCGGTCGAACGGCCGGACCACGTCCGGGGTCAGCGCGCCGAACCGCTTGAACAGGGCGAAGGCCTTGCGGCAGACGGCGTCGGCGCCGCCGCACAGCGCGATGTCCACCTCGCCGGAGCGGATCGCGTCCAGGCCGTAGCCGATCGAGTAGTTGCCGGCCGCGCAGGCGGTGGTGATGGTGGTCGGCTCCACGTTCGGCATCCGCAGCTCGCGGGCGATCACCGTGGTCAGCCGGCCGGCGTTGATCCGGCGGGACAGCACCGGGTCGATCGCCTTCGGGTGGCCGGCGGCCAGCTCCTGCTCGACCAGCAGCCCGATGTCGTGGGACTCGCCGTCGGTGGTGCCGACGCTGATCACGGCCTGGCGCTCGCCGAGGTCCGCCTCGGTCAGTCCGGCGTCGTCCACCGCCATCCGGGCCGCGGCGACGGCGAACTGGCCGGCCCGGCCCATCTCCTCGAGCGGGACCCGGCGGATCCAGCGCTCCGGCTCGAAGTCCGGTACCTCGCAGGCGGTGTTCTGGCCGAAGCCCTCGGTGTCGAAGCGGGTGATCGGCCGTGCGCCGGAGCGGCCGGTCCGCAGCCCCTCGGTGTACTCCGCGACGCCCGTGCCGATGCTGGAGATCGCCCCGAGGCCGGTGAGGACGACCCGGCGGCGCCCGGCCGGGGTGCCGGACCGGGGGGCCGCTGGTGACTGTGCGGTGGAGTCCATGGGACCTCTCCTTGAGCGTTGGGTGACGGGAGGGAGGTGCGGGTGGGCTACCAGCCGGCCGCGGCCGCCGTCACCTGGTAGGTGGTCTCCACGTTCACCATCTTCGGCAGCTCGTTCATGTCGATGACGATGGAGTACTCCATCTCCAGCGCGCTCAGCACGTCGATCAGCTTGAGCGAGTCCGCGCCCAACTCGTCGACGAACAGGGCGGAGTCGGAGAACTCGGTGTGAACGTCGATGTTCTCGGCGATGATTTCCCGGATACGGGTGAGGCGCTCCGGCGCAACCGTCGTCATTCTCGTTTCCTCCGTTTTCCAGACACCCGGAATGAGCTTCCGGCCAGAAAACTAATCAGCGCCGATGACGGGTCGATGACGTCCAACTGACTCTTCGCTGACGGAGGTTGGCCGCCGCTGAAAGCCCAGGTGGGGAGGGTGGCCGGGGACGGAACGCGACCGCCCGCCGCACCGCGTGGACGGGGGCTCCACGGGTGCGGCGGGCGGCGTCGGCGGGGCCGGCCGCCGGGGAAAGCGAATTCCCCGGCGGCGGCCTACGGGTTCAGCCCTGCCGTTGCAGGCTGAGCGGGCGCAGATCGGTCCAGTTGGCCTCGATGTGGGCGACGGCGGTGGCCCGGTCGGTGGCGTCCAGCGTCACCGACCAGCCGGAGGGGATGGCGGCGAAGGACGGCCAGAGGGAGTGCTGGCCCTCCTCGTTGACGAGGACGAGGAAGGTGCCGTCTTCGCGGTCGAAGGGGTTCGCCATGCTGGTGCGCTCCTGTCGGTGGTTCGGTGGGTCGGTGGTCGGCGGGTCACTGGTGGTCGGTGGCGGAGAGGGCCGCTTCGAGGACGGCGCCGATCGCGGCGGCCGGTCCGGGGCGCAGCAGCTGCTGGTGGCCGGCGTCCACGTCGTGCGCGTGGACGGCCGAACCGACGTACGGCGCCCAGCTCTTGAGCTTGAGGGCGCGCTCCTCCGGGGTGGGTCGGCGGGGGCCGCCGGTGGCCACGAAGAGGGTCATCGGGCAGTCGTCGAGGCGGTTCGGGGTGAACCGCTGGAAGAGTTCGAGGTTGTTGCGCATGACGGCCAGCAGGCGTTCCAGCAGGTCGGGCCGGAGGCCGGCCAGCGGGCCGGGGGTGCGGGCGAGGTGGGCGGCCACGCTTCGGGGGGTGAGCGGGGCGGAGTCACCGGTGTCGACGGGCTCGGCGCCGGCTTCGGCCAGGAAGTCGGCGAGGAACTCGGCGTCGCTGGGGCGGACGCCCCGGGCGTCGTCGGGGTAGGCGTCCAGGTTGGCCAGCAGGGCCACCGGTTCGTCGGCGGCGCGCAGCCGGACGGCCATCTCGTGGGCGACCACCCCGCCGTAGGACCAGCCGAGCAGGTGGTAGGGGCCGTGCGGCTGGATCGCCCGGATCCGGGCCACGTACTCCTCGGCGACCCCGCCGAGGTCGGTGGGCAGCGGGCCGTCGCCGGACAGCCCGTCGGCCTGGAGGCCGTACACCGGGCGGGCGGGGTCGAGGTGCTCGGCGAGGGCGGCGAAGGGCAGGGCGAAGCCGAGGCCGCCGTGCACGCAGAACAGCGGGGGACGGTCGCCGGTGGGACGGATCGGCAGGACGGGGGCGAGCGGGTCCAGGCCGGTCGCGGAGCCGGAGGCGGGTTCGGCGGTGGCGGCCAGGGCCTCCAGGGTGCGGTGCTCGAAGACCGCGCCGAGGGTGAGCGGCAGGCCGGCCCGGGTGGTCGCGTTGACCAGTCGGATGGCCTTGAGGCTGTCCCCGCCGAGGGCGAAGAAGGAGTCGTCCGGTCCGGCGGCCGGCAGCTCCAGCACCTCCTGGACGGCCGCGCAGAGCAGGCGTTCGGCGACCGTCCGGGGCGGGCGGGACGAGGCGGGGGCGGCGACCGGCGCGGGCAGGGCGCGGACGTCCAGCTTGCCGTTGGCGTTCAGCGGCAGCTCGGGCAGCGCGGCGTAGGCCTCCGGGACGAGGTGGCCGGGCAGCGATCGGGCCAGGTGGCGCCGCAGTTCGGCCGGCCCGGGCGCCGGGCGGCCCGCGGCGGGCACCAGGTAGGCGACCAGCCGGCGCTGGCCGGCGGCGTCGGCGGGGGCCAGCACGGCGGCCCGGGCGACGGCCGGGTGGGCGGCCAGCAGGCGTTCCACCTCGCCGAGTTCGACCCGGTGGCCGCGGATCTTGACCTGCTGGTCGGCCCGGCCGACGTACTCGATCCGGCCGTGCCGGTCCCAGCGGACCAGGTCCCCGGTGCGGTACATCCGGGTGCCGGGAGGGCCGTACGGGTCGGCGGTGAAGCGTTCGGCGGTGGCTCCCGGCCGGTTGAGGTAGCCGCGGGCCAGGCCCGGGCCGGACAGGTACAGCTCGCCGACCACGCCGCGCGGCACCGGTTCGAGCGCCTCGTCCAGGACGTACGCGCCGGTGTCGCCGATCGGCAGGCCGATCGGGACGGTGCCGTCGGAGCGGCCGAGGTCCTGGCCGGTGGCGAAGGTGGTGGCCTCGGTGGGGCCGTAGACGTGGAGGACGGTGGTGCCGGGCAGGGCGGCGCGCAGCCGGTCCAGATGGTCCCGGGAGTGGGCCTCGCCGCCGGTGAGCAGGGCGCGCAGCGGGGCCAGGGCGCGCGGGCGGGTGTCGGCCAGGGTGTTGACCAGTTGGGTGGTGAGGAAGGCGACCGTCACCCCCGCCCGGGCCAGGAAGTCCTCCAGTGCCCCGGGGTCGGCGGGGCCGGGCGGCTGGACGGCCAGCCGGGCGCCGTGGGCGAGCGGGCCCCAGATCTCGAAGGTGGAGGCGTCGAAGGCCACCGGCGCGAAGTACAGGAAGGTGTCCTCGGCGGTGGGGGCGAGCTCCGGCAGGCCCAGCACCAGGCGCACGGCGGCGCGGTGGGTGACCGCGACGCCCTTGGGGCGGCCGGTGGAGCCCGAGGTGTGGATGACGTACAGCAGGTCGTCGGGGTGGACGGTGACCTCGGGGGCGGTGGCCGGCCGGGCGGCCAGGTCGGCCTCCGTCGCCGGGTCGTCCAGGACCAGCGGTCGCACCTGCGGGGGCAGGTCGAGGCCGGTCAGGGAGCGCTCGGTGAGCAGCAGTCGGGCGCCGCTGTCCGCGAGCATGTGGTGGACCCGCTCAGCGGGGTACGAGGGGTCGATCGGCAGGTAGGCCGCGCCGGTGCGGGCGATCGCCAGCAGGGTGCGCACCACGGCCGGGCCGCGCTCCAGGCGCAGGGCGATCAGCTCGCCGCGGCCGGCGCCGTGGGCGGTGAGCAGCCGGGCGAGGCGGTTGGCCTGGGCGTCCAGTTCGGCGTAGCTGGTGTGCCGGAGCCCGTCCGGTCCGGCGTGGACCAGTGCGACGGCCTGTGGGGCGGCGGCGATCCGGCGGTCGACCAGGGCGGTGACGGTGCCGGGAGGCCCGGTCTCGCCGAGCCGGCCGGTGCCGAGGGCGAGCAGTTCGGCCCGCTCCTCGGGGGCGATCAGGGGCAGCCGGGAGAGCGGGGTGGCGGGGGCGGCGAGGGCGGCGGCGAGCAGCCGCAGGTAGCACTCGGTGATCCGCCGGGCGGTGGCGGCCTCGAAGAGGTCGGTGCGGTACTCCAGGGTGAGCCCGAAACCCGGGCCGTCCGGCTCCTCGGTGACCTGGAGGAAGAGGTCCCACTTGGCGGTGCCGGTCGGGACGGGTTCCGCGCTGACGGTGAGTTCCGGATCCGGGGCGGGGGCCGGGCCGGGGCGGTGGTGGCCGATCATCACCTGGAACAGGGGGTGCCGGGCCGTGGAGCGCTCCGGGTTGAGCACCTCGACCAGTTTCTCGAACGGCAGCTCCTGGTGCTGGTGCGCGGCCAGGTCGGACTCCCGCACCCGCTCGGCGAGTTCGCGGAAGGCCGGGTCGCCGGAGGTGTCGGTGCGCAGCACCAGGGTGTTGACGAACATGCCGACCAGGTCGTCGAGCTGCTCGTCGGTACGGCCGGCGATCGGGCTGCCGAGCGGGATGTCGGTGCCCGCGCCGAGCCGGGTGAGCAGCGCGGCGAGGGCGGTGCGCAGCAGCATGAAGGGGCTGAGCGACCAGTCGGCGGCGGTGCGGCGCAGCCGTTCGGCCAGCTCCGGGGGGACGACGGCGTGGTGGGCCGCGCCGCAGTGGTCGGTCCGGGGGCCGCGCGGGTGGTCGAAGGGCAGGGCCAGCTCCGCCGGGAGGTCGCGCAGCCGCTCCGTCCAGTAGTGGAGTTGGCGGGAGGTGCGGCTCTCCGGGTCGTCCTCGGTGCCGAGCAGTGCCTGCTGCCAGAGGGTGTGGTCGGCGTACTGGACGGGCAGCGGGGGCAGTTCGGCGGGCCGGCCGTCGCGGCGGGCCAGGTAGCAGGCGGTGAGGTCCCGGGTGAGCGGGGCGAGCGACCAGCCGTCGGCGGCGATGTGGTGCAGCACCAGGGAGAGCACGTGCTGATCCGGGCCGAGGACGAAGAGCCGGGCGCGCAGCGGCAGTTCGCGGTCCAGCCGGAAGCTCACGGCGGCCTCGTCGGCGAGTGCGGCGGGCAGGTCGGCCTCGGTGCTGCGGCTGACCGGAAGGGCGACGGTGGCCTCGGAGGGCGTGAGCACCCGCTGTTCGGCGGTGGGTTCGGCGCTCCGGCGCGGGAAGACGGTGCGCAGCGCCTCGTGCCGGGCCACCACGTCCTGGAGGGCGGCGGCCAGGGCCGGGGTGTCGAGGCGGCCGGAGAGCCGGACGGCCAGCGGGATGTGGTACAGCCCGGCGGGGGCGCCCAGTTGCTCGACGAACCAGAGCCGCTGCTGCGCGGGGGAGAGCGGGAGGACGGCCGGGCGGGGGCCGGCGGTGAGCGGGGTGCGGCGCGGGCCGGCGGCGCCGGGCAGCCGCCGGGCGAGCCGGGCCGGGGTGGGGGCCTCGAAGAGGTCCCGGACCTGGAGCTCGGCGCCGAGTTCGGCCCGGACCCGGTTGACGATCCGGGCGGCGAGCAGCGAGTGGCCGCCGAGGGCGAAGAACTCGTCGTCGGCACCGACCTCGGGCAGCCCGAGCACCTCGGCGAAGACCGCGCAGAGCAGTCGTTCCCCTGGGCCCTGCGGGGCCCGGGCGGAGGTGGCGTAGACGGGGGCGGGCAGGGCACGCCGGTCGAGCTTGCCGTTGCCGGTCAGCGGCAGCGCGGGGAGGGTGACCACGGCGGCGGGCACCATGTGCTCGGGCAGTCGTTCGGTGGAGAACTTCCGCAGCTCGGCGGAGAGTTCGGCATGGCCGACGGCCGGTTCGGCTCGGTCGGCGGCAGCCGGCACGACATAGGCGACCAGTCGCTGGTCCCCCGGGCGGTCCTCCCGGGCCAGGACGGTGGCCTCGGCGACCAGCGGGTGCCGGCCGAGGACGCTCGCGATCTCGCCCAGCTCGATGCGGAAGCCGCGCAGTTGGACCTGCTCGTCGATCCGGCCCAGGTACTCCAGAGTGCCGTCCGGCCGCCACCGGCCGAGGTCGCCGGTACGGTACATCCGGGCGCCGCCGCCTTCGAACGGGCAGGCGACGAAGCGCTCGGCGGTCAGTGCGGGCCGGTCGAGGTAGCCGCGGGCCAGGCCCGGCCCGGCCACGTACAGCTCGCCGGGCACCCCGGCCGGGACCGGTCGCAGGGCGCCGTCCAGCAGGTACGTCCGCAGGTCGGGGACGGCGCGGCCGATCGCGCTGCCGCTCCCGGTGGGCGCGGCGGTCAGCTCGTGCGCGGTGACGTGCACGGTGGTCTCGGTGATGCCGTACATGTTGACCAGCCGCGGCGCGTCCTCGGGGTGCCGGGCGTACCAGTCGGCCAGCTTGCCGTGGTCCAGTGCCTCGCCGCCGAACACCACGGTGCGCAGGGCGAGTTCGCGCGGGCGTTCGGCGTCGGCGCGGATCAGCTGGTAGAAGGCGGACGGGGTCTGGTTGAGGATGGTCACCCGCTCGGCGGCGAGCAGCTCCAGGAAGGCCTCGGGGGAGCGCGAGACGTCGTACGGGACCACGACCAGCCGGCCGCCGTACAGCAGGGCGCCCCACAGCTCCCAGACCGTGAAGTCGAACGCGATCGAGTGGAACAGCGTCCAGACGTCCCGCGGGCCGAAGCCGAAGCGCCGCTCGGTGGCGTCGAGCAGCCGGACCACGTTGCGGTGCGGGACCACCACGCCCTTGGGGCGCCCGGTGGAGCCGGATGTGAAGATCACGTACGCCGGGTGGTCGGGGCCGACGGAGGTGGCGGGTGCGCCGGTCGGGGCGACGGCGAGGGCCGCGGCGGTCTGCGGGGCGTCGAGGTCGATCCGGGGGAGGCCGTGGGTGTCGGGCAGCAGGCCGGTGGCGGTGAGCAGCAGGGCGGGGCGGGCGTCGGCCAGGGCGTGGCCGGTCCGTTCGGCCGGGTGGGCGGGCTCCAGCGGCAGGTAGCCGGCGCCCGCCTTGAGCACGGCGAGGACGGCGACGACCAGGTCGGTGCCGCGCGGCAGCGCGACGGCGACGAAGGACTCGGGGCCGGCGCCGTGCGCGATCAGCAGGTGGGCCAGCCGGTTGGCGCGCTCGTCCAGTTCGCGGTAGCTGAGTTCGCCGTCCGGCGCGGTGACCGCGACGGCCTCCGGGGTGCGGGCGGCCTGCTCGGCGAACAGTGCGGGGACGGTGGTGTGGCGGACCGGCGGGGTGCGCTCGGCGGGGGTGCCCTGCGGGGCGGCCGCGTCGGGGACGCCTTCGGGGACGCCTTCGGGCGCGCCGAGGTGGGCGAGCAGGGTGTCCGGGTCCTCGGCGACCGTCGCCAGGACGTCCACCAGCCGGTCGAGCAGCCGCTCGGCCTCGTCCGCTCCGAACACCGAGGCCCGGTGACCGAGTCGGAGGTCCAGCCGGTCGCCCGGGAAGACCGTGAGGCTCAGCGGGTAGTGGGTGGCGGAGAGGATGCGGGCCGCGCTGACGGTGCCGCCGGACTCCCGGTACAGCGCCGCCTCGTCCATCGGGAAGCTCTGGAAGGCGAGCACGGTGTCGAACAGCTCGCCGCGCACCCCGGAGGCGGCCTGCACCTCGGCCAGCGGCAGGTGCTCGTGCGGCATCATCGCCAGCTGCTGCGCGGCCAGCGCCGCGAACAGCTCGCTCGCCCGGCGGTCCGGGCGCAGTTCGGCGCGCACCGGCAGGGTGTTGGCGAACAGTCCGATCATCGACTCGACCTCCGGCACCTCGGCCGGGCGGCCGGAGGTGACCGAGCCGAACACCACGTCCTGGCGGCCGGTGAGCCCGCCGAGCAGCAGCGCCCAGCAGCCCTGGACCACGGTGTTCAGGGTCAGGCCCCGGCCGCGGGCCCAGCCGGACAGCGCGGCGGTGTGCCGCTCGCTCAACAACCGCTCGACGGTGGCGGGGAGTTCGGCCGATGGTCCGCTCGGCGGCAGCACCCGGACCGGCCCGTCCAGGTCGCCCAGCAGCTCCGCCCAGGCGGCCCTGGCGGCGGTGTGGTCGCGGCCGTTGAGCCAGGTCAGGAAGGACCGGTACGGCGCGGGCGCGGGCAGCGCGGCGGCGCCGGCCGGGTCGCCCAGCAGGCCCAGCTCCCGCACGGCGAGCGGGAATGACCAGCCGTCCAGGACGATGTGGTGCACCGACCAGAGGAAGCGGTGGCGCCCCTCGCCGAGCCGGATCAGGGTGAACCGCATCAGCGGCGGCCGGGCCAGGTCGAACCGGCGCAGCCGGTCCTCCTCGGTCAGTCGCCGGGCCTCGGCCTCCCGCTCGGCCTCGGGCAGGTGGGTGAGGTCCCGCAGCTCCCACTGCGGCTCGGTGTCCTTGAGCACGACCTGCACCGGTTCGCCGTTCTTGCGGTGGCGGAAGCAGGCCCGCAGGTTGGGGTGGCGGTGCAGCAGGGCGGCGGAGGCGGCGCGCAGCCGGGCGGCGAGCCGCTCGCCGTCGGCCGCGCCCGGGCCGTCCAGTTCGGCGACCAGCTGGAGGGTGTACAGGTCGGGCGCGGTCCGGTCGTAGGAGGAGAGGAACAGCAGGCCCTGCTGGAGCGGGGAGAGGGGCAGGACCTCGCTGATCTTCCCCTTGGTGTCGGGGGCGGCCGGGGCGGGGATGCCGGATGGGCTCGTTCTCAGGCCGGTCGTCACGACAGCTCCTCGTTCAACTCGATTTCCAGATCGGCCAGTTCGTCGTCCGAGAGCTCGATCAGGCTGCCCGCCGGCTCGGCCGGGACCGGCTCGGCGGCCTCCGCTCCGGCCTCCTCCGCGATCCGGGCCAGGGCGGCGGCGGTCTTGTGGGTGAAGACGTCCCGGGTGGTGAGGGCGAGGCCGGCCTTGCGGGCGCGGCTGACCACCTGGATGGAGCGGATGCTGTCCCCGCCGAGGGTGAAGAAGTCCTCGTCGATGCCGACGGTGGCCGTTCCCAGCACCTCGGCGAGGATGGTGCAGAGGATCCGCTCCGGTTCGGTGCGCGGGCCCCGGCCGGCGGTCTGCTCGGCGGTCGCGTCGGGCAGGGGCAGGGCCTTGCGGTCGAGCTTGCCGTTCGGGGTGAGCGGCAGGGCGTCCAGGACCAGCCAGGAGGCCGGGACCATGTAGTCGGGCAGCAGTTCGGCCAGCCGGTCGCGGATCCGCTCGGGGTCGACGCCCGGGCCGGTGAGGTAGCCGACCAGCCGGGGGTTGCCGGAGGCGTCGGGCAGGACGGTGACGGCGGCGTCGGTGACCGGGTCGAGGGTGCGCAGCACGGCCTCGATCTCGCCGGTCTCCACCCGGCGGCCGCGGATCTTGACCTGGTGGTCCCGGCGCTCGATGAACTCCAGCTGTCCGTCGGGGCGTTGGACGACACGGTCGCCGGTGCGGTACATCCGGCTGCCCCGGCCGGCGAACGGGTCGGCGATGAAGGTGGCGGCGGTGCGGGCCGGGTCGTGGAGGTAGCCGCGGCCGACGCCGGCGCCGCCGACGTACAGCTCGCCGGGCACGCCGACGGGTACCGGCTGGAGCTCGTCGCTGAGCACGTACAGCCGGGTGTTGCGGACGGCCCCGCCGATCGGCACCCGGGTGCCGGGCCGGTCGCCCGCGCGCAGCACGGCGTGGGTGACGTCGTCGGAGCACTCGGTCGGGCCGTAGGCGTTCATCATCGGGACGTCGGGGTAGCGGTCGTGCCAGCGGCGGCAGAGGTCGGCGGGCAGTGCCTCGCCGGTGACCACCAGCCAGCGCAGCGAGGGCAGCCGGGGCGCGTCGCCGTCGAGGTCCCAGGCGTCCAGGGCGGCCCGCAGCAGCGAGGGGACGACCTCCAGGACGGCGATGGCCTCGTCCTGGACCAGCGCGAACAGCGCGTTCGGGTCGGCTGCGGTCTCCGTCCCGGTGACCCGGACGCTGCCGCCGACGACCAGCGGCGCCAGCATCTGCCAGACCGAGACGTCGAAGGTCAGCGGAGCGTTCTGGACGACCGCCTCGCCGGCGGCCAGGTCGAGGTCCCCGACCTTGGCCCAGAGGTGGTTCATCATCCCGGAGCGCTGGACCATCGCGCCCTTGGGCCGGCCGGTCGAGCCGGAGGTGAACATCACGTACGCGAGGTCCGCCCCGGTGCCGACCGGCTCGGGCAGGGCCGGGGCGGTGAGCGCCCCCTCCAGGCTGAGGGCGGTCGCCGAGGTGCCGTCCGGCGCGGTGCAGCCGGCGCCGAGCAGCAGGTGGGAGGCGCCGCTGTCGGCCAGCAGGGCGGCGTTGCGGGCGGCCGGGGCGGCCGGGTCCAGCGGGAGGTAGGCGGCGCCGGCACCGAGGACGCCGAGCACCCCGGTGATGAACGGCGCGCCGGGTTCGGCGAGCATCGCGACCACCGAGCCGGTGCCGGCCCCGGCCCCGGTCAGGGCCGCGGAGAGGCCGCCGGCCGCCTCGACCAGCTCCCGGTAGCTCAGCGCGCCGCCGTCGTCCGTGACCGCGACGGCCTCCGGGGTGCGCCCGGCCACCGCCCGGACCCGCTCGACCACGCCGAGGCTCTCCTCGGGGAGCGAAGGGTCCCAGTCGCCGAGCAGTCCGCCGAGCTCGCCGGGGGTGGCGGTGCCGGTGAGGTCGGTCGGGGCGGTGACGTCGATCCGGGCCAGCGGCAGGTCCGGCCGTTCGGCGACGGTGCGCAGCAGGTGCAGCAGCACGGTCGCGAGCCGCTCGACCCCGGCCCGGTCGAACAGCTCCGGGTGGTGGTCCAGGCGCAGGCTGAGCGCCTCGCCGGGGTGCACCACCAGGCTGAGCGGGTGGTGGCGGGCGTCCAGGGCCTCGGCGCGGACCACCCGGGGGCCCCCGTCGCCGGCGGCCAGGTGACGTTCGTCCAGCGGGAAGTTCTCGAACAGCACCACGGTGTCGAAGGCCTCGCCGGTGAGCCCGGCGGCCTGGTGGATGGCGGCGAGTCCGAGGTGCTCGTGCGGCAGCAGCGCGCTCTGCTGCTCCTGGAGCGCGTGCAGCAGCTCGGCGAGGGTGGTGCCGGGGTCCAGCCGGGCCCGGACCGGCACGGTGGTGAGGAACATGCCGATCATCGACTCGACCTCCGGCACCTCGGCCGGGCGGCCGGAGGTGACGGCGCCGAACAGCACGTCCTGGCGGCCGGTGAGCCGGCCGAGCAGCAGCGCCCAGCAGCCCTGGACCACGGTGTTCAGGGTCAGGCCCCGGCCGCGGGCCCAGGCGGCCAGCGCGGCGGTGTGCTCGGGCGGCAGCTCGGTGCGGACCGACTCGGGCAGTGCGGGGACCCGGGACGGGTCGGCGGGGACCACCAGGGTCGGGCCGTCGAGCTCGGCCAGTGCCCCGCGCCAGGCCGTACGGGCGGCCTCGCGGTCCTGGGCGGTGAGCCAGGAGAGGTAGTCGCGGTAGGGGGCCGGGTCGGGCAGCGCGGCGGGGGCCGGGGCGGCGGGCGCGCCGTCCGGGCCGGGCGTGGCCGGGGAGGCGGGAGCGCTGAGCGCGAACAGTTCGCGGACCAGCAGCGGCATCGACCATCCGTCGACCAGGATGTGGTGGCTGGTCCAGACGAAGCGGTGCCGGTTCTCGCCGTGGGTGAGCAGGGCGAAGCGCAGCAGCGGCGGGTCGGCGAGGTCGAAGCGGCGGGTGCGTTCGGCCTCGGTGAGCCGGGCCAGCTCGGCGGCCCGGACGGGCTCCGGGAGTTCGGTCAGGTCGGTGGCCAGCCAGGGCAGCCGGGCGTGCCGGGGGATGACCTGGACGGGTTCGCCGGCGGCCCGGGCACGGAAGGCGGCGCGCAGGTTGGGGTGGCGGTCGAGCAGGGCCTGGCCGGCGGCGCGCAGGGCGGCCGGGTCGAGTTCGCCCTCGAGGTCGGCGACGATCTGCAGGGTGTAGACGTCGACGTCCTGCTCGGTCGTGGCGTCGTGGTCGGCGTGGAAGAGCATGCCCTGCTGGAGCGGGGTGAGCGGCAGGACGTCGGTCAACGCGTTCCCGGCGGCGCGGAGTTCGGCCTCGTACTCGTCGATCTCGGACTGGTCGAGCCGGACCAGCGGCAGGTCGGAGGGGGTGTGGCCGCCGGGGCCGGGGTGGCGGGCGAGCAGCTCCAGGGCGCGGAACCAGGTCCGGGCGATGTCCCGGGCGGTCTCCTCGCTGACGGTGCGGCCGGCCCAGGACCAGTTGGCGACCAGGTGCGGGCCGTCCGGCCGGTCCTCGGTGGCCGGGGTGACGTCCAGCAGGTGCGGCAGCGGCAGGTCGGGGTGGGCGCCGGTACCGACCACGCCGTCCCCGCCGGCCGGCTCCCAGTGGCCGCTGCGCCGGGCGTCGAAGCGGCCCATGTAGTTGAAGCCGAGCTGCGGCCCGGGCCGGTCGGCCAGCAGTCGGGCGGAGTGCGGGTTGAGGTGGCGCAGCAGGCCGTAGCCGACGCCCCGGTCGGGCAGGGCGCGCAGCTGTTCCTTGATCCGCTTCAGGGCGGTGGCCAACGCCGGCCCGCCGGACCACAGTTCGTCCCAGTCGGGCGTGCCGGGGTCGAGCCGGACGGGGAAGGCGGCGGTGAACCAGCCGACGGTGCGGGAGAGGTCCAGTCGGTCGCTGAGCTGCTCGCGGCCGTGGCCCTCCAGCTCGATCAGGGTGCCGGTGCGGTCGGAGTGGCCGTGGCGTCGGCGCCAGTCGGCGACGGCGATCGCGAGGCCGGTCAGCAGCACGTCGTTGACCTCGGCGTGGAAGGCCGCCGGGACATCGGTGAGCAGCGGGCCGGTGATCTCGGGGCCGAGTTCCAGGCGCAGGGTGCGCCGGGTGCCGTACACATCGGTGGCCGGGTCGAGCCGGCGGCTGCCGATCAGCGGGTCCGGGCCGTCCAGGATGCCCTGCCAGAGGGCGAGTTCGGAGCCGCGGACCTGGGTGCGGGCCTGCTCGGCGAGCAGCCGGGACCAGGCCCGGTAGGAGGTGCCCACCGGGTCCGGGGCCGGGGCGCGGCCTTCGGCGAGCGCGGCGCAGGCGTCGGCCAGGTCGGGCAGCAGGATCCGCCAGGAGACGCCGTCGACGACCAGGTGGTGGGCGCCGAGCACCAGGTGGGCGCTGTCGGCGCCGGGCGCGGCGGGGATCAGGACGGCCTGGAGCATCACCGCGTCGGCGGGCGAGAGCCGGGCGAGGGCGGCGGTTGCCTGCCGCTCGGCGAAGGCGAGCACATCGGGGCCGCCGGGCTGGCCGGCCTGGTCGGACTGCTCCGGCTGTACGGAGGGCTCCGCGGTGGTCGCCAGCCGGGTGCCGGCCAGGGCTCCGGTCGGCAGCACCTCCAGCTGCCAGAGTCCGGGGGAGGGCTCGGTGGCCCGGGTGCGCAGCGCGTCGTGGTGGTCGACCAGGGCGTGCAGGGCGGCGTCCAGCCGCTCGACGTCCAGATCGACGGGGACCTTGACCACCACGTACTGGCCGTACGAGGACACCGGGCCGTCCAGGCTGCCGGTGTCCTGGCTCAACTGGGCGCTGATCGGGGTGAGGTCGTACGGGCCGGTGCCGTCCTCGCGGTCCTCCGCGGCGGGCTCGTCGGCGGTGCCGCCGCCCGCGATCCGGGCCAGGGCGGCAGCCGTCTTGTGGGTGAACATGTCCCGGGTGGTGAACAGCAGTCCGGCCTTGCGGGCACGGCTGACCACCTGGATGGAGCGGATGCTGTCCCCGCCGAGGGCGAAGAAGTCCTCGTCGATGCCGACGGTGGTGGTGCCGAGCACCTCGGCGAGGACCTCGCACAGGATCCGCTCGCGCTCGGTGCGCGGGCCGCGGCGCTCGGCCTGCTGGGTGGGGTCGGGTTGGGGCAGGGCCTTGCGGTCGAGCTTGCCGTTCGGGGTGAGCGGCAGGGCGTCCAGGACCAGCCAGGAGGCCGGGATCATGTAGGCGGGCAGCAGCTGGGCGAGTTCGGCCCGCACCTGGTCGGGCCGGACGCCCGGACCGGTGAGGTAGCCGACCAGCCGGGGGTTGCCGGAGGCGTCGGGCAGGACGGTGACGGCGGCGTCGGTGACGGTGTCCAGGCCGCGGAGCACGGCCTCGATCTCGCCGGTCTCCACCCGGCGGCCGCGGATCTTGACCTGGTGGTCCCGGCGCTCGATGAACTCCAGCTGTCCGTCGGGGCGTTGGACGACACGGTCGCCGGTGCGGTACATCCGGCTGCCCCGGCCGGCGAACGGGTCGGCGATGAAGGTCGCGGCGGTGCGGGCCGGGTCGTGGAGGTAGCCGCGGCCGACGCCGGCGCCGCCGACGTACAGCTCGCCGGGCACGCCGACGGGTACCGGCTGGAGCTCGTCGCTGAGCACGTACAGCCGGGTGTTGCGGACGGCCCCGCCGATCGGCACCCGGGCGTCGAGTTCGTCGTCGACCGCGATGACGGCGTGGGTGACGTCGTCGGAGCACTCGGTCGGGCCGTAGGCGTTCATCATCGGGACGTCGGGGTAGCGGTCGTGCCAGCGGCGGCAGAGGTCGGCGGGCAGCGCCTCGCCGGTGACCACCAGCCATTGCAGTTCCGGGAGTTCGGGTGCGTCGCCGTCGAGGTCCCAGGAGTCCAGGGCGGCCCGCAGCAGCGAGGGGACGACCTCCAGGACGGCGATGGCCTCGTCCTGGACCAGCGCGAACAGGGCGTGCGGGTCGGCCGCGGTCTCCGTCCCGGTGACCCGGACGCTGCCGCCGACGACCAGCGGCGCCAGCATCTGCCAGACCGAGACGTCGAAGGTCAGCGGAGCGTTCTGGACGACCGCCTCGCCGGCGACCAGCTCCAGGTCGTGGACCTTGGCCCAGAGGTGGTTCATCATCCCGGAGCGCTGGACCATCGCGCCCTTGGGGCGGCCGGTCGAGCCGGAGGTGAACATCACGTACGCGAGGTCGGATCCACAGCCCAGCGAGGGGAGTTCGGCCGTGCAGTCGGCGTCCGAGGGCTCGGTCAGCGGCAGGACGGTGGCCGAGGTGCCGTCCGGCGCGGTGCAGCCGGCGCCGAGCAGCAGGTGGGAGGCGCCGCTGTCGGCCAGCAGAGCGGCGTTGCGGGCGGCGGGGGCGGCCGGGTCCAGCGGGAGGTAGGCGGCGCCGACCGCCTGGACGGCCAGCACCCCGGTGACGAACGGCACGCCGGGCTCGGCGAGCAGCGCGACAACCGATCCCCGGCCGGTGCCCGCCGCGGTCAGCCGGGCGGCCGATCCGGCGGCACGCGCCAGCAGTCGGCGGTAGGAGACCCGTTCACGTCCGTCCCGCACGGCCGGCGCGTCGGGCCGCTCGGCCGCGACCGCGCGCACCCGCTCCACCAGGTCCTGGTCGGGGGCGGCCGTGCGGTCCCAGTCGCCGAGCAGTCCGAGCGGCTCGCCGTCCGCGCCCAGGCCGATCCGGCCGACCGGGAGGTCCCCGGGCATCGTGGCGAGGGCGCCCAGGAAGGCCGCGAACCGGGCCAGGTGGGTGGCGAGTTCGGCGGCGGTGTAGAGCGCGGGATTGCCGTCGAGGTGCAGTTCCACCGTGCCGTCGTCGCCGTTGAGGACGGTCAGGATGAGATCCTTGACGATGCCGGTGGAGAGGTTGACCACCAGGCCCCGGCAGTCCGGGCCGAAGGCCAGTTCCGGGTCCTGGGCGAGCACGTTGATGAACGGCCCGAAGGAGCGCTGGTCGTCGATCCGCAGCCCGATGTCGCGGCGGATCCGGTCACCGCGGTAGCGCTGGTGCTGGAGCGCCCCGGCGACCTCGCGCCAGGCCGCGCGCAGCAGTTCGGTGCGGGTCAGCTCCGGCCGGATCCGGACGGCCAGCGGCAGGTAGTTGGCGAGCATCCCGGGGATCGCCCGGCTGACCGCGCCGACCCGGCCGGTGACCGGCAGGGTGAGCAGCGGCGCGGCGACGCCGGTGACCCGCTGGGTGTAGGCGGCCATCGCGGCGACCATCAGCACCGGCAGGGTGACCTTGCCGTCCTGGGCCAGGGCGTGCAGCGCGGTGGTGGTCTCCGGGGAGAGCCGGACGCTCTCCCGCAGCGCGACCCGGGCGGGGGCCGGCTCCTGCTCGGAGAGCGAGACCAGTTCTGGCCGCGGGCCGTACCGCTCGGAGGTGAGGCGGTCGGTCCAGTGGTCGCGGTCCTTGCCGACCATCTTGGAGTCGAGGTAGCGGCGTTCGGCCTCCAGCAGCTGGTGGAAGGGCGGCATCGCCCCGTCCTCCGGCGCCCCGGCCTCCGGCTCCGGCGCCCCGGCCCCGGCGCCCAGTCGGTAGTAGAGCCGGGCGAGCTTCGGGTAGAGCAGCCCGCGGCTGAAGCCGTCCGCGAGGATGTGGTGCATGCACAGGTAGAGCAGGTGGTGTTCGGGGCCGAGCCGGATCAGCGCGCCGCGGAACAGCGGGAAGTCGTTGATCTTGATCGGGTCGGCGTGGTCCGCCCGCATCCACCGTTCGGCCGCCGCCAGCGGCTCCGGGTCGCCGGTGAAGTCCATTCGCTTCAACGGGAGTTGGGCGAGCGGGCGAATGATCTGGCCGGGCCCGCCGTCCTCCTCGACGAACTGCACCCGCAGGGCCTCGGCCTCGTGGCCCAGCTGCCCCAGGGCCCGGCCGAGCAGCTCGGGGTCGAGCGGCCCGCGCAGGTCGATGTAGTCCGCCATGTTGTAGGCCAGCGGCCCGGCGGCGAACTGTTCGTCGAACCAGATCTCGGCCTGCGCCGCGGTGAGGGGCAGGACCGCGCCCCGGTTCGTCGTCCTTGCGTCGTGCTCCGTCATCCCTGCCCCAGCCCGCTTCGAAGTCTCTGGCAACTCTCGCTCCACCGGATCCGTGGTGACCCTTCGGACCCGGTCCGCCCGGCTCAGCCCGTCACGGCGTGCAGCCCGGTGTCGAGGCCGAGCCCGCCGCGGGCGACGCCCGGCAGCAGGCCCTCCGGACCGATCGAGCGGGCCACCCATTCGTCGTGGTAGACGGTGTCCAGGTAGCGCTCGCCGAGGTCCGGCGCGATGGTCACGGCCGTCACCCGCGTCCGCACGCCGCCCACGCCGTCGCCGTGGTGCTCGTCCAGCCAGCGCACCGCCCCGCTCACCGCGGTGCCGGTGGAGCCGCCGAACAGGAAGCCCCCGCGCATCAGTTCCCGGCAGGTGCGCACGGTGTCGCGCTCCTCGACGTGGATCGCGGGATCCACCAGCGAGTCGTCCAGCAGCGGCGGGCGGACGCTGGTGCCCAGGCCCGGGATGTGCCGGGGGGCCGGTGGGGTGCCGAAGGTGACCGAGCCGACGCTGTCCACCGGGACGACCCGCACCGAGGGGCGCCGCTCCCGGAAGTACCGGGCGCAGCCCATCAGGGTGCCGGTGGTGCCGGCGCCGACGAACAGCACGCTGAGGTCCGGGAACTGGCGGGCGATGGCGGGCGCGGTGGTGCGGTAGTGGGCCATCCAGTTGCCCGGGCTGAGGTACTGGTTGAGCCAGACGCGCCGCTCGTCCTCGGCCAGCAGCGCCCGGACGTGCCGGATCCGCGCCCCGAGGAAGCCCTCCTCCGGGTGCGGCTCGGTGATCACGTGCACCTCGGTGCCGTAGGACTCCATGATCCGCCGGGTGGCCTCGTTGCAGCGCGAGTCGGTGACGCAGACGAACCGGTAGCCGCGCGCCGCGGCGAGCACGCTCAGCGCCACGCCCATGTTCCCGGAGGAGGACTCCACCAGTGTCGAACCGGGCTGCAGCGCGCCGGACTCCTCGGCCCGGGCGACCATTTCCCGGGCCGCCTTCAGCTTGATGGACCCGGCGAAGTTGAATCCCTCCACTTTCAGGAAGAGGCGGTGCCCGAAGATCGGCTGAAGATTCACGAAGAGGTCACTGACCTCGAATTCGTGTGACGCGGAAATGACCGGCACGGAGAACTCCTGGCCTTCGGTAAGGAATTAGCCTCGACGGCAAGCCTCCCGCCGATCGCTGACGAGGAGCTGACGGAGGGCTGACGGATTGCTGACGGGCCCCGCGCGGCGTTCGACCACGCAGGTGGCGGTCGTGCGTCAGCCGTCCGTCAGCTGCCGGTCAGTTGCCCGTCAGCGCCATCGGAAAACGTTTGTTAATCCGTACGTGCACCGCACCTGCATCGCACTTGTGCGGGCCTTCCGTGAGGAGCCCGGTTTGAATCGGCCGTCCGCCATCAGTGAAGTCCTTCCACTCTCGCCGCTGCAACAGGGACTGCTCTTTCTCTCGGAGTACGACCGCGCCGGGACGGACGTCTACACCATTCAGCTGGTGCTCGACTTCGAGGAGCTGACCGAAGCCGGGGCCGCCGCCCTGCGCACCGCCGCGGGCGCGCTGCTGGAGCGGCACCCCAACCTCAAGGCCTGCTTCCGGCCGCGCCGCAACGGCGAGGTGGTGCAGGTGGTGCCGACCGCGGTCGCGCTGCCCTGGCGGGAGGTCGCGGTGCCGGGCGCCGGGGCGGAGGCCGACGCCGGGTTCGAGCGCCTGGCCGAGGAGGACCGGCTGCGCCGCTTCGACCTGGCCCGCCCGCCGCTGCACCGGCTCACCCTGGCCCGCGCCGGGGACGGGCGCTGCCGGCTGCTGTGGACCGTCCACCACATCCTGCTGGACGGCTGGTCGATGGTCACCCTGCTCGGTGAACTCGCCGAACTGGCCGGCGGATCCGGGGCGTCCGAGCCGCCGACCCGCTACCAGTCCCACCTCGCCTGGCTCGGCTCCCAGGACCGTGCGGCCGCCCGGACCGCGTGGGGAGCGGCGCTGGCCGGGGTGACCGAGCCGACCCGGCTGGTGCCGGCCGGCCGCAGCCGGGGCGAGGGCGCGGACGCACTGCCCCGCTCCGTCCCGCTGGACCTCGACCCGGCGGTGGCGGAGCGGCTGACCGCCTTCGCCCGGGCGCGCGGTCTGACCGTCAACGCGGTGGTGCAGGGCTGCTGGGCGCTGCTGCTGTCCCGGCTGACCGGCCAGTCCACCGTGGTGTTCGGAGCGGTCAGCTCCGGCCGCCCGGCCGGGCTCGCGGACGTCGAGCGGATGGTCGGGCTGTTCGCCAACACCCTGCCGGTCCGGGTGGACGTCGACCCGGAGCGCACCCCCGCCGAGCTGTTCGCCGCCGTCCAGCGGGCCCAGACCGGGCTGCTGCCGCACGAGCACCTCACCCTGGCCGAGGTGCAGCAGCTCACCCCCGTGCGCGGCGAACTCTTCGACACCGCGCTGATGTTCCAGAACTACCCGATGGGCAGTCTGGGGGTCGCCGGCGACTCCAGGGTGACCGGCGTCGACATCCGTTCGGCCACCGACTTCCCGGTCACCCTCACCGTCTTCCCCGGCACGCCCTTCGGCCTCGCGGTGAACCACCTGCCCACCATGGTCGACGCCGCCGAGGCGGAGCTGATCGGACGGCGCTTCGCCCGGCTGCTGGCCGCCGCCGTGGTCGCGCCCGACCGGCCCTGCGGCCGCCTCGACGTCCTGGACGCGACCGAACGGGCCCGGATCCTGGAGGACCGCAACGCCACCGCGACCCCGCCGCCGGGCCCCTGGCTCGCCCCGCTGCTGGCCGCCCAAGCCGCCCGCACCCCGGACGCGCCCGCCGTGCGGTGCGCCGGTCAGCGCCTGAGCTACCGCGAACTGCACCGTCGTGCCGACGAGTTGGCCGAGCGACTGGTTGCCGCCGGGGCCGGCCCGGAGCGGGTGGTGGCGATCGCCCTCGACCGCTCGACGGACCTCGTGGTGGCCGCGCTGGCCGTCCTCAAGTCCGGCGCCGCCTACCTGCCGCTGGACCCGGACCACCCGGTGGAGCGGCTGCGGCTCATGATCGAGGACGCCGCCCCGGTGGTCACCCTCACCCACCGCCGGGTGCGCGAACTGCTCCCGTTCGCCGGTGAGTCGTGGGTCCTGGACGATCCGGACGGCCTGCCGCCGGCGGCCGCGCCCGGCACGCCGCGCGAGCCGTCCGGCGACCACCCGGCGTACGTCATCCACACCTCGGGCTCCACCGGGCGCCCCAAGGGCGTGGTGGTGCCGCACGCCGCCCTGGTCAACCTGGTCCGGGACATGGCCGAGCGCTTCGCCGTCACCGCGGCCGACCGGCTGCTCGCCGTCACCACCTTCGGCTTCGACATCGCCAACCTGGAGCTGTTCGTCCCGCTGGTCACCGGCGCCGAACTGCTGCTCGCCGACCGGGAGACCGTCCGCGACCCGGCCGCGCTGGCCGGGGCCGTCACCGGTCTCGGCGCGACCGTGCTGCAGGCCACCCCCAGCCTGTGGCAGTCGCTCGCCGCCGACCACGCCCCGCGGCTGGCCGGGCTGCGCGCCCTGGTCGGCGGCGAGGCGCTGCCCGAGCCGCTGGCCCGCACCCTCACCGCGCACTGCGCCTCGGTGACCAACGTCTACGGCCCGACCGAGACCACCGTCTGGTCCACGGCCGCCGTCCTGGACGGGGAGCGGTCGGGTCCGCCGCCGATCGGCGCCCCGATCGCCAACACCCGGGCCTACGTGCTGGACGGCGCGCTGCGGCCGGTCCCGGACGGCACCTACGGGGACCTCTACCTGGCCGGCGCCGGCCTCGCCCGGGGCTACCTGGGCCGGCCCGGCCTGACCGCCGAGCGCTTCACCGCGGACCCGTACGGCCCGCCCGGCAGCCGGATGTACCGCACCGGCGACATCGCCCGCTGGGACACCGGCGGCCGGGTGCTGGAGTACGCCGGGCGCAGCGACTTCCAGGTGAAGATCCGCGGCCACCGGATCGAGCTGGGCGAGATCGAGTCGGTGCTGGCCGCGCAGCCCGGCGTCCGGCAGGCCGTCGTCACGGCCGGCGCCGACCGGGCCGGGGACGTCCGGCTGGTCGCCCACGTGGTGCCGGCCGGCCTCGACCTCGACCGACTGCGGGAGCGGGCGGCGGAGGTGCTGCCCGTGTCGATGCGGCCGGCGGTGTACGTGCCGCTGGACGAGCTGCCGCTGACCCCCAACGGCAAGGTCGACCGCAAGGCGCTGCCCGCCCCGGCGGAGGAGCGCGCGGGCACCGGGCGGGCGCCGGTGGGGGAGCGCGAGGAACTGCTCTGCGCGGTGTTCGCCGAGGCCCTCGGGCTGGAGCGGGTCGGTGCGGACGACGACTTCTTCGCGCTGGGCGGCCACTCGCTCTCGGCGACCCGGGTGGTCAACCGGCTGCGCTCCGAGCTGGGCGGGGACGTTCCGCTGCGGGCGCTGTTCGACGCCCGGACGGCCGAGGGGCTGGCCCGGACGCTGTCCGGCGGCGGACCGGCCGATCACGGACCGGCCGGCGAAGGACCGGCCGGCGGGGGGCGGGCCGGCGAAGGACCGGCCGGCGGGTCGCCGGTGCCCACGGCCGCCGGGGGGCGGGCCCGGCCGGTGCTGCGCGCCGTCGAGCGGCCCGCGACCGTGCCGCTGTCGCACGCCCAGGAGCGGCTCTGGTTCCTGGACCGGATGGACGGTCCGACCGGGGCCTACAACATCCCGCTGGCCGTCCGGCTGACCGGTCCGCTGGACCGGGCCGCGCTGACCGCCGCCGTCCGGGACGTGCTGGAGCGGCACGAGAGCCTGCGCACCGTCTTCGCCGAGGCGGACGGCCTGCCCTCGCAGCTGGTGCTCACCGTCGCCGAGGCCGAACTCTCTGGCGGCGCACTGGAGTCAGTGGAGCTGCGGGCGGCCGAACTGCCCGGCACGCTGGCCGCCGAGGCCGCCCACCCATTCGTGCTGTCCGCACAAGTCCCTTTGCGCGCAAGGCTGTTCGTCCTCGGCCCGACCGACCACGCACTGGTGATCACGGTGCACCACATCGCCGCCGACGGCTGGTCGCTCGGCCCGCTGGTGCGCGACCTCGCCACCGCCTACCGGTGCCGGGCCGAGGGCCGGGCGCCCGACTGGCTGCCGCTGCCGGTGCAGTACGCCGACCACGCGCTCTGGCAGCGCGCCCTGCTCGGCGCCAAGGACGACCCGGACAGCCTGGCCGCCGCCGAACTCGCCCACTGGCGCGAAGCGTTGGCCGGCATCCCGGAGGAGCTGGAGCTACCCGCCGACTTCCCGCGCCCGGCCCGGGCCGGGCAGCGCGGCGCGGAGGTCCGTTGCGCACTGCCCGCCGAGGCGCACGCCCGGCTCGCCGCCCTCGCCCGGGACGGCGGCGCCAGCCTGTTCATGGCCGTCCAGGCCGGGCTGGCCGCCCTGCTCACCCGGCTCGGCGCCGGCACCGACATCCCGCTCGGCAGCCCGGTGGCCGGGCGCACCGAGGAGGCCGTCCGGGAACTGGTCGGCTTCTTCGTGAACACCCTGGTGCTGCGCACCGACACCTCCGGCGACCCGGCCTTCCGCGAACTCCTCGGACGCGTCCGGGAGACCGACCTGACCGCCTACGCCCACGCCGAACTGCCCTTCGAGCAGCTGGTCGAGGGGCTCAACCCGGTCCGTTCGACCGGCCGCCAGCCGCTCTTCCAGGTGGTGCTGGCCTTCGAGAACGCCACCTTCGGGAACGCCACCTTCGGGAACGCGACCTTCGGGAACGCCGCCTCGGGGAACGCCGCCGCCGGCAACGCGGCGCTGCCGTCGATGCCGGGCCTGACCGCCGAGGTGCTGCCCGTCGACACCACCGCGGCCAAGTTCGACCTGTCCTTCCAGGTCCGCGAGCGCACCGCGGCGGACGGCGGTCCGGCCGGGCTGGAGATCCTGCTGGAGTACCGCGAGGACCTCTTCACCGCCGCCACCGCCACCCGGCTGGCCCGCTCGCTGGCCACCCTGCTGGACTCCGCCGCCCGGACCCCCGACGCCCCGCTCAGCGCCCTGGAGCTGCTCACCGCCGAGGAGCGGCGCGTCCTGCTGGCCGAGTGGAGCGGCCCGCCGGCCCCGCCGCCGGCCGCCGGGTGGTCCGGCGCCGCCACCCTGCCCGCGCTGCTGGAGCGGGCCGCGGCCGAGCACCCGGACCGCCCGGCGCTGATCGCCCCCGACGCCGTCCCGGCCGGGCCCGGCACCGTACGCCTGGACCACCGCGAGCTGAACGCCCGCGCCAACCGGCTCGCCCACCTGCTGCTGGCCCGCGGAGCCGGCCCCGGGGACGTCGTGGCGCTGGCCCTGCCGCGCTCCCCGCAGCTGGTGGTCGCCCTGCTGGCGGTACTCAAGACCGGCGCCGCCTACCTGCCGGTGGACCCGCGCTACCCGGCCGAGCGGATCGCCCACCTGCTCGGCGACGCGGCGCCCGTCCAGGTACTGGCCGTCGACGGGGTGGAACTGCCCCCGACGGCCGCCGTCCCGCTGCTGCTGGACGCCCCCGGTACGCTCGCCGAACTGGCCGGGCAGCCGGACACCGACCCCGGCGACGCCGACCGCACCCGGCCGCTCACCCCGCAGGACACCGCGTACGTCATCTACACCTCCGGCTCCACCGGCCTGCCCAAGGGCGTCGCCGTGCCGCACGCCGGAGCGGTCAACCTGGTGGCCGCCCTGCACGGGCTGCTGGGCCCGGGCCGGCGGGTGCTGCAGTTCGCGTCCTTCAGCTTCGACGCCAGCGTCTGGGAGCTGGGCGCCTCGCTGTGCACCGGCGGCACCCTGGTGTTCGCCACCGAGGAGAGCCGGTTCGCCGGGGACCGGTTGGCCGCGCTGCTGGCCGAGCACCGGGTCGACCACGCCATCCTGCCGCCCCCCGTCGCGGCCGGGCTGCCGGACGACGCGCCGCTGCCGGACGGGCTGCTGCTCGCCGTCGGCGGCGAGGCCTGCCCGCCCGCCCTGGTGGACCGCCTCGCCGGGCGGCTCGACCTGCGCAACGCCTACGGCCCGACCGAGGCCTCGGTCTGCGCCACCTGGAGCGACCGGCTGCTCCCGGGCACCGGTTCGCTGCCCACCGGCCGCCCGCCAATCGGCCGTCCGCTGGGCGGCCACCGGGCGTACGTGCTGGACGCGGCGCTGGCCCCGGTGCCGGTCGGTGTCACCGGCGAGCTGTACCTCGCCGGGGCCGGGCTCGCCCGGGGCTACCCGGGCCGCCCGGTGACCACCGCCGAGCGCTTCGTCGCCGACCCGTACGGCGAGCCCGGCACCCGGATGTACCGCACCGGGGACCTGGTCCGCTGGCGGGCCGACGGCACCCTGGAGCACGTCGGCCGGGCGGACCACCAGATCAAGCTGCGCGGCTTCCGGATCGAGCCCGGTGAGATCGAGGCCGCGCTGACCAGGCACCCGGTGGTGGTCCAGGCCGCGGTACGGGTGCGCAGCACGCCGACCGGCGGCCGGCAGCTGGTCGGGTACGTGGTGCCGCTGCCCGGAGTGGCCGCCGTCGACGTCCCGGTGCTGCGGGCCTTCCTCGGCGAGTCGCTGCCCGCGCACATGGTGCCGGCCGCCCTGGTGACGCTGCCGGCCCTGCCGCTGACCGCCAACGGCAAGCTGGACGTCCGGGCACTGCCGGAGCCGGGGGCCGAGCCGGTGGCGCCGGGACGGCCCGCGGACCGGGTGCGCCCGCCGCGCACCCCGGCCGAGGAGGTGATCGCGGCGGTCTTCGCGGAGGTCCTCGGGCTGGACCGGGTCGACGCCGACGGGGACTTCTTCGCGCTCGGCGGCGACAGCCTGCGCTCGGTGCAGATCGTCGGCCGGGCGGCCAAGGCCGGGCTCACCCTCTCGCTGGCCGACGTGTTCACCCACAAGACGGTGGCGGCCCTGGCCGCGGCCGCCCGGCCCACCGAGCGGGGGCCGCTTCCGTCGGCACTGCTGGAGCCGTTGCTGGCGATCCGGCCCGGCGGCACCGCCGAGCCGCTGTTCTGCGTGCACGGCGGCGTCGGCTTCGGTCTGCCGTACGCCGAACTGGCCGCGCACCTGGACCCGGACCGGCCGGTGTACGCCCTGCAGTCCGACGGCATCGCGGCGCCGGCCGGGCAGTGGCGCAAGCCGGTCGGGGTGCGGGAGCTGGCCACCGAGTACCTGGCCCGGATCCGGCGGGTGCAGCCGCACGGCCCGTACCACCTGCTGGGCTGGTCCTTCGGCGGGCTGGTCGCCCACGAGATGGCCGTCCAACTCCGGGCGGCCGGCGAGCCGGTGGCCTTCCTGGCGGCGCTGGACGTCCAGCCGGTGCACCCGGGCGACCCGAACCCCACCGACCAGCAGATCCGGTCCGCCTTCCTGGACCACCACGCCGCCGGGGCGGGCGTGGACGAGGCGGAGCTGTCCCGGCTGATGACGGTGATGCGTCACCACACCGACATCGCTAGGGAGTTCACCCCCGGGCGGTTCGACGGGGAGTTGCTGCTCTTCGTCGCGGACGGCGCCGGGGACGGCGTCGCGGACGGTCTGGCGGTCGAGCGCTGGCAGCCGCACCTCGGCGGGCCGCTCACGGTGCACCGGGTGCCCTGCGACCACGAGGAGATGCTGAACAGGGAGGCGGCCGGGCGGATCGGTGCGATCACCGACGCCGCCCTGCGCCGCCTCGGATGACGGGGGCGGCGACGGGCAGGCCGGATGCCTGCCCGTCGCCGCCAGCCTGACCTCGGGGTGAGCCGCCCTCACCCCGGGATCAGAGGGAAGGATCCTGCATCAGGATGGCCTGGTACAGGTGGTGGAGCCGCCGGCTCGGCTTGAGCCCCAGCTCGTCGTCCAACCACTTGCGGGTGCGGTGGAAGATGTCCACGGCCTCCGACTGGCGGCCGCAGCGGTACAGCGCGATCATCAACTGCTCGCTGAAACGCTCCCGCTCGGGGTACTGGGCGAGCAGCTGCTTGAGTTCGGCGACCACCGCACCCGCCTCGCCCGACTGGAGCTGCGCCGCGATCAGGTCCTCGCGGGCGGTCTTGCGCTGTTCGTCCAGCCGCAGGGCGACGGCGCGGCACCACGGCCCGTCGCTGGTGTCGAGCAGGGCCGGTCCGCGCCACATGGCCAGTGCCGACCGGAGGGTTTCCATCGCTTCGTACGGCCGGTGTTCGACCAGCCCCGCGCCCTTCTCCGCCGTACGCAGGAAGCGGTACGCGTCGACCGCCTCCTCCGGAACGGTCAGCGTGTACCCGTTGTCGACGGTTCTGATGAGTTCCTGGTCCGGTCTCTCCAGGCCCAGTTCGGCCAGTGACTTCCGCATGCGCTTGACGTTGGCCTGGAGGGCGTTGCGCGCGTTCTTCAACGGCGCCTCCCCCCAGAGTTCGTCGATCAGTTCGTCGAAGGCGACCACCTGACCGGCGTTCAGGGCGAGCATGGTGAGCATGACGCGGTTCTTCTTCGCCCGTAATCCCACGGTGCGCTGACCGTCGCCGATGAGAAGCGGGCCCAGTATGGAGATGTGCACAAAATTTCCCCGTTCTTAGCGATGAACTCCAGCCACGAGCTTGTCCGTTGAGTCCTCGACGAACCACTACCATCAGGGGTCGACTTGTTTGAAGGGGACTGAAAAAGGGGAGAAGCCCGGGTATCATTCGCGCCGGTCAAGTATCGGACACGGGTGGCTGATCCGGCCATGTACCTTCGTACATGAGTTGGTGGACTTGGGCCACCAGGCCGGCCTGGAGCCGGGACTCCACGCCCAGCTTCGCCATCACGCTGGCGACATGGGCTTTCACCGTACGTTCCGTGACGTGCAGTCGGTCGGCGATGCCGCGGTTGGAGTGACCCGTTCCGATCAGGTCGAAGACCTGCCGCTCCCGCCCCGAGAGAGTGCTCACCCGGGCGAGTTCATCGCGCCAGCGCGTCGCGGCGAGGCCGCCGTCACCGTGCTGGCCCACCACCACACCGCCCCCGCTTCCGTGGCGCGTCCCGTCGCCGGTGCGGCCTCGGGGGCTGCGCACTTCGACGAACGCATTAGCGATTCTACAACTCTCGTAACAAACCATCACGGCACGTGCGACGTCAAACGCCTTGTCGTGGGTCGGGGCTCCCGTCGTGCGCGAACGAAGCGGCCGGGGCGGGAGCGATCCCCCGCCCCGGCCGTCCGGCCGGTCGTGACCGGTTGTTACGGAAGGGTCGATCGGGCCGCCGCGGAGGCCGCCGCCGCGGCCACGATCGAGGGCAGGCGAGGGGGGCGGGCGGGCGACTGACGGGCCAGCCGGGAGGGCCACCAGGTCTTCCAGCCGAGCAGGGTGATCATCGCCGGCAGCACCACGATCCGGATCACCGTCGCGTCCAGCAGCACCGCGCAGGCCATGCCCACGCCCATCTGCTTCATCTCGATGTAGTTGAGCGAGGCCAGCAGCGCGAACACGCAGACCATCACCGCAGCCGCGCTGGTGACCACCCCGGCGGTGCGGGTGATGCCCTGCTCGACCGCTTCCCGCAGCGACAGCCCTCCGCGCGCCGCCTCCCGGATCCGGCTGACCACGAAGACGTGGTAGTCCATCGACAGCCCGAGCAGGATCACGAACAGCATCAGCGGCATCCAGGCCACCACCCGGCCGGTGGACTCGAAGTGCAGCAGGTCCTCGGCCCAGGTGTGCTGGAAGATCAGCGCGAGCACGCCGAACGAGGCCGCGGTGGAGAGCAGGTTGAGTGCCACGGTGATCAGCGCCAGGACGATCGAGCGGAAGGCCAGCGCCATCACCAGGAACGTCAGCGCCAGCGCCACCCCGAGCACCCAGGGCATCTTGTCCATCACGTTCGCCCGGTAGTCCACGTCATAGGCCACGTCACTGCCGCCCACCGCGAACTGCGCGCCCGCGACGGAGCCGAGGGTCTTCGGGGTGAGGTCCTCGCGGAGCCGGGCCAGTGAGGCGCGGGCCTGGTCCGAGCCGCTGTCGAACCGGGTGCCGATCGCCACGGTGGCGACCGTGCCGTCCGCCGAGGTCCGCACCACCGGTGCCGGGTCGTGGACGAAGAGGTCGTCGGTCAGCGTCCGTCGGACCAGTTCGTCGACGGCCGGGCCGAGTTCGGCACGTTCGCCGGGCGGCACCCGCACCGCCACCAGGTGGGTGTCGGGCTGGCTCGGGAAGGACTCGGTCAGCCGCTGGTACGACTGCATCGCCGGGATCGACCGGGGCAGGTCGTCGATCCCGGTGGCCTTGAGCTTGAGCCCGAGTGCGGGCAGCGCGAGCAGCAGCAGCGCCGCCACCGAGGCCACCAGGGCGATCACCGGGTGGCGCAGCGAGGGCTTGAGCATGGTCGACCAGAGCCGGGGCTTGACCCCGCCCTTCTGGGTGAGCCGCCACACCAGCGGAACCCGGGGGGTGTCCAGGTAGCGGCCGAAGCGGGACAGCATGGCCGGCAGCACCGTCAGCGAGGAGATGATGGCGATCGACACCACGATCACCGCGCCGGTCGCCATCGACTCGAAGGCGATGTGTCCGGCCAGGTAGAGCGCGCCCATCGAGACCAGCACCACCACCCCGGAGACCAGTACCGAGTGCCCGGAGGTGGCGGCCGCGATCTCGATCGCGTCGATGTTGTCGCTGCCCAGCGCCCGTTCCTCGCGCTGGCGTTTGAGGTAGAACAGCGAGTAGTCCACGCCGATCGCCATGCCCATCAGGACGATGAACGGGGTCACCGGACCGGAGTCCGGGACGACCTGCGAGGCGACGCCCCACAGCCCGAGCCCGGCCAGCACCGAGGACAGGCCGAGCACCACCGGTACGCTCGCGGCGACGATCGCGCCGAAGACGAAGACCATCACCAGCAGGGTGACCGGCAGGCTGAGCACGGTCGCCTTGCCGAGGTCCCTGCTGAGCATGTCGTCCAGCCCGGCCTTGATCGAACCGGAGCCGACCAGCTCCATCCGTACGTCGCCGTGGTCCTGCCGGGCGGCGTCGACGGTGTCCAGCAGCGGCTGCACCCGGTCGGCGGCGGTCTCCGGATCCCCGTCGAGGGTGACCGGTACGAGCAGGGCGGTGCCGTCCGGGGCGGACTGCGGCGCGCCGACCGAGGCGATTCCGGTGAGGCGGCTCAGGCCGCGGGTGGCGTTGTCCACCGCCGCCTGGGCCCGGACCGGGTCGAGCCGCCCGCCGTCCCAGGAGCTGACCAGCAGGTTCTCCACGGCCCGCTCCTGGAGGCCGCCGGTCCGGGCGATCGCGGCGGCCCGGCCGGACTGGCCGATGGAGAGGTCGGAGTTGGTCGCCTGCCGGGTGCCGGTGAGGCCGCCGACCACCAGCGCGCCGACCACGAACGCCACCCAGAGCGCGATCGCCCACCAGGGGTGGACCGCGCTCCACCGGGCCGCCCTGGTGATCACGTTCCTGCCTTCCACGATCACGTTCCCCTCCTTCTCGGCGCAGTCGCCCGGCCCGGGCACCGGCCGGACCAGGGGTCCGGCCGTGCGGCACGGTGTGCGTTCGTACCGAGAAATCTAATGACGATCCGACCCGCGGCCACGGGTACAACTACGCCGATTCGAGGGGGAGTTTCTTCTACTTGACACCCGGCCTCGCCGTCCCGCTGTCACCGCGCCGGACCGGAGTCCGCGGGTGCTCATGGATACCACAGGCCCCACGAAACGGCGAAGGGTTCGGCGCCCAACAGCGCGACGGACCCCGCGTACAGCTCCGGCGCCTCCGGCAGCGGCAGGTCGGCGACCCGCCAGGGGCCGGCCAGGCCCGCCGGGGCGGGGGCGTCCGGGACGTCCGGGATCCGTACCGTGGCCTGGGTGGCGTCGTGGGCGACCGGGAGGGCCAGGCCCTCGGTGAGCCGGCCGCCCGAGGCCTTCACGCAGGCCTCCTTCCTGGTCCACAGCCGGGCGAACGCCGGACGGCCGCCCAGGGCCACCAACTCCCGCTCCTGGGAGGGGAAGAAGCGCCGGGACAGCCGGTCCACGTCCCGGCCGGAGCGGACCGTCTCGACGTCCACGCCGACGGGCCGCGGGGCCACCGCGAGCAGCGCCAGCTCCCCCGAGTGGGACAGGCTGAAGTGCACGCCGGGCGCGTCCGCCACGGCCGGCTTGCCCCAGCGGCCGCGGCTGAAGCGCAGCCGCTCCGGCGGGCGGCCCAGCCGCTCGCCGAGCAGGATCCGGGTGGCGGCGTGCGCGACGACGAAGCGGCGCCGCAGCCCGGGCAGCCGGCCGCTGCGGGCGCGGGCCCGCTCCTCGGGGTCGAGCAGCCGCTCCAGCGCCTCGAGCTCCGACTCCGCTGCGGGGTCCGGCCGTTCGGACCCCGCAGCGGAGTCCGGACGTCCTCCGGTCAGCGGGATGCGCCAGATCTCGACGGCCTGTCCGGTCCCGTTCAGAGCCGGTCCACCTTTCCGGTGTGCAGCCCCTGGAAGAGGTTGAGCTTCTGGATGTTCCTGGTCCCCTCCATGAACTCCACGCCCCGGGCGTCCCGGGCGAGTTTGTCCAGCAGGGGGTGGTCCAGCCGGGCACCGGGGCCGAAGAAGCCGGGCGCGCGCAGGGTGACCTCCTCGGCCACCTGGCAGGCCCGCGCTTTGGCCGCCGAGGCGAGGTACCCGTCGGAGGGCCGGCGGTCCACCGCGAGGGCGGCCCGGTAGGTCAACTGCCGGGCCGCGTCGATCCGTCGGCCCAGCGCCTCGTAGGCGTCCCGCTCGGCGCCGCACAGTTCCTTGCGGTTCTCGCCGATGTAGTCGTGCGCGGCCCGGGCGATCCCCAGGGCGATCGCCGCGACGGTCGGCCGCAGCCGGTTGAAGACCGAGACGATGCCCCACATCCCGCGCCGGGTCGGCGACAGGTGGGCGCCGAGCACCCGCTCGGCCGGAACGTGCACCCGGTCGAAGGTGACCCGGCACAGTTGCACCCCGCGCAGGCCCAGGGTGGGTATCGGCTCGGCCCGGTAGCCGGGGTCGGCGGTGTCCACCAGGACGGCCAGCACGCCGAGCCGCTCGGTGCCCGCGACCCGCGCGAAGACGGCGCCCAGCTCCGCGCGGGCGGCGTTGCCGACGTAGCGCTTCTCGCCGTCCAGCAGGTAGGAGCCGTCGCCCAGCGGGGTCAGTGTGGTGCTCATCTCGCCGATGGCGGAGCCGCGGTCCGGTTCGGTGAGGGCGAAGGAGGTCCAGCACGGGCGGTCGGCCAGGCGGCCGTAGACCCAGTCCCGCTGGGCCGGGCTGCCGAGCACGCCCAGTAGCACCCCGGTCATCGACGCGCCGGGGGAGCCGAGCAGCATCCCGGCGTCGCCGCGGGCCAGCTCCTCGCTCACCACGGCCCGCTCCAGGGTGGCCAGGCCGTGGGCGGGGCCGCTGCCGGGCTCGGTGCCCGCGCGCTCCCAGCCGGGGGGCGTCAGGTGGCCGGCCAGGAAGCGGACGGCGGGCAGGTCCAGGTAGTGGTGGACGGCCTCGGGGTCGCGGTCCAGTTCGAGGGCGCCCGCGCGCAGGTCGTCGGCCCACTCGCGGACGTGGCGGCGGGCGCTCCGGAGCTGGCTCGGCAGGATGGTCATCTGACGCCTCCGGGCGCGTCGAGGTGCTGGGCCGGGCGAGCGTCGGTGCGCTGGGCCGGGAGCGCGGCGAGGAAGGGGGCCACGGGAGCGTCGGCGAGGTGGTCGACCGGAGCGTCGTGGTGGTGGGCGACGGGACCGGGCCGGCCGCAGTAGACGTCGGCGAGCAGCTCGGAGGCGTAGGCCTCCCGGCCGGGTCCCTCGGCGGTGAAGCCGTGGGCGCCGAGCAGCCGCAGCAGGGCGCGGTCGACCTCGGTGATCTGTGCCTGCAGCCGGGCGAGGGCGCGGGTGTCCAGCGGGTGGGCGGGGGAGCACGGGTCGCACTCCCCGTCCGCCTCGGCCAGGTCGTCGAGCACGCCCGCGATCTCCAGCTGTTCGATCAGGGCGTCCGCGAGCGCGCCCTTGACCAGCTGCTGCAGCAGCAGCGAGGTGCCCTCGACCCGGCGGGCGGCGAGGTAGGCGACGCAGGCCTCGCGCAGCCGCTCGGAGTGTCCGAGCCGCAGCCAGGCCAGTCCGGTGTCCCAGGGCCGGGGGCCCGGATCGGGGTCGGGGCCCGGATCGGCATCGGGGCCGGCCGGGGTCCGGGGAGCGGGGGCGGGGTGCAGCACGGCGAGCCCCGGCAGCGGGCCCGGCGCCTCCTCGGCCGGCAAGTCTCCGTAGCCGTCGAGGAGTTCGCGCGGTACCACGGCGTGTCCGCGGGGGCCGCGCGGTGGCGCGCCCGGGGAGAGCGCGCGGGACAGCAGGGTGAGTGCGGGCACGAGGCCGTCGGTGCGCGCACCGGCCCTCGCCTCGCGCCAGTGCTCCTGGACCTCGGCCGGAACGGTCATCTGTGTCTCCACTCCCCCGTGTCGAGCGTGCAGTAGGCCAGGGCGTCGCGGTCCCGGTCGTAGTCGGCGACCACCACCTGGCGGTGGTCGGCGTCGGTCCCTGTCGCGGTGCCGGTGCCCGGTCCGGCGTCGGTTCCGGCGACGGTGTCGGTCCCGGCGACGGTGTCGGTCCCGGCGACGGCGTCGAGCAGTGCGGACCAGCTCCCGGTGGCCGGCCGTCCGGCCGCCCCCTTGGTCAACGGGCCCTGGTGTTCAGGTAGTTCAGGTCCTCCGGCGAGACCGGCGCCGGCCACCAGGGCGGCGCCCGCGGGCCAGTGCGCGAACAGGGCGGATCCGGGCCGCCCGAGGGCCTGCCCGCCCAGCGGGCGGTCGCCGCCGTCCCAGTGCAGCAGTAGCGCCACGGCGGCGTCGCCGTCCAGGCCGGCCGGGGAGCCGGCGGGCAGCGGGAACGGCTGGGTGCCCTGGTCCACGGCCAGCAGCAGCAACCGCGACCAGCCGCACCGCCGGGCGTACTCCACGGCCACCCGCAGCGCGCTGAACGGCGCCAGCCGGCCCTGGTCGGACAGCGCGAAGGCGAGCGGACCGCCCGGCAGCCGCCGCTGGACGCAGGAAGCGACCAGCTCGGTGTGCTCGAAGTCCGGTGCGGCGTAGGCGATCACCGCCACCTCGGGGGCGTCCCCGGCGTCCAGCGGCCCCAGCACGTCCAGGGCGCCGTAGGCCAGCTCCACCGAGGTGCGCCGCCCGGCGGCGGCGAACTGGGCGCGGTCGAAGGGGGCCCGGTACGGCGCCCCGAGCTCCGCGTAGAACTCCTCCCGCGCGCCCTCCGGCCGGTACGGGGCGCCCGGGCCCGTGGGGGCGTACCGGGCCGCCCGGACCAGCCGGGGAAGGGCAGCCGGGCCGACCGGCTGCGGGCGCCGGGCCGCTGCGGTCGCGCGGAACATGCTCAGGCGCCCGCTTCCCCGGCGACGAATCCGGCCAGCGCGCCGACCGTCTCGAAGTGGGTCATGTCCAGTTCGTCGGCGTCGAACTGGAGGTCGAGGATCTCCTCGATGGTGATGAGGAGTTCGAGCGCGCTGCTGGAGTCCAGGCCCAGCTCGTCGAAGAGGCGGACGTTCTCGTCCGCGCCGGAGACGTCCTTGTTGAGGACCTCCGAGAGGCCCTTGCGGACGGCGTCGACGAATTTGGGGTCGGTCGTGGTGTCGCTCACGGAGTGCTCCTCGCTGTGGTCCCGGCCGCCGGTCGGCGGGCGGATGCGGTCGTGCGGTGTCGTGCGGTGTCGTGCTGCGCCGTGCCGGGCGTCCTGCGGTCACGCGGTCACGCGGTCACGGCCGGTTCTGCGTGGGGTCCCGGGTGGTCCCGGGCGGCTCAGTCGTCCTGCGGGACCGGCCGGTACAGCCGCTGCCCGGCCAGCAGCGCGCCCACGTCGTCGCGCTCGCGGACCAGGTGCGCCCGCCCGTCCAGGACGAGCACCTCGGCCGGGTAGCCGTGGCTCAGGAAGTGCACCGGGGAGGCCGTCGGACCGTACGCACCGGAGCGCTGCACGCCGATCAGCTCGCCGGCGCGCAGCGGCGGCATCGGGACCTTCTTGCCGATCACGTCGTTGGGCGTGCACAGCGGCCCGGTGATGTGCCACGGCTCGGAGGCGGGCTCGTCCATCCGTTCCAGCGCGGCCATCGGGAAGTTGCGCTTGACGTACGAGCCGATGCCGACCGCCGCCATGTGGTGGTTGGTGCCGCCGTCGGTGACCGCGAAGTTCTCGCCCATCGAGGTCTTGGTGTAGCGCACCCGGGTCACGTAGGTGCCGGAGGCGGCGACCAGGAAGCGGCCCAGTTCCATGATCAGCCGGGTGTCGGGGTGCCGCTCGGCGAAGTCCTCGACCAGCGGGTTGAGCCCGGCGGCCAGCACGGCGAGGTCGAGGTCCTTCTCGTTGTCGAAGTAGGCGATGCCGAGGCCGCCGCCGATGTCCACCGTCTCCAGCGGGAAGTCCAGTTCGGCGGAGAGCCGTTCGGCCAGGTCGAAGATCCGCCGGGTGTTCTCGACGACCGACTCCTCGGACAGGATCCGGGTGCCCAGGTAGACCTGGACGCCCATCAGCCGCACGTGCGGGTACCGGGTGGCCAGCCCGCGACCCTCGGCCAGCAGCTGCTCCTCGTCGGTGCCGAACTGGCGCGGCTTGCCGCCCATGGTCAGGCCCGAACCCTTGACCTGGAAACTCGGGTTGACCCGCAGCGCGACCCGCGCGGTGACCCCGCGCTCGGCCGCCAGCTCGTCGATCAGGCCAAGCTCCTCCACCGACTCGCAGACGATCGCGTGGATGCCCTGGTCCAGGCAGGCGGCCACCTCGGCGCGGCTCTTGCCGGGGCCGAGGAAGATGATGTCCTGCGGGCTCACCCCGGCCCGCTGGGCGGTGACCAGCTCGGTCAGCGAGGACACCTCGGCGCGGGCGCCGCAGCTGTGCAGCAGGGCGCAGACCGAGATGTTGGGGTTGGCCTTCAGTGAGTAGAAGACCTCCAGCGCGGGGTGGAGCGCCTCGCGCAGGCCCCGGAAGCGGGTGGTGATCTCCTCGCCGTCGTACAGGTACAGCGGGGTGCCGAACTCCTCGGCCAGCTCGGTGATGCCGAGGCCCTGCACCTCGAATGCGACGCTCACGATCAGCTCCGTTCCGGGAAGGCCGCGAGGCGGCGGGTGATGTCGGTGTCCAGCTCCGCGATCTCCTCGTCGGAGGCGCCGACCAGCACGCCGTACAGCCGGCCCTCGAAGCCCTCCGGGCTGTCCGCGGCCGTGCCGTGCGCGGCGTTCACGGTGGCGTAGTTGTTGACGAACAGGCCGCGGGGCCGCGCGCCCCGGCCGTCGGGCCGCGCGCCGTCGGGCGCCGAGCCGTCCGGCTCGGCCCGTACCGGCTCGTCCAGCAGCAGGCCGTCCAGCCGTTCGGCCAGCTCGGCGAAGGGCAGCGGACGGGTGAGCCGCAGCGGGTAGTGACGGGCGACGGCGACGTCCTCGGGGCCGGCCAGCCCGCCCTCGTGCACCACGTTCTGGTAGGTGGACATGTTGTTGCGGGCGTTGATCTCGATCACCGGGTAGAGGCCCTCGTCCGGGTCGACCATCGCGTCCACCCCGACCACGCCGTAGTAGCCGTCCGCGGCGAGCCGCTCGCCGAGTCGCAGCGCCGTCGCGGCGATCTCCGCGACCTGCCGGTCGGACAGCCGGGCCGGGATGCGGTGGCCCTTGTGCACTCCGCCCTCGGTGAGCAGCTCCTTGACGAAGTCGAAGTGCACCGAGCCGTCCCGGCCCACGGTGAACTGGTAGTTGAGGTCGCAGCGCTTGGCGACCCACTCCTCCACCACCAGCGCCGTGCGCGGCACCCCGGCCCCGTCCTGGGCGGCCCGGGCGGCCTTCTCGGCCTGCTGGACGGCCATCCGGTGCAGCCGGCCCAGCCGGGCCGCGGAGTCCAGCACCACGATGCCCTTGCCGGACACCCCGAAGGCGTCCTTGAGCACCACCTTCCGCCCGGCGTCCAGCAGTTCGCCGGCGGCGGCCACCGCCTCCGCCAGCTCCTCCAGGGTCTCGCAGGCCCAGCCGCGGGCCTGGCGGATGCCCAGCTCGTCGGCCAGGCGGCGGCTGTACACCTTGCTGTTGACCCGCTTGCAGACGGCGGCTGCGGGCGCGGCCAGCGGGAGCCCGGTGCGGGCGGCCAGCTCCTCCTCGACGGCGGAGATGCCGTGCGCGGTAAGCCGGGCGCCGTCGGCGGTGAGACCGGCCAGGGCGTCGAGCAGGGCCGGGTCGGCGAGGGCGTCCTCGCTGACGGTGCGCTGCGGGTCCTGGCCGGCCACCACGTGCACGGTGGGCAGCTGGAGGCCGAGGCCCTCCAGGTAGCCGCGGTAGCCGTCGTCCGGCGCGGTCTTCAGTACGACGTGGTCGTCCTTGCCGCCGAGCAGCAGGGTGAACTCGTCCATCCGGTTGACCACCGCACTGCCGGCGTGCGAGGCCACCCGGGGCAGGGCGGGCTCGCCGAGCGCCCAGTGGTTCTCCACCTCGAAGTTGCCCAGGAACACCAGCGGGGTGTCCGGTGAACCGGAGACCGCGCGCTTGAGTCGCGCGCCGAAGCCGGCGGAGGGAAGGTGCATGTCGACCTCGTCCATTTCTCGTGTGCGCTCGGTCCGGGAAGGAGCCGTCGGTGCTCGACGGCCCCGTTCGTACCGGACGGTCTCGTCAGTGCTCGAACACCATGGCGGCGAAGGTCGCCCCGAGCCCCACGCTGGTCATCAGGTAGCGGTCGCCGGGGCGCAGCCGCCCCAGCTCGGTGGCCTTCTGCAGGTTGATGAAGGGGTCGGCGCAGAAGCAGTGGCCGGTCTCGCCGACCAGATCGAGGAAGACCTTGTCCAGCGGCAGCCCGAGCTCCTTGCAGACACCGATCCAGGACAGCCGGTTGACGTTGTGCGGCAGCACCAGCGCCAACTCGTCCAGCTTGCAGTCGGCTTCGGCCAGCGCCGCGTCGATCACCTCGCACAGGCCCGGCCCGTACAGCTCCTGGAACTCCTTGGCGGCGGTCCCGCTCATGATGAACTCGTCGCCGAACTGCGGGTAGGTGCGGGCCGCGTAGCCGATCATCCGGTCCGGGCCGGAGCGGTCCGCGCTCACCAGGAATGCCACGGTGCCCTCGCCCATGACGGTGACGTCCGGGATGGACTGGGTCTGGGCGGTGCAGGCCTTCTCCCCGGCCACCACCAGGGCCAGCGCGTCCGGGTCCGGGTCGGCGGAGAGCAGGGTGCCGGCCAGGTCCAGGGCGAGCAGGCCGGAGGCGCAGGCGTGGTGCGAGACGACGAACGCGGCGGCGTGCTCCAGGCCGAGTTCGGCTTGGAGCGGACCGAGCGAGGTCATCGGGTACGGCAGCGGCGACGGCATGGTGCGTGCCTGCAGGACGTACTTGACGCGCTGTTCCTGGCCGCGCAGCTCGACCAGCTTGGTGGCGGCGCGCAGCAGCAGCTCGGTCTCGGTGGCCGCCGGGTCGCGGCACACCTCCGCGAGCCCGTAGAAGCGCTGGTAGCGCCGCAGCTGAACGTCCGTCAGTTGGAGTCGCTGCTGGAAGCGGGCGATCGGGATGGTGTCGGGAAGGCAGCTGGAGACCGCCGTGATCGACGTCATGCCCACTACGGTGGCGGGCGGCGCTGACGCTCAGCTGACGCCGGGCTGACCGTCTCCGTGGCCCGCCGCCCGCCTGCCCTCGCCCACCGGTGGCAACGGTGGCAACCGTGCCCATCGGTGCCTACCGCTGCCTACCGCTGCCTACCGCTGCCTACCGCTGCCTACCGCTGCCCACCGCTGCCTACCGGCGCCTATCGGCGCCTATCGGTGCAGGACGGTGCCGCCGCCGATGACCCAGAGGCCGGCCGGGACGGCGCCGCACTCGGTGACCTCGGTGTGCATCGCGGGGTCGGTCCGTTCCCAGCCGACCCGGCGCTCGCCCTGCCCGTCGGCCGGGTAGAAGGTCAGGCCCGCCTCGGGATGCTGCCCGGGCTGGAAGGGCTGCGGCTCGCCGCCGAGCGGGGTGAGCACCATCTGTGAGATCGGCCCGGTCACCGTGACGGCGCCGTTCCCGGCGACGGTCAGGCAGTCGACGTCGAACTCGGCCCGGATGGTGCCCTCCCGCTCGAACACGTGCTGCACCACGACGTGCCCCCGGGCGCGGCCGTCGACCGTACGGGCATCGACCCGGGCGGTGAGCCGCTCGCCCGGGTTGGGGCCCGGGCCGTGCTCGTTGAGCAGCGTCCAGCCGTGCAGGGCGAGGTGTCGGGCCGGTGCGGCTGCGGACGCGGGTGCGGACGTGGGTGCGGCTGCGGCGGTGCCCGCCGTCCCGGCGGCGAGGGCCGTGACGGCGGTGGCGAGTGCGACGGCGGCGGTGAGCTTGCGCATGGTCGGTCCTGGTGTGTCTCGGAGGAGTTCGGGCGGTCGCCCGGCCCCTCCAAGCTCCCAGTCGACCACCGGCCGCGGCCTCCGCCGCGGGGAGGGACCGGCTCCCCCCGACGGGGGAACCGCCCCTCCTCCACCCGGCGCACCGAGGGGTGTCACCGCGCCGCGTGACGTATCGCGTCCAGGGCGAGCGCGGCGGCGGCCAGGGCGGCGGCCAGCCCCGCGACCGCCGCCGGCGCCGGGGCGCGCTCCCCGGAGACGCCGAGGAAGTCCAGCCCGGAGACGTGGTTGACCATCCCGTACCAGAGCATCGGGTAGACGGTCTGGAACAGCCGGGGGCCACGGCTGAGGCTGCCGCAGAGCAGCGCCAGGGCGGGGACCAGCAGGGCGCCCGCGAGTGCGCCGAGAGCCGCCCGGGACTGCCCGGCGCCGGCCAGCCGCAGGGCGGGTACGGCGACCACCGCCAGCGCCGGGACGATCCCGGCGAGCAGTCCGGCCAGCCCCCGGCGCAGCGGGGACGGACAGGCGGCGAGCAACTGGTCGATGCTGCCGCCGTCGGCCCGGTGGCCCATCCGGGCCCAGAGCAGCATCGGCCAGAGCATCGCGAACGGCAGCACCGCGTGGCTCGGCCCGTCCGGTGCGACGCCCGCCGCGGCCACGGCGAGCACGGCCGCTCCGGCCCACCAGACCCGTTGGCCCCGCACCAGGATCCGCAACTCCCCGAGCAGCGCGTCGTAGCCGATGCGCCCCTGCCGGGGAGCGGTCAGCCGGGCCGGTGCCGACCCGAAGACCGGCCCGGGCGGGGACACCGCCGCGCCCCCGCACGGCCCGCTCGGCCCGCCAAGCCCGCTAGGCCCTCCAGGCCCTCCAGGCCCTCCAGGCGCGACGGCCCCGGCCGCCCCGACGCCTCGCCGGGCCGGCGCCCCGATGCCTCGCCGGGCCGGCGCCCCGTCGAAGCGCCGGAACCAGAGCGCCCCGAGCAGCGCGATCCCCACCGCCGCACCGACCAGCAGCACCCCCGTGGCCGCCGGGCCGAACGCCTCACCGGGCCCGAGGCCGGGCCAGTCGAAGGTGCCGAGCACCCGGTCGTCGGCCGTCAGGCCCACGCCGAACTCCACCCCGTCGACCGGCCGCCCGCCCGCCGCGAGCACCTCCCGGATCGAGGCGGTGATCCGCCGCATGCCCAGCAGGTCCGGCCCGCCACCGGCCTGCGCGCCCAGCACCACCACCAGCCAGACCGTGAACCAGACCGCCGCCCCCAGCCCGCCGCGCAGCCCGGGCACGGTGTCGAACAGCACCGCGCACCCGGCCACCGCCGCCAGCAGCGGCAGCGTGATCAGGACGTACGGCAGCAGCAGCCGCACCACGTCCACCTGGTCCGAGTCGCCCTTGAGCAGCTGCACCGCGAGCGCCGTCCCGGCCAGGGCCAGCAGCATCGAGCCGAACAGCAGCAGGTTGCTGACGAACTTGCCCGCCAGGTACCCGGTCCGGCTCAGCGGGGTGGCGGCGAGGAGCCCGCCGACGCCGCTGCGCTCGTCCCGCCCGATGGTGCCCCGGGCGATCCCGAAGCCGGCCAGCGAGAGCCAGACCGCGCCGCCGAGCGCCGTCACCGTCCCCACGTAGCCGCTGGTGTAGCGGCCGTGCAGCTCGGTCACCTGGAACACCTGCCAGCGGGATTCGCCCACCGGTGCGGCCAGTAGTCCGAGCGCGAGCGTGCCGAGCAGCACGACCAGGTAGCCGGGCCGCCGCCGACGCTCCCGGAAGTCGGCCAGGGCCAGCGCCCAGGTGCGCGTCACCATGCCGGCACCTCCTCGGTCCGTCCCGGCGCGGCCCGGTCGGCGGTGAGCAACAGGTACGCGTCCTCCAGCCGGGGCGGTACGGGCTGCGCCCCGGGCTCGGGCGCGTGCCGGGACAGCACCCGCGCCCGGACGCCCTGCGGGGTGCGGGTGGTGCCGCCGAGCAGGAACCGCGAGCGCAGCAGCGGGAGCCGGTCGGCGGCGACGGTCAGCTCCCAGACTGAGCCCTCGGCGCCGCGCAGCAGCTCCTCCGCGCTGCCGTGGTGCAGCAGCCGCCCGTCGCCCATCACCGCGATCCGGTCGGCGGTGGCGGCGACGTCCGGGACGATGTGGGTGGACAGCACGACGATCCGGTCGGCACCGAGCCCGCTCAGCAGGGTGCCGAAGCGCAGCCGCTCCTCCGGGTCGAGCCCGACCGTCGGCTCGTCCACGATCAGCAGCGCCGGGTCGTTGAGCAACGCCTGGGCGATGCCGACCCGTTGGCGCATCCCGCCGGACATCGCCCCCAGCCGCTGCCCGGCCGCGTCGGTGAGGTTGACCAGTTCGAGCAGTTCCTCGATCCGGGCCCGGGCGGAGCGCCGCCGCAGCCCCTTGGCGGCGGCCAGGTAGGCGAGGAACTCGCGGGCGGTGAGCTGCGGGTAGACGCCGAAGTCCTGTGGCAGGTAGCCGACGGTGCGGCGCAGTGCTCCGGGCCGGCGGGCGATGTCCACCCCCTCCCACAGCACCCGCCCCGAGGTGGGCCGGGTGACCGTGGCCAGGATGCGCATCAGGCTGGACTTCCCGGCGCCGTTGGCCCCGAGCAGGCCGAGCACGCCGGGCCGGAGCGTCAGCGAGAAGGAATCCACGGCGCGTCTGCCGCCGCGGTACTGCTTGGTGAGGTCGAGGATCTGGAGTTCGGTCACGTCCTGAATGCTTCCGCTCGGGCCGCCGCGGCACATCTGCCGTTCGGCAGATATCCCAGGGCGGATCCGGGCGGATCCGGGCGGAAAACGCGGAAGGGGTGGGCCTTTCGGCACACCCCTTCAGGTCATCTGACCGCGCGTCAGTCGTCGTCCCCGAGGTCCCCGAGACCATCGAGGTCGCCCCCGGCGTCGCTCCCGTCCGGCGTGCCGCTGATCGCGTACCCCTGGCGGCGCGCCTCGTAGCAGGCCACCGTCGCCGCCGCCGACACGTTCAGCGAGCCGACCCGGCCCAACTGCGGCACGAACACCACCTGGTCGCAGAGCGCCAGCGCCTCGGGCGTGATCCCGCGGTCCTCGTGCCCGAGCACGAAGGCCACCGCCGGGGTCAGTCCGGCGGCGAACATCGGCACCGCGTCGTCCGCCAGCTCCAGCCCGACCACCTTGAAGCCGTCGGCCTTGGCCGCCGCGACCGCCTCGGCGACGGTCTCGAAGTGCTCCACCTTCAGGTACTTGTCGGTGCCCATCGCGGCCTTCTGCGCGCCGGAGGAGCGCACCGACGGGGTGTCCCCGGTCAGGTACAGCTTCTCGGCGCCCATCGCCGCCCCGGTCCGGACCACCGAGCCGACGTTGAACGGCGACTGCAGGTTCTCCAGGATCATCGCGAGCCGGAACTCGTTGCTGCGCCGCCACGAGCGGTGCAGTCGCTTCAGTTCGGTCCCGCGCAGCTGCTTCACGACGTCGTTCCCCGTCCACTCTCGGTGCCCTCGCCCGAATCCGGGCGGGGCCGCGCTTCCAGAATCCGGAACCCGTTGACCGACGCGACCCGGGAGGTCGGGTAGCCCTGCTCGTTGAGCCACTTCTGCAGCGAGTCCGAGCCCAGGTGCTTCTGCACCACGAGGAACGCCGAACCGTCCGGGGTCAGCCGGCCGAGCCAGTGCGTCAACAGCCCGCGCAGCTCGGCCTTGCCGATCCGGATCGGCGGGTTGGAGTAGATGGTGGCGAACCGGAGGTCCTCGGGGACGTCGTCCGGCAGCGCGGCCTGGACGTTGCCCAGCCGCAGCGCCACGGCGTTCAGCCGGACCAGTTCCAGCGCGCGCTCGTTGACGTCCACCGCCCAGACCGGCAGCCGCTTGCGGCGGCTCGCCCAGGTCAGCGCGATCGGGCCGTAGCCGCAGCCGACGTCCAGGATCGGGCCGCGCACCCGCGGCGGCGGGGCGTGCTCCAGCAGGATCCGGGTGCCCTGGTCGAGCCGGCCGTGCGAGAACACCCCGGTGTCGGTGGTCAGTTCGAGGGTCAGGTCCGGGAGCGAGACCGTGATCGGCCGGCGCTCGCTGGCGACCTCGGGTGCACTGGAGAAGTAGTGCGAGCCGGACATGATTTCCCTGTCGTTCGTGCGGGCCGTCGTCGGTGCGGGCCTCGGGGCCGCGGGGGCCACCGGTGGGTGCGGTCGGGCCCTGGGCCTGGCACCGATCGTACCCCCGGTGGCCCGGGGCCCGTTCCGCACGGGCACGCGCTGACCAGCGGGCCCGCCGGTCAGCGCGTGCCCGGGGTCCTGCGGGTGGCGATGTTGATCCGGTTCCAGGTGTTGATGGTGAAGCACACCGAGATCAGCTGGGCCAGCTCCGCCTCCGCGAAGTGCGCGGCCGCCCGGGCGTACACCGCGTCCGAGACCCCGTCGCAGATCCGGGTGATCTCCTCGGCCAGCGCCAGCGCGGCCCGCTCCCGCTCGCTGTACACCCCGGCCGGGGCCTCGTGCCAGACCGGCAGCAGGTAGATCCGCTCGTCGGTCTCGCCGGCCTCGCGGGCGTCCTTGGTGTGCATGTCCAGGCAGTACGCGCAGTTGTTGAGCTGCGAGGTGCGCATCTGCACCAGCTCGACCAGCGCCGGGTCCAGACCCTCGCGGGCGGCGGCGTCCAGGGCGATCATCGCGCGGAACACCTTGGGGACGGTGCGGGCGTGGTCGAGGCGGCGGGCGGGGGTGGCGGTGGTGTCGTTCGTCGTCATGGGTAGAACCCTAGGAGCGGAATGAACCCCTTCAATGGGTCATTCATCTGCGGGATCCGTGGGTCAATTCAGCCCCGGACAACACGCCGGAGCGGCCCCGGCGCATCGCGTCCACGCTCCCGGCGGCGGATACTGCCAGTACCGCCATCCGGGCCCTGGGAGCCTCCCGACAGTGAGGACGGACGCCATGCCGCAGAATCACGAGGACTACCTGATCGACGAGGCCGTCGAGGCCGTCGAGCCCGACGAGGACGCCCCCACCGGCGACGAGTACGACGAGGTCGCCGAGCGTCGCGCCGTCGGCGCCGACCCCGCCACCGACGTCGCCGACGCCGCCGAGCAGAGCCGGGTCGTCCAGCTCGACGAGGACGACTACCGCTGAACCCGGTGTCCGGCCCCTTACAGCGCCTTGCGGCGCTGCAACCAGGTCATCGCCGCCCAGCCCGGCAGCACCGGCAGGATCAGCGTCAGCAGCCGGAACAGCGCCACCGCCGCCAACGCCCCGCCCTTCTCCATCGACGCGGTCTGCTCCAGCCCGAACACCAGCGCCGTGTCCACCGCGCCGGCCCCGCCCGGGGTCGGCGCCGCGTTGCCCGCCGCGTTGCCCACCAGGAACACCACCGCCACCGGGGCGAAGGACGGTACCCGGCCGATCGCGCGGATGCAGCAGTACAGGCAGGCGATCAGGCACAGCGACACCAGCAGCTGCCCGGCCACCCCCACCGCCAGCCGCCCCGGGTTGCGCAGCAGGTCCAGCAGCCGCGGCAGCACCTCGGCCGTCAACGGCCGCAGCCGCGCCGCCAGCCACCGCCGAGCCGGTGGGATCGCCCACACCACCGCCAGCAGCACCGCCGCCACCGCCAGCCCGCCCACCACCGCGGGCAGCGCGTCCAGCTCCGAACCGCCGGGCTGCAGGTCCAGCAGGTAGACGAAGGCCCCCAGCTGCAACAGGTGCAGTACCAGCCCGATCAACTGCCCCACCCCGACGCTGGACAGCGCCTGCGCGGTGGGGATGTTGGCCCGCTGCAGCAGCCGGGTGTTCAGCGCGATCCCGCCGACGCCCCCGGGCGACACCAGCTTCACGAACGCCCCGGCCACCTGCGCCAGCACCACGTTGCGGAACTCCAGCCGCTCCGGTACGAACCCGACGAAGCCCATCGCCGCCGCCACGTGGCTGCACCCGGCCGCCACCAGCGCCAGCACCAGCCACCACGGATCGGCGTCCGCCAGCGCCGCGACCGGGTTGTCCTCGGTCGCGAAGAACTGCGGGATCAGCAGCCACCCGGCCACCACCCCGCCCACCACGGCCAGCAGCGTCCGCGGCCGCACCCGCTCCAGCCGCACCGGCCGCCCCAGCACCTCCGGTCGCCCGCGCGACACCTCAGCCCGGATCTCCTCCAACAGCCCCCCGGCCGGTGCGGTGGGGTGCGTGCCGGTGGGGACGGTGGCGCTGCCCGTGCCACCGTCCGGCCCGGCGGTCGTCCCGGCGAGGTGTTCGACGGTCGTGCGGTCGGCCGTGTCCGGGGTGTTCGCCCCGGTGTCCGGGGCAGCCGCGTCCGCTGCCGCAGCCGCCGCGCGGTCCGCCCGCCCGTCGCCGTCCGCCTTCGCCTCCGCCCGCAGCCGTGCCCCCGCGTCGCCGTCCGGCGCGGCCGCCCCCGCGGCCTTGCCGCCCGGCCGGTGCTTGAGGGCCTGCCGGGTGGAGCGGGCGAGGGCGATCGGCTGGAGGAGCGGCAGGGCGTCGCCGAGGGTGTCGGGGCCGAGGACGGCGGTGGCGGTGCGGACGGCGCGGGCGGCGCCGGCCCGGAGCGCGAGGGTGGTGAGCAGCTGGGCGATGTCGCAGCGCAGGACGAGTTCGCTCGCCGCGATGTCGCCGTCGGCGAAGTCGACCAGGTGGATCGCGCCGCCGTCGTCGACCAGCAGGGAGGACGGTACGAGGGCGCGGTGGGCGATCTCGCGGCGCTGGAGCAGGGCGAGCTGGTGCCAGGCGTCGGCGAGCAGGCCGTCGGTGACCTCCGCGTCGTCGAGCTGGTCCAGGGGCCGGCCGGCGAGGTGTTCGTAGGCGATGAGGGCGGTGTCGTGGCCGAGGCCGGCGGTGGCGGCGATGCGGCGGGTGCGGACTCCGGCGGCGAGGGCCGCGTAGGTGACCAGCGCCTCGTGTTCCAGCCCGGTGCGCGGTGAGCGCAGGGCGCGGGGGTGCGGGGCGGTGCGCAGCCGCAGGCGGCGCCAGGCGCGCTGGACGGCGGCGGCGGTGACGGCCTGCCGGTCGAGGAGCTGGACGTCGAGTTCGGGCCGGCCGTCGGCCTGCCGGACCAGGTAGCGGTCCGGCCCGGCGGGGAGGGCCTCGACGGGCCGCAGTCCGCTGTCCCGCAGAGCCCGCAGGACCTCTCCGGGCCGGGGTCGCGGGTCCGGGGTGCCGACGGCGTACAGGGTGCCGTGGGCGCCGGTCCAGCCGATGAGCAGGCCGAGCAGCAGCGCGGTGGGGGTGGCGTAGCCGCTGGCCAGTCCGGCGATGCCGGAGAGCGCGAGGACGGCCCACGGCAGGCGCCGTTCGCGGCTGCCGGAGGCGGTCATGAAGGCGAGGACGGGCGCCAGGTAGCCGTAGACGGGTTCGGTGTGTCCGAGCGCGTCGGCGGGCAGCCGCTGGGTGAGTGCGGTGAGCAGCGAGGCGGGGGCGAGGTCGTCGGCCCACAGTCCGAGGGCGAGGGTGGCACCGTACGAAGTGACGGCGGCGAGCAGCCCGTCGGAGACCTGTTGGAGGGCGCGCCGCCGGTCCGGGCCGAGCAGGCGGCGGGCGGCGAGCCCTACCGGCAGCAGCAGGACGGCGGCGGTGGTGAGCCCGCCGGCCAGGCCGGCCAGCGGCCGGGGCACCAGGGCGGCGGCCTCGGCGACGTCGGCGGCGAAGCCGCCGGTGGTGGCGCGGGCGTAGTCGGCGAGCAGCAGGGTGAGCACGATCGCGGTCAGGCCGGTGAGCAGCCGGATCAGGGCGACGGGCTGCCGGATCCGGCCGGTCTCGGCGAGCGGCCTGGCCCGTCGGCGCGGTCCGTCCGGCTGCCCGGGGGCGCCCGCGCCGCTGCCGGGGGCCTGCCCGGGTATGCCTCCGCCGCTGCCGTCGGGTGTGCCCCCGCCGCTGTCCGGCCGCCCGGCCGGGGCCGTACCGCGGCCCCCGCCGGTGTCGCCGTTCGTTCTCCCCGTCACGATCGCCACGGGTGGCATGCTCCCATGCCGTCCGGTGGGCCGAGGGCGTGGATCCGCGCTGCCCGGTCATGCCTGCCGGGTCGGCAGCACCACCTGGTGGCGCAGGTTGACGTGCCGGGGGCGGCTGACGGTGTAGGCGATCAGGTCCGCGATGTCGTCCGCGCTGAGTGCCGGGATCGCGGCGAACATCTCGCCGAGGCCTTCGCGCAGCTCCGGGTTGTCGATGTGCCCGCCGAGTTCGGTGTCGGTGAGGCCGGGCTCGATCGTGCTGACCCGGACGTCGTGCGGGCCCAGTTCGGTGCGCAGGGCGGTGGACAGCTGGGTGAGCGCGGCCTTGGTGGCGCCGTACACGGCGTAGGCGGGGAAGGAGACGTGTGAGGCGATGGAGGAGACGTTGACCAGGTCGGCGGTGCGGCCGTCGGCGCCGGCCGCGGTGAGGTCGGCGGTGAAGGCGCGGATGATCCGCAGGGCGCCGGTGAGGTTGGTGTCGATCATCCGGGTCCATTCGTCGATCCGCCCGTCGGCGAGCGGGTTGGCCAGCATCACCCCGGCGTTGTTGATCACCAGGTCGACCGGGCCGTAGGCGTCGTGGACGGTCTCGGCGGCGGCGTCCACGGAGGCCTGGTCGGTGATGTCGGCGGTGACGGCGAGGGCCCGTCCGCCGGCCGCGGTGATCTCGGCGACGAGGGCGTCGAGCCGGTCGGTGCGGCGGGCGAGCAGGGCGACCCGGGCGCCGTCGGCGGCGAGCAGCCGGGCGGTGGCGGCGCCCATGCCGCTGGCGGCTCCGGTGACGACGGCGGTGCGGGTGGCGAGGGCGGGGTAGCTCATCGGGGACTCCTGGAGGGGGTCGGCGGCTTGACGTCCACCACTCTGCGGCGGTTCCGCGCGCCCACCCAGGGCTGAGCTCCACCCGGGAACCGCCTTCCCGGGCAAGGCTTTCCTGGGAAAGCCAGTACCACCCTGGGGTCGCCGCCCCGGGGCTACCCTGCCTGGCATGGAGAACACCCTGGGGGACTTCCTCCGCTCGCGCCGGGCCCGGATCCAGCCGGAGGAGGTGGGCCTGCCCGCGCACGGCCGCCGACGCGTGCAGGGCCTGCGGCGGGAGGAGGTGGCGCAGCTCGCAGGGGTCAGCGTGGACTACTACATCCGGTTGGAGCAGGGCCGCGGCGGGAGTGCCTCGGACGCGGTGCTGGACGCGGTGGCCCGGGTGCTGCGGCTGGACGAGGTGGAGGCGGCGCACCTGCGGTCGCTGAACCGCCCCCCGAAGGCGGCACCCGCCAAGGTCCGGGGGGACCGACTGGTCCGTCCGGGGACGCGGCTGCTGCTGGAGCTGATGACCGGGGTGCCGGCCTTCGTGCTGGGCCGCCGGATGGACGTGCTGGCCTGGAACGCCCTGGGCGACGCGGTGAACGGTTTCTCCGGGCGTGCGGGCCGCAAGCCCGGTGCCCCGCCCAACCAGGCCCGGGACGGCTTCCTCGACCCGGCCACCCGCGCGCTCTACCGCCAGTGGGACGCGGTAGCCGCCGAGACCGTCGCCCAACTGCGCCGGGACGCCGGGCTGTACCCGGACGATCCCGCCCTGGCCGCCCTGGTGGGCGAACTGTCGGTGCGCAGCGAGGAGTTCCGCCGGCTCTGGGCGGACCACCTGGTGCGGGAGAAGACCAGCGGGGTGAAGCTGTTGCGGCACCCGCTGGTCGGCGAGCTCGACTTCGGGTACGAGACCCTGGCCGTCAACGGGTCGCCGGACCAGGTGCTGGTCGTCTACACCGCGCCGCCGGGCTCGCCCACCGCCCAGAAGCTCGCCCTGCTGGCGAGTTGGACGGCCTCCGGCACGGTTCCGGATGCCTCCGGGGTCTCCGAGACGCCTGAGGCCTCCGAGATGTCCGAGGCCTCCGAGACGTCCGAGGCCTCCGAGACGTCCTGAGCGGGCGGCCCGGCCCGGGCCGTCATAGCCTTCCACCATGAGTGCCTGCGAAGACCTCGCCATGGCCCCCCGGGACATCGAGCCCGCCCCGCCCACCGACGGCTGCGCGGACTGCCTGGCCCGGGGCAGCCGGGACTGGGTGCACCTGCGGGTCTGCCTGGACTGCGGCCACATCGGCTGCTGCGACAACTCGCCGCAGCGGCACGCCACCGCGCACTTCCACAACACCTCGCACCCGGTGATCCGGTCCTACGAGCCGGGGGAGGACTGGCGCTGGTGCTACGTCCACGAGCTCATGGGCTGAACCGTCCGGGCCCGGTCCTCGACCTCACCGGTGGCACCGATGCCCGACCCCGGTAAAATTCGGACATACACACCCGAGCGGCCCCTCCGGCCGGCACCCGCCCGGCCGCGGTCGCCGAAGGGAGGCCGACGATGACCAAGCTAACGGCGAGCGGCACCGCCCAGCTCCGCCAGGGCACCCAGGAACTGCTGGAACGCCGCGGCATGGCGACCTCGCCGGGCCGGCTCGGCCCGAAGCCCAGTTCCGGCGCGGTGTCCTCGGCCGCCGGGAACCCCGCCGCGGACGCCTTCCGCCACGGCGGGCGCGACGCGGCGTCCGCGCTGCCGCACTCCGTCCCGGCGATGCACGCGGAACTCAAGGGCCACCGGCACCGCGGTGCGGAGAAGCACTCCGCCCACTGACCCACGGCCCCGTCGGGGCGGACGCCACCGAACCCGGCGCCCGCCCCTGACGCGTGCTCAACCACCTTTCCCGGCAGCCCCGGGGGCTGTCAGTGCCGTGCGCTACGTTCGTCCCGTTCACCAGCACGCGGCGGGACGACGGGGGCACACCATGTCCGATGTGATCACGGAGGAGCCGGTCGAGCTCCAGCTGGAGCGGCACCGCACCGAACTCACCGGCTACTGCTACCGGATGCTCGGCTCGGTCTTCGAGGCCGAGGACGCGGTGCAGGAGACCATGGTCCGGGCCTGGCGCGGGCACAAGGGCTTCGAGGGGCGGGCCGCGCTGCGCTCCTGGCTTTACCGAATAGCCACCAACGTCTGCCTGGACGCGCTGAACGGCCGCAACGGCCGGGCCCGTCCGATGGATCTCGCCGGCCCGGTGACGGTGGCCACCGCCCATGGCACCCAGCTGCCCGAGGTGACGTGGATCGGCCCGGCGCCGGACGGCCGGGTGCTCCCCGAGACGGGGGACCCGGCGGAGGTGGCCGCCCAGCGCGAGTCGGTGAAACTGGCCTTCGTCGCCGCGCTGCAGCGGCTTGCGCCCCGGCAGCGGGCGGTCCTGATCCTGCGCGAGGTGCTCGGCTGGAAGGCCGCCGAAGTGGCCGAACTGCTGGGCGTCACGGTCGCCTCCGTCAACAGCGCGCTGCAGCGCGCCCGCGCGGTGCTCGCCTCGGACGCCTCCGCCGCTCGCCCGGCCCCCGCGCTGGACGACGCGCACCGCGCGCTGCTCGACCGCTACGTCCGCGCCTTCGAGGCGTACGACATGGACGGCCTGGCCGAGTTGCTGCACGAGGACGTCACGCTCAACATGCCGCCGTTCTCGATGTGGCTGCGCGGTCTGGGGGAGGTCCGGGCCTGGATGCTCGGCCCGGGGCACGGCTGCAGGGGCTCCCGGCTGCTGGCGGTGACGGCCAACGGCGGCCCGGCCCTGGCCCAGTACCGGCCGAGCCCGGAGGGCGGGCACGAGCCGTGGGCACTGATCGTGCCGGAGGTGTCAGGGGGCCGGATCACCGGGCTCACCAACTTCCTCGACACCGACGTGCTGTTCCCACTGTTCGGCCTCCCGGCCCGGCTCCCCGCCGAGTGACTCGAGTGACCCGGCCGGGTCACTCGGGTCGAACGGGTCGAACGGGTCGAGCGGATCGGCCGCTCCCGGCAGCAGCGCCGCGAGCCCGCTGAACGCCAGCAGTTCGCGCAGCGGGCCGGCGGTGTTCAGCAGCACCACCCGCACCCGGTGCCGGGCGGCGGCCAGCCGCAGCCGGGCGAGGGCGTCGACGACGGCTAGGTCGGGGGCGGTCAGGGCGCCCAGGTCGCAGCTCAGTACGGCTTCGTTCGCGGTGCTCTCCATGCGGGTTGGACCGTTGCCGGGCGCCGGACTCATCGGTCCGGCCCGCAGCGAGGTGCGGCCCGAAGTGAGGTGCGGCCCGAAGTGAGGTGCGGCCCGCAGTGGGGTGGCGGAGTGCGGCGATGACGGCTCGCGACGCGATGACGGAGCACGGCGCGATGACGGAGCACGGCGCGGTGGCAGAGTGGGGGCGGACCGAACCGCCCTGCCCCAGGAGGAACACCGTGACGGCTGAGCCCTTGAGACCCCGCGAGGAGTGGCTGGCGTCCCTGCCCCGGATCTACGCGGGGGCGGGCTGCCTGCTGCGCGACGAGTCCGGCCGGATCCTGATCGTGAAGGCCGGGTACCGCGAGCACTGGCAGTTCCCGGGCGGGACGATCGACCTCGGCGAGGGCCCGGTCGAGTGCGCCGAGCGGGAGTTGGAGGAGGAGACCGGCATCGTGCAGGAGGCCGGCGACCTGCTGGCCATCTCCTGGACCCACCCGTCGGACGAACTCGACCACCCGGCCCAGCACTTCATGTTCGACTTCGGCACCGTCCCGGACGGCACCCCGGTGACCGTTCCGGCCGGCGAGCTGGACGCCCACCGCTGGGCCCCGCTGGACGAGGCGCTGGAACTGCTCGGTCCGGCCCGTTCGGTCCGGCTGCGGGCGGCGCTGGAGGCGGCCGTCGACGGCCGGGTCCGGATCGTCACCACCCGCGTCTCCGGCTTCTAGGCGGTAATCGGCAAGTACCGTGCCCCGGGCGGGAGTCCCGCCCGGGGCACGGTAGGTGCGGAGCGTCTCACCGCTGCTCGGGCGCGGCGTCCCGGGCGGCGACGATGGCGGCGATGGCCTCCGAGACGAAGGTCTCGGTCTCGGTCTTGTCGACCTTGAGCCCGGCGAGCACGCCCTCGCCGTTCTCCAGCTCCAGCAGGGCGAGCAGGATGTGCTCGGTGCCGACGTAGTTGTGTCCGAGCTTGAGCGCCTCGCGGAAGGTCAGCTCCAGCACCTTCTTGCCCCGCGCGTCGTACGGGATCAGTGCGGGCACCGTCTGCTCGACGGCGCTCGGCAGTGCGGCGGTGGCCGCCGTCCGGAGGGCCTCCGGGGTGACGCCCTGGGCCGTGAGGGCCTTGAGGCCGATGCCTTCGGGCTCGGCGAGCAGGCCGAGCAGGATGTGTTCGGCGGTGATCTCGGGGTTGTTCGCCCGCCGGGCCTCCTCCTGCGAGGCCACCACGACCTTGCGGGCCCGGGGCGTGTACCGGGCGAACCCCTGGCTGGGGTCGAGGTCGTTCGGGGCGCCCGGGTCCTTGGGGACGAAGCGCTTCTGGGCGGCCTGCTTGCTGACGCCCATGCTGCGGCCGATGTCGGTCCAGGAGGCGCCGGAGCGCCTGGCCTGGTCCACGAAGTGGCCGATGAGGTGGTCGGCGAGGTCGCCGAGGTGGTCGGCGGCGATGACCGCGTCGGAGAGCTGGTCGAGCGCGTCGACGTGGACCTTCTTGATCGCGGCGATCAGGTCGTCGAGGCGCAGCGGAGTGGTGTTGGGAACAACGGGATTCTCCATACGTCAACCGTAGGTTGTCGATCCGAGGATCGTCAACCATCGGTTGACGCTTACCGGCGGGTAGTTTGCGTCCGCATTCCGTGGAACGTCTCATCGAACGTTCTGCCGGACGGCGGCACCGCCGGTCGGAGGCCCTACGCCCCCGTCAGCAGCCGGTCCCGGACGGCGGCGATCTGGGCGGGCGTGACCCCTGCCGCGAGCAGGTAGCCCGCCGGGTCGAGCCCGTCGAGCCCGTCGAGGGCGTCCGCCAGGGCGGCCTCGGCGGTGGTCCCGGCCTCGGCCAGCGCCGCGTCGATCCGGCGGTACGGGTCCGGCAGGCCGAGCATCCCGTACAGCGGGCGGACGTTGGGGGCGCTCAGCAGGTAGTCCTCGGCGATCGCGGCCCGGTCGACCCCGGCCAGGGCGAGCAGCAGCAGGGCGGCCAGGCCGGTCCGGTCACGGCCGGCGCCGCAGTGCACCACCAGTCCGCCGGGTCGGGCCCCGGCGATCGCGGTGACCAGTGCGGCGGCGGCGTGCGGGCAGTGCTCCAGGTACGGGCGGAAGGCCAGCGGGGTGCCGTCCAGTCGGCCGTGGGCCTCCCACCAGGCGGGACCGGCCAGTTCGTCCAGCGGGACGCGGACCAGCTCGACGCCCTCGGGGAGCGGGAGGAGCGGCTTGTACTCCTCGGCGTTGCGCAGGTCGACCACGGTGCGGACGCCGTGGTCGAGGAGGGCGTCCCAGCCCTCGCGGGTCAGGCGGTCCAGGTTGTCCGCCCGGACTATCGCGCCGCGGACGGTCGGCTTGCCGGAGGCGGTGGGCAGACCGCCCAGGTCGCGGACGTTCAGGCAGCCGTCCCAGGCGAGGGTGCGGTCCTCGGTGGTGGTCAGCGCGTCGGTCCGCATGGTGGGCTCCCCGTTTCCTCGGTCGGGGGTACCGTTACCCCCTCGTTATCAAGACTCCCGGGAGATCCCGATGGTTCCTGATCGTTCGAACCCAGGGCACCCGCAGTTCGCTCGGTGGACGGATGGTTCGTACCGAGGCTCGACGGGGGCTCAGGCCGCGGTGGGTGCCTCGGTCTCGGCGGCGACCAGCTTCTCGATCGGGTCGGTCGCGATCTGACCGACCATCGAACCGGCCACGATCGCGCCGATCAGGAACACGGTGGACAGCCAGGCCATGGTCGACACCGGCAGGGTGAAGGCGCCGACCACCCGTGCCGCGCACTCGGCCAGCAGCGCGGTGCCCCAGATCCCGGCGAACACCCGCTCGTGGCGGCGGAAGGCCCGCGAGGCCGCCGCCCGCCCCTCGACCAGCCGCTGCCAGGCGGCGGTGCGGTCGCGCTTGCCCTTGGTGACGAAGGGCATCAGCATCGGGGTCATCACCGGCCGGCCGACCGCCGCCGAGACCAGGATCGCCAGCGCCACGGTGCCGCTCAGTCCGCCGTCCTTGGCGATCATCATCCGGGCGTCGCCGGTGACGAAGGTGAGCGCCAGGCCCGCCAGGTTGACCGCCAGCATCAGCGCGGCCCACAGGTTGAGGCTGCGTTCCTTCAGCAGGCCCAGGAGGGTCCGGCCGGCCGGGAAGACGCTGCTCCAGGCGAGCGCGGCGAACTCGCTCAGGCCGCAGGCCGAGTGCAGCAGGTAGTAGCCGGCCAGCGGAGCGAGCACGTCGAGGGCGAGCGGGCGCAACCCGGCGACCAGCGGGTTCGGCGCCCCGGCGTCCTGGGCGTTCCGGACCTGCTCGGCGTTCCGGACCTGCTCGGCGTTCCGGACCTGCTCGGCGTTCCGGACCTGCTGGGCGTTCCGGACCTGCTGGGCGTTCCGGACGGGCGGGGCGGGAACGGCGGCGGTGACGGCGGTGACGGTCCGGCTGCTCATGGTGGGTTCCTCCCCGGCTGGTGACCGCGGGCCCCTGCCCGCGTCGTGCCTCCAGTTTTTCGGTCCGACCCGCCGTCAGAGCAGTGTCGTCCGTTGCCGGATCCGCATGACAGGTGTCACGGCGCCGCCCATGACAGGGTCGCTGACCTGCATCGTTCTAGCCGAAGGTCCACAGCTCCCGCCCCAGGGTGTCCCGGCAGCGCACCGTCCGGAACCGCTCGTCCCCGGCCGACAGGAACCCCCGGGCGGCCCCGGCCAGCACCGTCCGGGCCACGCCGTCGCCCCGGGTCCAGGCGCCGGTCAGCACCAGCGCCCCGGCAGCCAGCTCGGCGCGCTGCACCCGGGCCACCGAGGCGGTCAGCAGCGCGGCGTTGACGTCCTCCAGCTCGGCGGGGGAGAGGTACGCCCCGCCGGTGGGGGAGCGGTCCGCCGCGGCCCGGCGGCGCAGCTCCGGCAGGCCGTAGTCGCGGACGGCGGCGACGGCGTCGTCCAGCGGCAGCCGCCAGCGCGGCCCGGGCAGCACCTCCCACCAGACGTCCTCGCCGACCGGCAGCACCTCGCCGATCCTGGCCCGCCAGACCTCGGAGCCGTACCGGGTGCGCGGGTCGGGCAGGGCCGGGCCCGCCCGGTCGGCGCGGCGGACCAGGCCGAGCGCGAAGGTGAACGCGACCCGGTCGGAGGCGGGCCGCTCGACCAGATCGACGAGCAGCCAGTGGTCCTCCTCCGGCAGCAGGAAGGTCGGGTGCCGCCCGGTGAGGCCCAGGCTGCGCAAGGCGGGCGCGAGGTGCTCGCGCAGGCCCTTGGCGTGGAGCTCGTGGGCAGTGGTCATCGCGGTCTTCCCTGCTGGTCGTACGGAGCCGGCCGTGCGGAGTGGCGGTCCCGAGCCGGCCGTGCGGAGCCGGCTGTGCGGAGCGGCCGTCCGGACCCGGCCGTGCGGTCGCCCCGGGTTCCGGTCCCTCTGCCGGTCCCGGGCCGACACCCGCCCGAACGGGCTCGGGCGGGTGTCGGTACGAACGGGCGCGGTGGGGTCGCGGGGTCACGGCGGCGTGGCGGGCCCGGCGTCCGGGCAGGTCGGGGCCCGGATCGATTCGCCTACCGACAATGTAGGCGGGGGCGGTGTTCCGGGGCTTCGGGCGAACGGCAGCCGTCGGCGGGACCTTGGCCCCGTTCGGTCCGGTCCTTCGACCGGCGCCGACCCGATCCCCTGGATGGCGCATCATGTGGCGGGTGCAGAGTGCAGAACGCCCCGGAGCGGGCACCGGCAGCCACCTCGGCCGGTCCGGACCAGTACCTCCCGCCGGCCCACCGGGCGGGGGCGCTGCTCCCACCGACCTGACCGAGGCGGTCCGCGCCGCCCAGGAGGGGGACGAAGAGGCTTTCCGGCTGTTGTTCCGGACCGTCCAGCCGGGCCTGCTGCGCTACCTGAGAGTGCTCGTCGGCGGACGGCCGGAGGACGTCCAGGACGCCGAGGACATCGCGTCCGAGACCTGGTTGCAGATCTCCCGCGACCTGCGCGGCTTCTCCGGCGACGGCGACGGTTTCCGCGGCTGGGCCGCCACCATCGCCCGCAACCGGGCGATGGACCACCTGCGGGCCCGGCGCCGCCGCCCGGTCGCCGATCTCCCCTTCGAGTACCTGGTCGAACAGGCCGCCGGGGACGACACCGCCCGCGCCGCGCTCGCCACCGTCGGCACCGCCGACGCCCTGGCGCTGATCTCCCGGCTGCCCCGCGACCAGGCCGAGGCGGTGCTGCTGAGAGTGGTCATGGAGCTGGACGCCGAGAGCGCCGCCCGGGTGCTCGGCAAGCGGGCCGGCAGCGTCCGGATGGCCGCCCACCGGGGACTGCGCCGACTGGCCAAGCTGCTGGACCAGCCGTTCTCCTCCGGAGCCGGGATCCCGGCCGCCCGGCCGGCCGAACCGGGGACCGGGAACGCCGCCGGTCGTCCCACAGGACGCCCCGCCGGACGACCGGCCGGACGAGCTGCCGAAGCGCCCGCGCAACGACCCGCCGAAGAGCCCGCGGAACGACCCGCGGAACGACCCGCGGAACGACCCGCGAAAAAAACTTCTCCGCAGGGTGTGACAGAACACCGGGCCGCGACGCTGAAGGACATGAGATGAGCACCAACCGATCCCGTCGGATCGACCGTGATGCCGCCGAGCAGCTGCTCGGCGGTGCCGTGGGCGGCCCGTCGGCCGGGCAGGACGCCTCGCTCACCGGACCGGACGGTCCCGGGCAGCTCGCCCGGGTCCTGGCCGCGGCCGCCGCTCCGGCGACGTCCGCGGAACTGGCCGGGGAGGAGGCCGCCCTGGCCGCGTTCCGGGCGGCGAGTCTCACGCCCGACCCCGTAGTGACCCCCGTCCGGAGACGATCGATGGCAACCGCCGCGCTGGCCAGGGCCTTCAGCACGAAGGCCGCTGCCGCCATGCTCGGCGCCACCGCGCTGTGCGGGGTCGCGGTCGCCGCCGGCACCGGCAACCTGCCCGCCCTCGGCGGCGGCCCGTCCGAGCCCGAGCACGCGGTGGCCACCCCGGGCACCCCGCCCGGCACCGGCCCGTCCTCCTCCGCACCCCAGTCCGGGGTCTCCAGGCCGTCCACCGGCGCCACCGCGGACCCGCACACGGCCGTCCCGTCCGCCCCCGCCACGGCCGGCGGGCACACCGGCCTCCCCGCCCCGCCCGCCGCGCTGCTCCCGCTCTGCCAGGGCTTCGAGGACCGTACGGGCAAGGGTGAACGCCCCGGCAAGCTGGCCGTCGACCCGCTCTTCGCCCCGCTGATCGCGGCGGCCGGTGGCGCCGACGCCGTCCAGGACTTCTGCGCCGGCACCCCCGGTCACCAGGGCGGCGACCACCAGGGCGGCGACCAGCAGGGCACCGCCACCGCCCAACCGAGCGCCCCCGGCCGGAGCGGTTCCGGCAAGGGCGGCGACGGCGGCAACGGCAACACCGGCGGCGGAAACAGCCAGAACGGCGGTGGCAACGGCACCAAGCCCGGCAAGGGCGGCGTGGTCCCGCCCCCGACGGGCGCCCCCACCCTGCCGGACATCCATCCGAGCAGAACCGTCCCCTCCGAGGACGACCCGTCGGCCCGGAGATGACCCCCAGAACTCCGGGTGGGCGGCGAGCGACTCCCCCCGGGCTCGCCGCCCACCCGGACCGCACCACCCCGCAGTAGCCGCAGGACGCACAACCACCCGAAGACCCCGGGTGGACGGTCGGCTCCCCCGTGCCCACCGTCCACCCGGCCGGCCCCGGCCGGACCGGCAGGCGCTCACCCCGGACGCGCCGCCGGCCCGGCCGGCCCGGAACGTGCGGCCCGCCCTCCCGCAGTCAGGGCGGGCCGCACCCCGATCCGGCGGTCGGGGGACCGCTGCCCGGTCCCCCGGCCGCCACCCCCTCGGGCCCTGGGCCGGGGCGGCTATCGTGCACAGGTGCACGAGGCCGCCCGGGACCCCGGAGGCTGCACGTGAGGGGAGATCCAGGTGATCGGACGGGCGCTGAACGGGCGTTACGAACTCGTCGAGATGCTCGGCGTCGGCGGCATGGCCACCGTCTGGCGCGGCGTCGACCGGGTGCTCGGCCGCCAGGTGGCCGTGAAGATCCTCAACGGCGGCCTGGCCGACGACCCGCGCTTCGCCGAGCGGTTCAGCCGCGAGGCGCAGCACGCCGCCATGCTGGTGCACCCGAGGATCGTCATGGTCTTCGACTCGGGTGTGGACCAGGGCACCCCGTTCATCGTGATGGAGCTGGTGAACGGCCGCTCCCTGGCCGCGGTCCTGGCCCAGCAGTCGCAGTTGCCGGTGGAGCGCGCGGTCGGCATCGCGGCGGCGGTCTGCGAGGCGCTGGCGGTCGCGCACGCGGCGGGGCTGGTGCACCGGGACATCAAGCCCGGCAACATCATGATCACCGATGACGGCGGCGTGAAGGTGGTGGACTTCGGCATCGCCCGGGCCGGCTCGTCGAGCAACCTGACCCAGACCGCGAGCGTGCTCGGCACGGCCGCCTACCTCTCGCCCGAGCAGGCCACCGCCTCCGCCCTGGACGGCCGTACCGACCTGTACGCGGTCGGCTGCGTGCTGACCGAGATGCTCACCGGCGAGACCCCGTTCACCGCCGAGGCCCCGGTGGCGATCGCCTTCAAGCACGTCAGCGAGCAGCCCCAGCCGCCGTCCGCACGGCGCCCCGGCCTGCCGCCCGAGCTGGACGCCGTGGTGCTGCGCCTGCTGGCCAAGGACCCGGCCCACCGCCCGGCCGATGCCACCGCCGCCCGCGCCGAACTCCTCTCCACCGTCCCGGGCCTGGCCGTCGGCGACCCGACCGCCGAGCTGCTCGCCACCACCTCGGCCGCCACCCAGCTGCTGCCGCCGGTGGCCCCGGCGTTCCCGGACCAGCAGCACACCGCCCTGCTCCCGCCCCAGGTGCCGCGCCACCCGGCCCCGGCCGCGACCTCGGTGATGGCCCCGCTCCCGGCGATGCCCCCCGCCGGGCACCCCGCCGCCCCGCGGCCCGCCGCGTCCGCCGCGTCCGCCCGGAGCCGCCGCAAGCCCCTCGTCCTCGGCGCCCTGGGCATAGTCGGCCTCGCCGGGGCCGTCGCCCTGGCCGTGACCGCCTTCGACGAGCCGACGGGCAACGCGGCCGCGGCCGCGCCCGCCACCAAGCCCCCGGCCGCCACTGCCGGCAAGCCGTCGGCGACCGCCCCCGCCATCCCGTCCGCGCCCTCGACCGGCACCCCCGTCCCCACCACCCCGGCAGGGCTCCCGGCCGCGACCCAGCCCGTTCCGCGCAACCAGCCCGCGGCGCTCCAGCTCCAGTCCTTCCGCCAGGCCGTCGCCCAGGCTCCGATCACCAAGGAACGCGACAAGCAGGCGGACCTGCTGCGGACCCTCGACGACGCCCTCGCCCGGGTCAACGAGGGCAATCCCGACGACGCCGCCCAGGAGCTCAAGACCGCCCAGAAGACCATCAAGGACCTGGCCAAGAAGCACGCCGTCGACGCCCCCACCTACGCCAACTGGAACGCCCGCCTGGGCGCCCTGTTCGCGACCCTGCACGCCTCCGCCACCGCCGACAACCAGGACGACTAGTAGGGGACCGGGCGTCAGGGCCCGTCAGGAGAACCGCAGCCGGTCGCCGAGTCCGGCCGCTTCGAACGCCGCCTCCAGGTCCGCGCGGCCCTCGGTGAAGTGTCCCCAGCTGTCGAAGTGCGCCGGTACCACGCGCCGAGCGCCCAGCAGGGCGGCGGCCTCGGCGGCCTGGGCGCTGTCCAGGGTGAGCAGCGCGCCGTCGAAGGGCCCGGGGCGGGCGGCGCCGGCGAACAGGACGGCGGTGTCGACCGGACCGAACCGGTCGGCGATCTCCTTGACCAACGGCAGCGAGGCGTTGTCGCCGCTGATGTAGACGCTCGGCAGGTCGGGCGCGGTCAGCACGAACCCGATCACCTGGCCGAGCACCGCCTCGGCCCCCTCCGGCCCGTGCAGCGCGGGCGCCGCGGTGACGGTGACGGTGCCGCCGTCCGGTCGGGCCAGTTCCACGGAGTCCCAGGGGGCGAGCCCGCGCGCGGTGCCGCCCAGTCGGTCGGCGCCGCTGGTGGTGGTGAGGACGAGCGGGACGGTCGGCAGGAATGCGCGGCCTGAGGTGTCCAGGTTGTCCGGGTGCTCGTCGTGGGAGAGCAGGACGGCGTCGACCGGGCCGATGTCGGCGGGGGTGACGGGGGAGGGCGCGGTCTTGGTCAGGGCGCGGCCGCCGCCGCGCGGGTAGTCGCCGGGCTCGTCGAAGGTCGGGTCGGTGAGGAGGCGGAGGCCGCCGAACTCGATGAGGGCGGTCGGGCCGCCGAAGACGCGGATGGTCGACATGCTGGTTCACCTCACGGAGAAAGCTACGGTTTGACGTGATGAAACCTAACGCTCCCTCACGGATGAGCGCAAGGTTTACCATGAGAACCGTGAACGCCGCCCTCACCGCCCCGCCGCCCGCGCCCGGCTCGGAGCAGCACGTCGCCCTCGACTTCGCCAACAGCGACCTCGCTCTCACCGCCGGCCGCCTCGACCTGCTGGCCACCCCCGCCGACGCCGCCCGGTGGCTGGCCGAACGGGGCCTCGCCCCCGCCGGCGCGGAGGTCTACGAGTACTGCACGGGGCGCCTGCGCGAACTGCGGGCCCACCTGCGGGTCCTGCTCGCCGCCCGCGTCGACGGCACCGTGCCGCCGCCCGAGGCCGTGGACGCGCTCAACACCGCACTGACCGCCACCTCGTCGGCCGCCCTGCTGCGCTGGGACGAGCCGCACGGCCCGTACCGCGCCCTGGCCCACCCGGCCGACCGGGTCGCCGTGCACGCCATGGCCGTCATCGCCGCCGACGCCGCCGAGCTGCTCGCCGGCCCGGATGCCGAACGCCTCGCCGCCTGCAGCGCCAGCCCGTGCCTGCGCTTCCTGGTCCGCACCCACGCCGCCCGCCACTGGTGCTCGACCCGCTGCGGCGACCGCGTCCGCGCGGCCCGGGCCTACGCCCGCCGCAGCAAGGCTGACGTCACGTCATAATGGCGCCGTGCTGACGATCGGATCCCTCGTCCTCGGTGTCGCCGACATGCCCCGCGCGGTCGCCTTCTGGTCGGCCGCGCTCGCCTACGTGCCGCGCGACGGCGTGGTCGAGGACGACTGGACGGTGCTGGTCCCCGCCGACGGCGGCACCGCCGTCCAGCTCGCCCTGGGCTACAGCGAGTCCCCCGTCCAGGACCACCCCCGCGTCCACCTCGACCTCTACGCGGGCGACGCCGTCGCCCAGGCCGCCGAGGTCGACCGCCTGCTCGCCCTCGGCGCTCAGCCCGTGGACTGGGACCTCTACCCCGAGGACCCGGACTTCGTGGTCCTCGCCGACCCCGACGGCAACCGCTTCTGCGTCATCGACACCACCCGCGGTTGAACCACAGGGTTGTCCACACCCTGTGGAAAAACCTGTGGGGGAGCGGGACGGCTCACAGGAGGGCGGCCTCCTCCGTCCACACGCCCTCCTCCGCCCACACGCGCTCCTTCGCGCTCTCCCGCCAGTCCCTCCGCGCCGCGATGATCCGCTCCGGCTGGCACCCCTCCGCCGCCTTCGACGCCGAACTCGCCCCCGGTGAGCTGCTGGTGAACGCCTGGAAGCACGCCGACACCCCCGGGTCCGGTACTGCACCGACGAGCACATTCGTACGCTCCTCGCCGAAGTGCAGGAGCGCGGCCGGAAGTTCGGCTTGATCTTCCCCTCGGCCGCCACCGGCAAGACCCGACGGCCGGGTCCTGGTCCGCTTCAACCCGGTGCCCGCGTCGACGCTGTTGGACCTCCTCTCCCTCCTCCTCGACGCCGAGCGCGACCGGGACGCCACGTGCGGTTCCTGATCCCAGCCGCCTTCGCCGTCCTTCTCGCGCCGGCGATCGCGACCGTCGCCCCGGGCGTCGTCACCGCCCTCCGTGCCACCCCGCCGCCGCCCGACGAGGACGGCTGAGGCAGGCCCCCCGTGCCGGATTCACCCGTCGCGCCGGATCCGCCGTTCCACGTTCCCGCGGATCGCCCGGGACGCCGTCCCGGCCGCCGCCGCGAGGAACACGAAGTTGTACCCGATCTGCAGCACCACCAGGAGCCGTGCCGTCTGCCCGGCCGGAGTGATGTCCCCGTACCCCACCGTCGCCATCGTCACGACCGTGAAGTACAGCGCGTCCAACCGCGTCTCCAGTCCCGCGAACTCGGCCTTGTGCGAGCCCAGCGCGTAGTACGACGCGGAGAAGATGATCATCGCCAGGAAGATCAGGAAGGCCAGCCAGACCACCGGCCGCTTCGCGGTGCCCCGCATCGCCCCGACGATCTTCGCGATCATCAGCCAGGTCAGGCCTACCATCGCCCCCACGAAGACGGCCCAGCTCAGCACCGGACGACGGTCGCCGAACCACTCCAGCGGCAGCGTGAAGTACCCGACCGTCAGCAGCGCGAACGCGCCCAGCAGCCACGCCGCGGCCCGGAGGTCGGTGGGCGGGGGAGGAGGGTTCTCGGACATCCCGCCCAGCCTGCTCGACCCGGGCGCGCCGCGCCCGCCCGACTACTCCGCCCGGGCAGGGCGGAACGGAGACGGAACGGAGGTGGAACGGAAAGCGTCGAGCCCCCCGGTGGATTCACCGGGGGGCTCGACGGAAGCTCGGGCGACTCAGGCGGTCGTCTCGGTGTGCTTCGTCTCGGTGGCCTTCGTCACGTTGGTCGGCGTGACGGCCGGGCGGTCGGCGGCCTGCTGGGAGGCGGCCGTGCTCTGCGCGGTGCCGGCGTCCGCCTGGTCGCCGTCCTCGCGCATCGCCTTGGTCTCCGCCTTCAGGATGCGCATCGACTTTCCGAGGCCGCGCGCCATCTCCGGCAGCTTCTTCGATCCGAACAGCAGGACTACGACCGCCAGCACCACCAAGATGTGCCAGGGCTCAAGACCGTTCCGCAGCATCCCTGGCCACCGGTCCCTTCTTGTCTAGAGTCACGGGGGGCGCGAGCGCCCATGCTCGCCAGTATGCCTGGCCCTCACACCGAACGGATACACCGGCCGGGAAACGCTGGCCGAAAACCAGGTGCCGTTCGAGCGGACCGCGAGGGCCCGTCCGGTGATTCCCGCCGTTGCCCCGTCAGTAGCCCATCAGTAGACGAACGGCACCAGCCGCTTGGAAACCCGCTGGTAGTCGGCGTACGCCGGACCGAAGGCCGCCAGCAGCAGCCGCTCCTCGGCGGAGATCCGCCAGCCGTACGCGCCGAGCAGCATCGCCGTGACCAGCAGGGACGCCGCCCAGCCGCCGGTGCCGAGTGCGTAGCCGGCCCAGACCAGCAGGCTGCCCGTGTAACCCGGATGGCGGATCAGCCGGTACGGGCCGGCGCGGACCACGTGCTGGGTGTCGACGGTGCGCAGGGTGCGGGTGTAGTAGCGGCCGAGGGTCCGCATGCCCCAGGCGCGCAGGGCCAGCCCGGCGGCGACCAGCGCGACCCCGAACCAGCGCGGCCCGGTGGGCAGCACGCCGATGTCGGCGCGTTCGAGCAGCACCACCACCAGCACGGACGCGACGTAACAGGTGAGCAGCAGCCGGGTCGAGCCGCGGTCGCGGTCGTCCGCGCGCCAGCTGCCGGCCGCGCTGTCCTCGCGGCGGCGCAGCAGCAGCTCGTAGCCGACCCAGCAGAGGAGGCCGAGCAGGGAGAGCAGGGACGGCAGGGACATGAGGGGGCTCCTGACGGTCGCGGACCACCCCTCCACGGTCCTCCGGGCGCGCCCCCGCGGCACGCACCCGGGGGTGGACGCGTCGCAGTCCACCCCCGGGTGGACGGTCACCGCGGCCGTCGTGCCAGCAGGTAGCCGCGCCGGGTGTCGGCCTCCTCGGGCAGGCCCTCCCGCTCCAACCGGGCCTCGACGGCGAACCCGGCCTCGGCGAGGCGGGCGGCGACGTCGTCGGTGCGCAGGAAGTGGAAGTCCACGTCGACCGGGTGGCCCCACCACTCCTCCAGGTGCCGCACCTCCCGGCCCAGGTGGAAGGAGACCAGCAGTACCCCGCCGGGCCGCAGCACCCGCAGCATCTCGGCGAAGGCGGGCAGCAGCTCGCCCGGCTCCAGGTGGATCACCGAGTACAGGGCCACGGCCGCCGCGAACTCTCCGTCGGCGGCGGGCAGCGCCAGCAGGTCGCCGGTCCGGAACTCGGCCTCCGGGTGCTCGCGCCCGGCCAGCTCCACCATCCGCGGCGACAGGTCGATCCCGACCACCCGCGCGCCCCGCTCAGCCAGCCACCCGGCGACGTGCCCCGGCCCGCACCCCAGGTCCGCCACCACCCCGCCGCCCGCCTCCTCCACGACGGCCCCCAGCAGCGCCCGGTCCACCACCTTGTGCGCCAACTCGCTCCCGATCCGCCCCAGGTACTCCTCCGCCACCGCGTCGTAACTCCCGCGCACCCGCCCATGTCCAATCCCCATCCCCCCACCCTGGCACGCCCTCTGAAGCGCCCTCCCTCCAGGGCGGGGCCCGAGCCACCGTCGCCGCCCAGGAAGTCGGCCATCCCGACTTCCTGCGTCCGCACTCACCGGCAATGGATCTCCTGGTCGGGCCGCCGGCCGTTCAGATGCCCGGCACCAGCTGTGCCCGCCGTGCCCGGGTGCCCGGCCGGTGTCGGACGTGGGTACGGCGGAGAGCCCCCGCCCGGGATCGGGTGGGGGCTCTCGATGACTCGCGTGGATCGTCGGGCGCTGGCAGGTCAGACCGTGGCGGGCTCCGGGGTCACCGGGGCGGCCGGGCTGGTGGCGGGGAGGTGGCGCAGGAGGCGGTAGGCGAGGAAGGCCGCGCCGAGGGCGAAGAGGAGGCCGACGACGGCGGCGACGTGCAAGCCGTCGGTGAAGGCACGGCGGCCGGTCTCCAGCAGATCCGGGCCGAGCCGTCCGGGCAGGTGGGCCGCGACGGAGACGGCGCCGCCGAGGGTGTCCTGCGCGGTGCCGGCGGCCGGGCCGTCGACGCCCGCCGGGAGGGCACCGTCCAGCTGGTGGCGGTAGACCGCGGCTCCGGCCGCGCCGAGCAGGGCGATGCCGAGCGAGCTGCCGAGTTCGACGGCGGTCTCGGAGGTGGCGGAGGCGGCGCCGGCCTGTTCGGCGGGGGCGGCGGAGACGACCATCTCGGCGGTCATCGTCATGGTGCCGACGGTGCCGGCGGCCAGGACGCCCGCCGCGGTGAGGATGAGTGCCAGCGGCGAGTGCGGGCCGACCTGGGTCATCATCGCGAAGCCCGCCGCGCCGACCACGAAGCCGCCGCCCATCAGGGCCGCCGGGCGGACCTTGCCGGCCAGCGCCGAGCTGATCCCGATCGCCGCGCCGACGCCGACGCTGGGCACCAGCGACCAGAGCGAGGCGGTGAACGGGCTCATGCCCTTGACCAGCTGCAGGTACTGCGAGGTGAAGAGGGCGAAGCCCATCATCGCGAACATGGCGAGGGTGTTGACGCTGATCGCGCCGCTGAAGGTGCGGATCCGGAACAGGCTCAGGTCGATCAGCGGGTTCGTGGCGGTGCGCTGGCGCCGGACGAAGGCGGCGGCGAACAGCAGTCCGGCCGCGGCGGCGAGGGCGGGCAGCGGGCTCCAGCCGTCCACGGCGAGCGTCTTGACCCCGTAGACCAGCGGGAGGATCGCGGCGAGCGAGAGCACGGCGCCGGGCAGGTCGAAGCGGCCGGCGGGGGCGGTGGTGCGGTACTCGGTCAGCAGCACGGGCGCGGTCAGCAGCACCAGGACCATCACCGGGACGGCGACCAGGAAGGCCGAGCCCCACCAGTAGTGGTCGAGCAGCAGTCCGCCGGCGACCGGGCCGAGGGTGGCCCCGGTGGTGAGGACACCGCCCCAGGCACCGAGGGCGATCTGCCGCTGCTTGGCGTCGTGGAACATGTTGCGGATCAGCGCGAGGGTCGAGGGCATCACGGTGGCCCCGGCGATGCCGAGCAGGGCACGGGCGGCGATCAGCTGTTCGGCGCTGCCGGACCAGGCGGCCAGCAGCGAGGCGCCGGTGAAGCCCGCGGCGCCGACCATCAGCAACCGGCGGCGGCCGATCCGGTCGCCCAGCGCGCCCATCGTGATGAGCAGCCCGGCCAGCAGGAACGAGTACATGTCCATGATCCACAGCTGCTGGGTGCCGCTGGGGGCGAGCTCGGTGGAGATGTACGGGACGGCGAAGAACAGCACGCCCATGTCCATGGCGAGGACGAGGGTCGGGAGCAGGAGGACGGCCAGGCCGATCCATTCGCGACGGCCTGCGCGGCCGGTGGTTGCGGTCATGGGGAAGACCGTACGGATGTGTCAGACACTTGTCTAGTACATATGTCTAAAACGATAGTCCAAGACGAACGTGCGAGACGAACGTACGAGACATACGTGCAAGACATCCGTGCAGATCCTCCGTAGGATCGGGGCATGGGAAACCGCGAAGACCTGATGGCCGGCGCCAAGCGCTGCCTGTACGAGAGGGGCTACGGACGCACCACGGCCCGCGACATCGCGACCGCCTCGGGTGTCAGCCTCGCCGCGATCGGCTACCACTTCGGCACGAAGGACGCGCTGCTCAACGCCGCGATGATCGAGGCGATCGGCGAGATGGGTGAGGCCCTGGGGGTGGTCGTGTACGGCGCCAACCAGGTGTCGGAGGACCCGGAGACGCGCTTCGCGGCCGCCTGGAACGGCCTCCGGGACGTCTTCGTCGAGCACCGGGGGCTCTGGGCGGCCCAGTTCGAGGCGCTCGCCCTGGCCGGGCACAACCCCGAGCTGGCGAAGGCCTTCGAGGAGGCGCAGAAGGACGGCCGGCTCGGCCTCGCCGCGGTGTTCCAGGGGGTGACGGAGGTGCCGGACACCGAGGAGGAGCTGGCCCGCGGCACCTTCTACCAGATCTTGCTGGCCGGTTACGTGGCCCAGTGGCTGGCAGCGCCCGAACTGGCCCCGAACGGGCAGGAGTTCCTGCGCGGCCTCCGGCTGGTCAGCGGCACCGTCCTGGGGTCGCCCGCCGCGCCCTGACACGCGTCAGGGCCCGTCCCGTGGACCAGGCCGGGGGCCTTACGCCGTGACGGCCGTCAGCAGCACCACCGAGTCGACGTGGGCCACCAGTCCGTGCCGCTCCTGCGGTACGGGCTCCAGTCCGCCGACGGACAGCTCCACCTGCCGCCCGGCGATGGTCAGCGCCACCCGGCCGCGCAGCACCTGGACGCTCCCGGCGGTGGGCGGGGTGTGCTCGTCCAGTGCGGTGCCGGCCGTCAGTGCGATCACGGTCTGCCGCAGCACCCCGTCGTGCAGCACCAGGTGGGCGCTGCGCCCGTGCGGGCTCTCGGCCGCCCGGGCGGAGTGCTCCACGGCGAGCTGTTCGAGATCGGGCATCGCGCCGCCTCCTCCTCGGGCCGTGTGCCCAGGTTCGCGGACGCACCGGCGGCGCGCACCCCGAGCGGCCGGATGCGGCCCGCTCGCGGATGTGGCCCGCCCGAGGTGCAGCCCCCGCCGACTGCCCGCATCGTGGAGGCATGGCGACCAACCAAAGGATCTTCGACGGGTTCCAGGTCAACCGCTCGCTGCTGGCCGGCGGGGTGGCGTTGACCGGTATCGGCTCGGTACTCGGCGCGGCCGGTGCGGCGCTGGTGTGCGCGGCGCTGTTCACCGCGAGCCGCGACTGGGTTCGCAACCTGGAGACCCCGCCCACCGCGCTCGCCCAGCGGGCCCTGCACGAGGCGAAGGTGGCCTCCTCGGCCGGCTGGGAGGCCTGGCGCGCGGAGCACGGCTCGCCCAACTGAGCCGCCCGGCCGCGCGCACCCGTCCGAGCGCACCCAGAGCGCACCCAGAGCGCACCCGTCCGAGCGCACCCAGAGCGCACCCGTACGGGCGGACGCGGCGGGCCGCCATGGGGGTGCGGCCCGCCGCAGCTTCAGGCGGCGGCTTCACGCCACCGCTTCACGCGGCAGCGACTCCCTCACAGCCCCAGCGACTTGGCGATGATGCTGCGCATGACCTCGCTGGTGCCGCCGTAGATCCGGAACACCCGGTTGTCGGTGTAGAGTCGGGCGATCGGGTACTCCAGGATGTAGCCGTAACCACCGTGCAGCTGAAGGCACTTGTCGATGACGGTGGAGGCCGACTCGGTGCAGAACAGCTTCGCGGCGGCCGCGTCGGCGACGCTCAACTCGCCGTCCTGGTAGAGCTCCAGCGCGCGGTCCACCATCGACTGCTGGGCCAGCACCTGGGCCTGGCAGTCGGCCAGGGTGAACTTGGTGTTCTGGAACTCGGCCACCGCCTTGCCGAACACCTTGCGTTCCTTGACGTACTGCACCGCGAACCGCACCGCCGCCGCGGCCGCCGCGTACGCGCCGACGGCGATCGCCAGCCGCTCCTGCACCAGGTTGTGGGTCAGGTAGGAGAAGGCCTTGCCCTCCTCGCCGAGCAGGTCCTCGACCGGCACCTTGACGTCGACGAACGCCAGCTCGGCGGTGTCCGAGGTGCGCAGGCCGATCTTCTGCAGCTTGCGTCCGACGGAGTAGCCCGGCGAGGTGGTGTCCACGCACAGGATGGAGAGCCCGGCCCGGCGGTTCTCCGGGTCGTAGGGAGCGGTGCGGGCGACCACCAGGACCAGGTCGGCCAGCACGCCGCCGGTGATGAAGGTCTTGGCGCCGTTGAGGACGTAGTGGGTGCCGTCCTCGGAGAGCCGGGCCGTGGTGGTGATGCCCGCGAGGTCGGAGCCGGCGCCCGGCTCGGTCATCGCGATCGCGGTCATGATGTCGCCGGAGACGAAGCCGGGCAGCCAGCGCCGCTTCTGCTCCTCGTTCGCGTACTCCAGCAGGTACGGCAGCACCAGCCCGGTGTGCACGCCGGAGGAGCCGAAGCTCACGCCCGCCCGGGCGGTCTCCTCGGCGATCACCGCCTGGTACTTGAACCCGCTCTCGCCCGCGCCGCCGTACTCCTCCGGCACCTCGATGCCGTAGACGCCGAGTTCGCCGAGCTGGCGGTAGAAGTCGCGGGGCGGGTGGCCGTCGGCCTCCCAGCTCTCGTAGACCGGGACGACCTCGTTGGCGATGAAGTCCCGGATGGTCTCCCGGAAGGCCTCGTGGTCCTCGTTGAACACGGTGCGGCGCACGGCGGCGCTCCCTTCGGCGGTGCCGGCCGTGGGGCCGGCGGAGGCGGAACGTACCAGGTGGTGGCCCGACAAGTTAATCCTCGGTAGCCTCGACTGTCCAGCGCCCGCGGGCCCGGAAAACGGGCTTGGAGCGGTCGGCAAGTGAATCCTTGCTAGCCTTCGGGCGGGGTCCGGACGGGCCGCGGGGCGAATCCGAGGGAGGCAGGCCATGGTGGTCCGACGGCCACCCGGGCGGCGCGCCCAGATCCTCGCCGTGGCCGCCGACCGGTTCCACCGCAGCGGCTACCACCAGGTGTCGATGACCGAGGTCGCCGCCGGGGTCGGCATCACCGCGCCCGCCCTCTACCGGCACTTCCGCGGCAAGCCCGAACTGCTCGACCGCGCCGTCCGGTTGGGCCTGGACGCACTCGGCGACGGCTTGCGCACGGCCGGCAGCACCGCCGAACTCGGCACCGCACTGGCCGCGGTGGCGGTCGGCCACCGCCCGCTCGGCACCCTGGTGCAGCGCGACGCCCGGCTGCTGCCACCGGCCCGCCGGGCCGAACTGCGCCGTGAGCTGCGTGCGGACGTCGCCCTGATGGTCGCCGTGCTGCGTACCGAGCGGCCCGAACTCTCACCCCAGGACGCCGAGTTGCTCTGCTGGTCGGCGCTCTCCGGCTGCGCCGGGCTGTCCTACCAGTCGGCCGCCCCGCAGCCCCGCCGGGCCGAGCCGCTGCTGCGCGAACTGGTCGCGGCCGTCCTCGCGGTCTCCCTGGACGGCACGGCCGCCGGGCCCGAGGTCGGGCCCGCCGCCGGGGCGGCACCGGTGGTTCCGCAGCCGAGGACGCAGGCCCGCCGGGAGGAGCTGCTCGCGGCGGCCGTCCGGCTGTTCCACCGACGCGGCTTCGACAACGTCAGCACCGACCAACTCGGCGCCGCCGTCGGCATATCCGGGCCAAGCGTGTACCGCCACTTCGACAGCAAGGCCCAGCTGCTCGCGGCCTCCCTGGTGCGCAGCCGGGAGCGGCTCTGGCACCAGGTGGACGGTGCGATCGCGACGGCCGCGAGCCCGGCGGAGGCGCTGGCGGCCGGTCTCGGCGCGTACGTCGACTTCGCGCTGCGCAACGGCGACTACCTGGGCGCGATGCTCAGCGAGACCGAGCGGCTGGCCCCGCCGGACCGCCGGATCGCGGTGGACTTCCGGCGCGACTTCCTGCGCACCTGGGTCGAGTTGCTGCGACAGGTGCGCCCGGAGTACGACGCGGTGGCCGCCCGGATCCGGGTGCACGCGCTGTTCTCGCTGGTCAACGACGGGGTGCGGAACGGCCCGCACAGCACCCGGCCGGACCTCGGCGACTGTCTGCGGCGGCTCGGCCGGGCGGTGCTGGGGGTCGACGCGTAGGACGTGCGCGGGGCGAAGCGCACGGGGCCGGGTGCCCGCCACCGTGGGAACGGCGGCGGGCACCCGGCCCCGTGGGGTGCGACCGGGCTCGCGCCCCGGCCGGCCCGGCTAGTAGAGGACGTGCGGGTAGTAGACCCGGGCGTCGAAGTTGCCGTTGCCCTGCAGGGCGCCGACGTTCCCGCCGTTGCCGGCCACGGCGAGGCCGTTGTTCTGGTTGCTCGCGCCCGAACCGGTCGCGGTCTGCTGGGTGTTGACCACGTTGCCGTGCACGGTGCCGACGATGTTGCCGGAACCGACGTTGTTCACCACGCTGCTGTTGGAGTGGTCGATCGCGCCGGCGACGTCGTCGGCGTGCGCGGTGGCGGCACCGACGCCGACGAGGAGGAAGGCCCCGAGGGCGGTGACGGCGGCGGCTGCGCGGATACGGGACACGCTGGTCTCCCTGAGCTGGAAGTGCGAATGTGGCGCGATCCGGAGTGGCCGCTCCGTAGCGCCGTTGCCTGACGTCGCACGATCAGCATTCACCAGTGACGTGGACGAACTCCACCAAACGGGTGGCAATTCCCTCGATGGTGGGGGAGTGGTCCATTCCAAGTTGACGATAATCCGTCATTTCACCGGCGAAAACCGGGGTGATGACAGCTGCTTGGAAAGAAATGGTCGACAGATAGTCGCACTGGCACACTGGGTGCCCATGTCTGAAGGTGCCCCAACCGAACCCACCCCCGCCGACGACCTGCGCACCACCGAGGTCGACCTCGGCGGCCTGGTGAACGTCCTCGCCACCCACCTCTACTCCACCCCGCTGGTCGCCCTGCGCGAACTCGTCCAGAACGCCCACGACTCGCACACCCGCCGGCTCCTTGAGGACCCGGACGGTGACCACCACCCGCTGATCCGGGTGCGCGCCGACGCGGCCCGGCGGACCGTCTCCATCGAGGACACCGGCGCCGGCCTCACCGAGCCGGAGATCCACTCCTACCTCGCCACCGTCGGCACCGGCTACACCCGGATGCTGCGCGAACTGACCGGTAACCAGGAGCTGATCGGCGCCTTCGGCCTGGGCTTCCTCTCCGCCTTCTCGGTCGCCGACGAGGTGACCGTCACCACCACCTCGCACCGCGAGCCGAAGCGGGGCCACCGCTACCGCAGCCGCGGCGGCGAGCACTACCAGGTCGAACCGGTGCCCGCCCGGCCGCAGCCCGGCACCGTGGTCGAACTGGCGCTCAAGGCCGAGCACGCCCACCTCGCCGAGGAACAGGCGCTGCGCGAAGTCCTCGGCCGCTACTGCGTGTTGCTGCCCATCCCGGTCTACGTCGGCGAGGACGAACACCCCGTCAACTCCGTCCCGGTGCCCTGGCGCGAGCAGTCGTCGGGCGACCCGTACGCCGCCCGGATGGCCTTCGCCGCCGCCTTCGGCCGCCGCTTCGAACCGCTCACCGCCTTCCCGGTACTGCCCGTCCAGGCGGAAGGGGCCGGGGAACGGGAAGGAACCACGGCAGGCGCCACCGACGCGGTCGGCCTGCTCTGGGTCCAGGACGGCGGCACCTACGGCAGCAGCGACAACCGCGACCTCGCCGTCTACCTGCGCGGCATGCTGCTCGCCGAGGACGCCCGCGACCTGCTGCCCGGCTGGGCCGGATTCATCGGCGGAGTGATCGAGTCCAGCCGGCTCACCCCCACCGCCAGCCGCGAGGACCTCCAGCGCGACGAGCACTACCGCGCACTGCAACGGGCCCTCGCCGACGCCGTGGTGGACGGCCTGTACGAGACGGCCCGGCTGCGGCCCGCCGCCTGGCGCCGCATCCTCACCCGGCACGGCCAGGACCTGCTCGGTGCCGCGCTCTGCGACGAGCGGCTGTTCACCCTGCTCGCCGACGACGTTCCGGTGCCCACCTCGCAGGGCGACCTCACCGCGGGCGGCCTGCGGGCGGCCGGCGGGGGAGCGGTGCACGTCGCGCTCGGCAGCGGCGGCGGCTTCGAGGAGATGCTGTACCGGGCGATGCGGGTCCCGATCGCCCGCGGCGACCGCTACGCGGTGCTGCCGTTCCTGCGCCGCTACGCCCAGCTGCGCGGCTGCCGGGTGGTCGAGCTGGGCAGCGAGCAGGGCAACCGTGAACTGTTCCGCGACCCGGAGCGCCCGCTGCCGCCCGAGGAGGCGGCCTGGCTGTCCGGCGCCCTCGCCGACCCGGGTGAGCAGCTCGTCCCGGCCCGCTTCGACCCGCCCGGCCTGCCGCTGGTCCTGGTGCCGGACCGCGAGGCCGAGCTGAAGGCCCGGATCGAGGACGACCGGGCCGACGCCCGGATCCCGTCCGCCGCGCTCCGGCTGGCCCGGGCGTTCACCGCCCGCACCGACGGCGAGGTCAGGGCCCGGCTCTACCTCAATCTGGACTGCCCGGCCGTCCGGGACCTGCTCGCCGCCTACCGCACCGGGCACACCGGCAGCGCCACCGCGGCCGGGCTGCTCCGCTCGCTCAAGGTGATCATGGCGGCGGCCTCCGCCGGCTCCGCCGAGGGGGACCTCGGCGCCGCGCTGGTCGGCATCGGCACCGCCGTCTCCGCCCTGACCGCGGCCGTCCCGGCCGGCCTGCCGGACGTCCCGGACAGCCCCGGTGCCCTGCCGGACGCCCCGGACAGCCCCGGCGCCCTGCGGGACGACGCATGACGGGCGGACCGGCCGACGACAGCAGACCCATCAGCACGACGCAGGGGGAACGGACATGACCACCGACATCTGGGCCTGGGTGCGCGACACCCACCAGCAGCTGCGCGAGGCCGGCCACGAGCGGCTGGCCGACGCCGTCTACGAGCTGCCCGAGCACGCCACCGAGGGCCGCAACGAGCAGCTCGACGCGGTCTACCCGGAGGCGCTCGCCGCCGCCCGGGCCCTCGGCCTGCCCTGGGTCGAGGTCTACCTGCGGCACTGGCGGATGCAGAACCTGCTGAACGAGCGCCAGCAGGGCGAGTCGGTGCTGCCCGAGGCGGTCGACCTGCTGGAGTTCGCCCACCGGGAGGAGACCGTCGGCTGCCCGCAGTCGGTCTGCGTGGTGCAGGACTTCGCGATCTGCCACGCCCGGGTCGACGGCCCCGGGTACGTGGCGGAGCGCCTGGAGGTGGTCGGCGAGACGCTGGACCGGATCGAGCCCGGCCGGGCCTGTTACGACTGCCTCTCCCGCGAGTACTCCGACGCCCTGGAGGACGACGGTCGGGCCGCCGAAGCGCTCGCCCACCTGGACTCCGCCGCGGCCCGGATGCAGGCCGCGGGACAGCCGGTCTCGCTGCGCTTCCACCGGGCCCGGGCCGGCGCCCTGCACCTGCTGGGCCGGCACGAGGAGGTGCTCGCCCTGCTGGACACCACCGATCAGGCCGCCCGGGCCGGGCGCGAGGAGATCGACGAGAGCGACCGGCGCTGGGGTGCCCTGCTGCGGGCCCGCGCGCTCGCCTCGCTCGGGCGGACGGCCGAGGCGCTCGCCGTGCTGCCCGAGCGGGCCGAGGCCGAGCGGCACGCCGGCCTGCGCGAGACCTGGACGCGCACGGTCGAGCTGCTGGTCGAGGCCGGCGCCTGGGAGAACGACGCCGAGCTGGGCGCCGCGCTCGCCCGCTGGGTCGGCTACCTGGACGGCACCGGCTCGCACCGCCCGTGCGTGGACCTGTTGCTGGCGGCCGGTCGGCTGGCCGTCGCCCGCGGCGCCCGCACGGTGGCGCTCACCCTCGCGGCCACCGGGGAGCGCAAGCTCACCCGGTTGCGCCGTACCGAGGGCGTGGCCGAGGAGGTCGCCGCCCTGCGCGCGGCCGCCGAGGCGCTCCCGGTGCCCGAGCTGCCGGTGGGGCCCGGCGAACTGACGGCGTACCTGGCCGAGGCCGGGGTGCCCTTCGAGACGGGCGCCGACCTGCTCTCCGTCGCCCTGGACCGGTACCGGGGTGAGCCGGCCGGCGCCACCGCGCTGGTCGTGCTGCTCGCCGACGTGCTCGGCCGGCTCGGCCACGCCCGGGCCGCCGCCGACCTGCTGTGGCAGCGGCTGGACGCCGACCCGGGCGGCGAGGAACTGGTCGGCACGCTCGGCCAGGCCCTGATCGAGGCCGGTGACGACGAGGGGGTGCGCCGCCTCGCCGACCGGCTGGCCGCGACCAGCCCCTCCGACGCCCACTGGATACGCGCCCGCTGGGCCGCCGCCGAGGGCCGCTGGGCCGAGGTGCTGGAGCAGTGCGGGGCGATCCTGGCGCTGGAGGCGAGCCGGATCAACACCCGCCGACTGGCCGCGGCCGCCGCCACCGAACTGGGCGACCACGCCACCGCGCAGCGCCTCTACCAGGAGCTGCTGGAGCACGCCCTGCCCGCCGAGGAAGCGGGGGAGGAGCAGGCCCACCGGACGGTCCAGGAGGCCGACCTCTGGCACCTGATCACCGCGGCCAGCGCCACCCGGGACTGGGCCGTGGTCCGGTCCACCGGCGCCCGCATCGGCATCGAGTTCGACGAGCCCGAGGGCCCGGTGGACGAGGAGTGGCAGCTGGTCACCGTTCGCGCCACCCGCACCAACGGCACGACGGTCGACCTCCCCGCCGTCCGGACCGGCCCGGCCACCGCCCGGATCCTGCCGGTGCTGGGCGAGGACCTGACGCTCAACCACGGCGACACGGTGGTCTTCGCCCCGGCCCTGCTGGAGCGCCCGCCGGCCGACGACGCCCCCGAGCCGGAGCGGGCCGGCTGGCGCCCGGTCTTCGCCCAGCTGACCCTGCTCGACCCGGCCGGCTTCACCACCTACTGGATCGACGGCGCCTGGCCCGGTGACGAGGCCTGGGCCCGGTTCCGGGACGGACTGCGCTCGGCCGGCTTCGCGGTCTGGGCGTACAGCGGGGAGCAGTACCGGATCACCGACCCGGCACGGGACGGCGAGGAGCTGCCCGGCATCTACGCCGCCCTCGGCGTCCCGCCGACCGCCACCGCCGGGGACGCCGACGCGCTGCTGCACCGGCTCACCGCCGACTGGGCGCACCCGCTCGCCTGGCTGGACCTGGCCGAGGCGGCGGGTGCGGACCTCGACCCGCACACCGGGATCGTCCGGCGCTACGGCCTCTGAGCCGCCCGGTTCCGCCTGGCCCGGCCCGGCCCTCGCTGACCAGCACGGGCCGGGCCGGGCCGGGGAACCATCCCGCACCCAGGTGAGTCTTTGTCATTGCTTTACCATTGCATTGCCAAGACTCGACCTCCAGGAGCGCCAGCACCGTGACCGTGACCAGCCTCGCCCTCGGCCCGTCCTGGCTCGATCCGACCACCCTGATCTCGACCTTCGGCCTGATCGGCATCCTGGCCGTCGTCTTCGCCGAATCCGGTCTCCTGATCGGCTTCTTCCTGCCCGGCGACTCGCTGCTGTTCACCACCGGCCTGCTGGTGGCCGGCGGCACCTACCTGCACCAGCCGCTCTGGTCGGTGTGCGCGCTGATCGTGCTGGCCGCGGTCGCCGGGGACCAGGTCGGCTACCTCTTCGGCCGCAAGGTCGGCCCGGGCCTGTTCCGCCGCCCCGACTCCAGGGTCTTCAAGCAGGAGAACGTCGAGAAGGCCGCCGCCTTCTTCGACCGGCACGGCCCCAAGGCGATCGTGCTGGCCCGCTTCGTGCCGATCGTGCGCACCTTCACCCCGATCGTCGCCGGGGTGAGCAGGATGAACTACCGCAGCTTCGTGCTGTTCAACGTGGTCGGCGGGGTGCTGTGGGGCGCCGGGGTCACCGTGCTCGGCTACTTCCTCGGGCAGATCCCCTTCGTCCGGGACAACATCGAGGCCATCCTGGTCGGCATCGTGCTGGTCTCGGTGGTCCCGGTGGCGGTCGAACTGCTCCGGGCCCGCCGTTCCGGCGCGGCCGCCGCCGACCGCCGCCCAGCCGGGTAGGCGCCCGGCGTCGCCGCCGTGGGACGTCCCGTACATGTGCGTCGAGCTGTTCGATCAGGCAAGGTGTACCCGAGATCGAACGGTGGCCGGCGGCCACCAGGGGCGGCGAGGAGCGGAAGTGCCTAAGCGGGGCCGACCGGGTGCGGGCAAGCGGGCGAGGGGAGGCCGGGCGGTCCGCCAGGTGCGGCAGACCCCGCCGGAGCCGGTGCACCCCGCCGAGGCGCCGCCCACCGAGGGCCTGCTCGGCCACCCCGCGCCGGTCGTCGAGCCCGTCACCGTGGTGCCGCTCGTCCCGCCCGCCCCGGAGACCAAGGGCCTACTGTCCCCCGAGCCGGCGCCCGAGTCGGAGGCACGGCCGGAGCCGCACCCCGAGCTGACCATCGACCTGCGCCCCCGGGACGCGAAACCCGAGCACCCGGCCCCCGACCGCCCGGCGTTCACCGACCGCCCGACGGCTACCGACCGCCCGACGGCTACCGACCGCCCGACGGGGACCGGTCGCCCGGCCCGCCGCCGCTCGGTCGCCGAGGACACCCTCACCCCCGAGGAGTGGCGCGCGGCCGGCTACACCCCGCCCACCGGCATCCCGATCCCCGACCTGACCGCCGGCGCCCCCGGCGAGGCGCCCTGGCCGGACCGGATGCGCACCCTGCTGCGCACCCCGATGTCCGAGCGACCCGCCTTCGAGCGGACCGCCCGCGAGATGCACCCCTCCGCGGCCATCACCCGCAACGTCCCGCGCATCCTCGACCTGACGCTGCGCATCGGCGAGCTGCTGCTGGCCAGCGGCGAGGCCGCCGAGGACGTCGAGGCGGCGATGCTCGGCATCGCGCACGCCTACCGGCTTGACCACTGCGAGCCCCAGGTGACCTTCACCCTGATCGGCATCTCGCACCAGCCCTCGCTGGTCGAGCCACCGGTCACCGCCGACCGCGTGGTGCGCCGCCGCACCTCCGACTACACCCGGCTGAACGCGGTCTACGGGCTGGTGGCGGACATCACCGCGGAGAAGGTGACGGTCAACGACGCCTACCGCCGGCTCGCCGCGATCCGCCGCAACCGGCACCCGTACCCGTCCTGGCTGCTCGCCCTGACCACCGGTCTGCTGGCCGGTGCGGCGACCTTCCTGGTCGGCGGCCGGGTCGACGACAAGGCCTGGCTGGTATTCGCCAGCGCCTTCGTCGCGGCCGTCCTCGGCGACCGGCTGGCCTCCGCGCTGGCCAAGCGCCGGCTGCCGGAGTTCTACCAGTTCGTGGCGGCGGCGATGCCGGCCGCCGCGTCCGGGATCATCCTGTCCTTCAACGACTGGGGCCTGCGCGGCTCGGTGGTGATCACCGGTGGCCTGTTCGCCCTGCTGCCCGGCCGGGCGCTGGTCGCCGCCGTCCAGGACGGTCTGACCGGCTTCTACATCACCGCCGCGGCCCGGCTGCTGGAAGTGATCTACCTGGTGGCGGGCATCGTGATCGGCGTGATCATGATCCTCTACCTGGGCGTCGGCTTCGAGGCGAAGCTCAAGCCGGACGAGAGCCTGGCGGGCATCAGCTACCCGCCGGTCCAGATGACCGCCGCGATGGTGCTCACCCTGTCCTTCGCGATGCTGCTGCAGACCGACCGCCGCACCCTGGCGCTGGTCACCGTCAACAGCGGCATCGGCTGGGCCAGCTACGGCGCGCTGGTGTACAACGCGCACGTCAACCCGATCGCCGCGACCGGGGTGGCGGCCGGACTGGTCGGCCTGTTCGGCCAGCTGATGGCGCGCTACCGCAACGGCTCGGCGCTGCCGTACGTGACCGCCGCGATCGGCCCGCTGATGCCCGGTTCGGCGCTCTACCTCGGGATGCTCGCCTTCGCCCAGGGGCACTCCAGCACCGGACTGGTATCGGTCTTCCGGGCGGCGGCGATCGCGATGGCGCTGGCGATCGGGGTGAACCTCGGTGGCGAGATCGCCCGGCTGTTCCTGAAGCTGCCGGTCGGCGCCGAGCTCCCCTCGCTCTACCCGGCGGTGCCGCGCCGGGCGGCCAAGCGCACCCGTGGGTTCTGACCGCGCGTCGGGACCGGTGGCGGAGGCCGCGGCGGGCGGGGCGCGGGCTTCCGAGTCGGCGGGCCGTCGGGCTCCGGGCCATGTCATGGCAGGCAGGACGCAGGACCAGGAACGAAGGTAAGACCCATGACGACACTGCTGGACAGCTACCGCGAGCACATCGTCAACACGCAAAAGCAACCGCTGTTCCTGCTGCTGGTCGGCTTCATCACCGCCTTCGTCTTCATCCGGTTCAGCGTGCGGATGATCCGCGCCAAGGTGCGCTGGTGGCCCGGCAACGTCACGCCAGGCGGGCTGCACATCCACCACATGGTGTTCGGCCTGGGCTTCCTGCTGGTCGGCGGCATCGGGGTGTTCGCCACCTACGGCGGGACCCCGTGGATCGACTGGTTCGGGCTGGTCTTCGGCATCGGCTGCGGACTGGTGCTGGACGAGTTCGCGCTGATCCTGCACCTGGACGACGTCTACTGGAGCGAACAGGGCCGCAAGTCGGTGGACGCGGTGATCTTCGGCATCCTGTTCACCGCGCTGCTGCTGATCGGGTACGTGCCGCTCGGCGTGGTGCCCGGCGAGGACACCCGGTGGGGCCTGATCACCGTGATCTCGGTGAACGCGCTGGCCTCGGTGATCACCCTGCTCAAGGGCAAGGTGTGGACCGGCCTGCTCGGGATCATGGTCCCCGGCCTGTCCTGGATCGGCGCGATCCGGCTGGGCCGCCCCAACAGCCCGTGGGCCCGCTGGCGCTACGCCAAGCGCCCCCGCCGCCGGGCGCGTGCGCTCCGGCGCGAACGCCTGCTGCACCGGCGCGCGGACCGTGCGCGTACCTGGCTCTTCGACCTGATCGCCGGCGCGCCCGACAAGGTGCCCGCCAACCACCCGACCGCCCACCGGGTCGCCGAGCGGATGTCCGCCCGGGCCACCGCCCACCTCGACGCCCATGCCGCCCGGGCGCTGGCCCGCCGCCGGGCGCGCCTGGCCGACCGCCGCTCGGCGGCCGCCGCCGGGGCGGTGGCGCACCCGTCCACGCCGCACCCCCAGCCCGCCGAGGGGGCCTCCGACGGCGTCCCGGTCCGCGCGGCCGGGGCGCAGCGGCGCCGCCGTACGGTCCACGCCGGGCGCAGCCGGACGTACGCGGTCGGCCCGACCGGGCTGGAGCGCCGGCCCGGGCGACACCCCCGCCTGCGGACCAAGACCCGCCGGATCCGCCGGTAGTTCGTATACCCTGTGCGTCCGACCGGAGTTGACTCCCGATCGGATCATCGGATGGTCACCCGGCTGGCGGAGTGCGTTCGAGGTGTGAAAACCCGCGGAGTTGAGAACATGATCGGCGAGTGACCGTTCTGTCACGTGATGGGATGATTCGTCGGATCCCCGCCGCCTCGACCGCAGCCCCGGAGGCCGCGCGCCGCCCGGCCTCCGCCGCCGTCCCTCCGAACCCGATGAGAAGGGATGTCTCGTGGCGCGCAGGATCCTGCCGACCCTCCTGTTGTCCCTCACCGCCCTGCTCGGGCTGCTCCCCGCCGCCCCGGCCGCCGGCGAACCGCCCGCCGCCGGCCCCCCGGCCGGCCAGGACCCGTACCCCTCCACCGAGGAGATCGACCGCTCCCGTGCCGAGGCCGACGGCAAAGCCGCCTCGGTCACCGCCCTGGAGGCCGCGCTCGCCGGCGCGCGGGCCGAACTCGACCGGGCCGGACGCAGCGCCGAACAGGCCGTCGAGGCCTACAACGGCGCCCAGCTCGCCCTCACCCGGGCCCGCGCCGAGGAGAACGCCGCCAACCGGCGTGCGGCCGCCGCCGAGGCCGAGCGCACCGAGGCGGCCGAGGACGCGGCCCGGCTTGCCGCCGAAACGTACCGTCAGGGCGCCGGCGCCGAACTGTCCGCGCTCAATGCCCTGCTCGGCGCCCACGGCCCGCGCGAGGCGGGCGACCGCGCCGCCGTGGTCGGCGTGGTCAGCGAGCGCACCCGGCAGATCCTGGACGCCGCCACCTCCACGGCCGCCGCCGCCCGCAGCGCCTCCGCCGCCGCCCGCGCCGCCACCGGGGCCGCCGAGAAGGCCGCGGCCGAGGTCGGCGCGGCCAGGACCAGGGCGCAGCAGCGGCTCGCCGCCCAGCAGGGCGAGGTGGCCGCCGCCGGCAGCCGCCGGGAACGGCTGCTCGCCGAACTCGCCGCCGCCCGGAACACCACCGTCGAGCTGGAGCGCAAGCGCCGCGAGGCGCTGGAGGCGATCGCCGCCCGCGAGGCGGAGGCGGCCGCCCGGGCCGCCGCCGAACAGGCCGCCCGCGAAGCCGAGGCCGCGGCCGCCGCCAAGGCCCAGGCGGCACCGCCCGCCACCCGCCCATGGTCGGCCGAGGGCGCGGCCGCCGCCATCGCCTTCGCCCGGTCCAAGATCGGCCTGCCCTACATCTGGGGCGGCGAGGGCCCGGAGGGCTACGACTGCTCCGGGCTGACCATGATGGCCTGGCGCGAGGGCGGCAAGCAGCTCAACCACTTCGCCGCCGACCAGTACGCCCAGTCCACCCCCGTCACCTACCGCCAGCTCCGCCCGGGGGACCTGGTCTTCTGGACCGACACCGGCCGCTCCGCCGATATCCACCACGTCGGCCTCTACATCGGCGACGACCAGATGATCGAGGCCCCGCGCGTCGGCATGCCGGTCAAACAGGCCAGCCTCTGGATCATGGGCACCCCGGACTACTACGCCCGGCCCTGACCCCCGGTCAGCTCGGCGAACGGGGCGAGCGGAACCACGCCGTCCGCGGCCTCCGCCGGCTCCGGGTCGAGGGTGACCGAGGCGTCGGCGTGGAGCCGGGTCAGGGCCGGGTACTCGGCGACGAAGGTGTCGGGTGGCCGAGTTGCTCGGCGGCGGCCCGGGCGGTGGGCTGCAGGACGCGCTCGCCGGGCAGCCGGATCCGCAGGCCGCGGACCCTAGCCCGGTCGGCGTCCCGCCTGCTCAGCCCGCCCCGCCTGCTCAGCCCGCCCCGCCGGACCGCGCGGACAGCAGTCCGGAGCGCAGCAGTGCCGGGACCGGCAACCGGGGCCTCCGGCCGTCCCGCGCGGGCCCCGGGTCGATGTCCGAGGCCCGCGCTAGCGTGGCCGCTCCGACCACTCCTGAGGAGGCGCCATGCGCTTGCGGAACGTCGAAGCCGGCGATCTCGACCTGTACGTCCGGATGCGGTGCGACGAGGGGATGATGGCCGAGCTGGGCGGCCCGCTGCCCCGGGAGAAGGTGGCGGCACGGCTGCGCACGGACGCCGGGCTGGCGGCGGCGGACACCGCCTGGATCAAGGTGATCGTGCTGGACGACGGCGCCGGGGGCGGCGAGGTGGCGGCCGGGGTGGTCAACCTCTGGCAGGACGAGGAGGACGGTGCCACCGTCTCCGAGATCGGCTGGATGGTGCTGCCCGGCTTCCAGGGCCGTGGCCTGGCCAAGGCGGCGGTGCGCCGGGTGCTGGACGCCGCGGCGGCGGACGGCCGGTGGGGCGCGGTGCACGCCAACCCGGGGGTGACCAACGGCCCGTCCAACGGGATCTGCCGCTCGCTCGGCTTCCGGCTGCTCGGCGAGCGGGACGTCGACTTCGCGGACCGCGTCCTGCGCACCAACCACTGGGTGGTGACTCCGGGCGAGCACACCCGGGGAGCGGGCACGGGCCAATCGGGCACGGATTAATTGGGGTGCCGCCCCGGCGCCACCGCCCGTACGGTGGGCCGATGGGCAACAAGACCGATCACACGGTCGTGGAGACCGTCAGCGGACTCCAGGTCCGGGCCGTTTCCGTGGACGAGGTGGAGGAGTGGAACCGGGCGCTCAACTTCGGCTTCCTGCGTCCGCACGCGGGCATCGCGCCCGACCTGCGCCGCAGGCAGTGGGAGCCGGGCCGGATGCTGGCCGGCTTCGACGGGGACCGCCAGATCGCCACCTACCGCAGCTTCGACACCGAACTGACCGTCCCGGGCGGGGCCGTCGTCCAGGCCGATGCGATCACCAACGTCACGGTCAGCGCCACCCACCGCCGCCGGGGCCTGCTCAGCGCGATGATGCGGCGCGACCTCGCCTCGGCCGCCGAGCGCGGCTGCGCGGTCGCCGTCCTGGTCGCCGCCGAGTACAACATCTACGGCCGGTTCGGCTTCGGCCCGGCCACCTGGGGCTGCGGCTGGAAGATCGACCTGAGCCGCACGAGCGGGCTGCGCGAGGGACTGCCGGGCGTGCCCGGCGGCCGGATCGACTTCGTGACGCCGGCGGAGCAGCGCGAGCTCGGCGCCGCGCTGTACGAGCGCTGGCGGCGCACCCAGCCAGGCGCGATCGTCCGCGGCGAGATCTGGTGGGAGCGCAACACCCATGTGATCCAGGTGCCCGGCGACGACTTCAAGGAGCCGTTCACCGCCGTCCACCGGGACGCCGACGGCGAGGTCACCGGCCTGGTGATCTACCGGGTCGACAACAACTGGGACGGCGCCTACCCCGACGCCACCCTCACCGTCGACGAGTTCATCGCCCTCGACCTGCCCACCGCCGTCGAGCTGTGGCGCCTGGTGCTCAGCGTCGACTGGGTGCGCAAGGTCAGGGTCAAGGGCCTCGCCCCGGACGACCCGCTGCCGCTGCTGCTCCAGGACCCGCGCGCGGCCGTTCCGCGCGAGGACAACGGCGACCTCATGTGGCTGCGGCTGCTGGACGTCGAGGCCGCCTTCGGCACCCGGTCGTACGGCGCGCCCGGCCGGGTGGTGCTGGAGGTCGAGGACCGGCTCGGCTACGCCTCCGGCCGCTTCGCGATCGAGGTCGCCGAGGACGGCACCGGCGGCTGCGTCCGGACCACCGACGACGCCGACCTCGCCCTCGGCGCCTCCGAGTTGGGCTCGCTCTACCTGGGCGCCGAGACGGTCCCGAGGCTGGCCGCGGCCGGACTGCTCACCGAACTGCGGCCCGGTGCGGCGGCCGCCGCCGACCTGCTGCTGCGCACTCCGCTGCGGGCCTGGACTCCGACCGAGTTCTGAGTCGCCCGGCAGCACGGCGGCGGCCGGCCCGTGAACCCGCGGGACAGCCGCCGCCGTACCTCAACTCATCACCGCCGAGCCCTACTTGACGGCCGTCTTCCCGATCGTCGGCAGGATGAAGTCCTGGATCAGCCCCTTGGCGTCCCGCACGATCGGCCGGAACACCCGGTAGCGCGAGAGGTTGATCACCCGGGCGGCCATCGGCGTCGACCGCCGGACGAACTCCCTGGTCCGCTCGGTGTCCTCGGTCCGGTCGAAGACCCAGTAGAGCACCACGACCATCAGGTGCAGCCAGAGCACGTCCGGCAGCAACTCGACCAGTTCGGCGTCCAGCTTCGGCGCCAGCTCCGACCCCTGGAGGACGTCGCGGAACAGTTCGACGGCCGTCGCCCGGGCCGGGTGGGACTCGTTGGAGAACGGGCTCAGCGAGCTGGTCGGGTCCGCCGCGGTGCGGAAGAACTGCGCGGCGAACTCGTGGTACGGCGCGGCGGTGTCGAGCCAGGAGGTCAGCGCGATCTCCAATCGCTCGCCGAAGTCCCGGGTACCGGCCATCCGGATCCGGGCCTCGGCCGCGTGGTCGTGGGTCATCCCGTCGTAGAACCCCTGGATCAGGAATTCCTTCGCCGAGAAGTAGTAGTAGGCGTTGCCGACCGACACGCCCGCCTCGGTGGCGATGGCGCGCATCGTGGTCTTCTCGTAGCCCCGCTCCTGGAACAGCCGCATGGCCGTCTCCAGGATCAGCGCCCGGGTCGCCTCGCTCTTGTCGGTCTTGGGCTGGGCCCGGCCGCCGGGCATGGGCCCGCCGTCCGGGCCGGGTGCGGCCGGGGCGCCGGCCGCACCCTTCTCGTCGTCTGGTCGGTTCGTCGCTGCCAGGTCGTCCACGGGCACGAGCCTAGCCGGAGACGAGGTTCCACCCGGTGTCGGTGCTGTCGGTGCTCGCGGCACCGGATGCCCCCTCCGCATCCGGTGCCGCGCACACCGCCCCCATGATTTCGAACGCGTTCAAAAGCTGGGTGGAACTGTAGACGTATCGGTTGAACATGTTCAACTCCATCTCTGTGGGAGGCTCGTCACATGACCGGTTCAGGACGGATCACCATTCGGCACGGCGGAGCGCAGGACGCCGTACGCGTCGCGGAGCTGCACGCCGAGAGCTGGCGCACCAGTTACCGAGGGATCGTCCCCGACGAAGCGATCGGGGACGGGCTGGCCGCCCAGCGGCGCGAGCTGTGGGAGCTGCGCCTGACGGTCGACTACGGGACGCCGGAGAACACGCCCGTGTTGCTGATCGCCGAACGGGCCGGCGAGCCGGCCGGGTTCGTCTATCTGGTGCCGCAGCCCGACGGCGGGGTGCTGGTGGACAACCTGCACGTCCGCCCGGGCCTCACCGGCGGTGGCATCGGCCGCGAACTGCTGGCCGCCGCCCGCGCCGAGGTGGCCGAGCGGCACCCCGGCGCCGGGCTGTACTTGGAGGTGCTGCGTGCCAACACCCGCGCGGTCGCCTTCTACGAGCGCGAGGGCGGCGTGCGGATCAGGGCACAGGAGGGCGTGTTCCCGGGCGGCCATCTGCTGCCCGAGTACGTGTACGCCTGGCCGGCCGCGACCGAAGCCGGGACTGAAGCCGCCAGCACGCCCGGGAGCGCGCTGAGGCCGTAGACCTCAGTCGACGTCGTAGACCGTCACCGGCACGCCGCGCGCCGTCAGCCGGGCCGCCACCAACGGCTCGACCTTCGCCCAGCGCCCGCCCGCCAGTCCGCAGCCGATCCGCGGCATGTGGACGGAGGCGCCGAGTTCGAGCGCGCGCTCGCCCAGGGCGGCCAGCCCGGTGTCGATGGCCTCGTACCGCACGGGCACTCCGGTGGAGCGACCCGTTCGGATGCCGCGCTGGCCGACCAGGTTGGCCACCCAGACGTACGGCTCGACCCGCACCAGCTGCAGGCCGCCGAGGCCGAAGTCGTTCTTCGCCCGCTCCCGGTGCCAGCGTCGGAACGCCGCCTCGGGCTCGGGCCAGCGTCTGGAGAGCGCGAGCACGAAGCCCTTACCCCAGCCGCCCAGGTCGTTGCATACATGCGCGATCACCTTCACGCCCTTGCCCTGGGGCGCGGTGGCATCGCCTCGGACGTAGGTGATTTCCGCCATGCCTAGAAGTTAGACGGAGGCACTGACAACCCGCTCGGCATTTTCCCGCGCACCGGGTCCGCCCTCGGGACCGCCGTCGGGTCCGCTCCCGGGGCCGCCCGCGGGAACGCGCAGGTGGCGCCGCCCGGCCAGGGCGATCAGCAGGGCGAGCACGGCCGCCCCGGCGGGCAGGGCGTAGCCGGTGCCGGGCGCGGTGTGCTCGGCGAGCGCTCCGGCGAGCGCCGCCCCGGCCGAGATGCCGACCACGATGCCGGACACCGCCACCGCCATTCCTTCGTTGAACTGCCGCTGCGGCAGCAGCTCCTGGACCAGCGTCATGCCGGTCACCATGGTCGGTGCGGTGGCGGTGCCCGCCGCGAACAGCGCCGCCCCGAGCGTCGGCAGCCCGGCCCCGCCGAGCCGGGCGACGAGCGGCAGCAGCAGCACCCCGGCCATCGCGGCCGCCCCGAGCAGGAAGCGGACGCCGGGTGCCCGACGCGGGGTCAGCAGCCCGAACGCCAGCCCCGCCACGCAGGAACCGGCCGCCACCAGGGCCAGCAGCGGGCCGGCCGCCGCCCGGTGGCCGAGTGCGTCGGTGTAGGCGACGGTGGTGATCTCGGTCGCGCCGAAGACCATGCCGGTGGCGAGGAAGGTCAGCGCCAGGACCCGCAGCCCGGGCGCCCGCAGTGGGGAGCCGTGCCGGAGCCCGGCCGGAGCCCGGGCGGGGAGCGGCGGTTCGGTGCGCCGCTGGGCGGCGAACAGCAGGGCGCCGGTGGTGCCGAGGGTGCCGGCGGTGAGCAGTCCGGCCTCCGGGGCGAGTGTGGTGCAGAGCAGCATCGCGAGCACCGGCCCGGCCATGAAGCACAGTTCGTCCAGGGCCTGCTCGAAGGAGTTGGCCAGGTGCCGGGCGGCCGGGTCGTCCCGGTGCAGGTGCGCCCAGCGGGCCCGGGCCATGCCGCCCAGGTTGGGCGCGGCGGCGCAGGCGGCCCAGCAGGCGTACAGCGTCCAGTCCGGGGCGCCGAGCCGGACGCAGAGCAGCAGGGCGGCGAGCGGGACGGCGTTGTACAGCGCGGCCGGCACGGCGACCCGCGACTGCCCGTAGCGGTCCACCAGGCGCCCGAGCAGCGGCATCCCGATCGCGCCGGCGGCCAGCCCGGCCGCCGAGACCGTCCCGGCCAGCGCGTACGAGCCGCGCCGCTCGGCGAGCAGCACCACCAGCGAGACGCCGTTCATCGACAGCGCGAGCCGCCCGAGCACCCCGGCCAGGGTGAAGGCGATGGCGCCGGGGGCGGCGAACAGCCGGCGGTAGGAGGCGAGGAGGGCACGCGGGGGCAATCGGGCTCCTGGGGCACAGGGCGGAAGGGGGATGTGCCAAGCCTCGGGCGATCGCAGGGCGGGCGTCCAACACCCGTTCCGCCCCACCCACAACACCGTGTTGTTAATCTGCCGCCCATGCCCCGTGACCTGCACCCCCGACTGCTCCGCGGCTTCGTCGCGACCGCCGAGACGCTGCACTTCGGCCGGGCCGCCGAGCGGCTGTACGTCGCCCAGCAGGCGCTCAGCCGGGACATCCGCACCCTGGAGGGCCTGCTCGGCGACGCCCTGTTCACCCGCACCACCCGCAGCGTCGAACTCACCCCGGCCGGGCACCGGCTGCTGCCCCGGGCGCGCCGGCTGCTCGCCCTGCACGACGAGATCCTCGCCGAGGCCCGCTCCGGCGCCGCTGCCGCCGCCCGGCCGCTGCTGCTCGACCTCAACAGCGACGTCACCGGCCCGGACCTCACCGCCGACCGGGTGCTCGAACGGGCCCGCGCCGCCTGGCCCGAGGGCGAGCTGCTGGCCCGCTTCCACGGCGGGCTGGCCGCGGCCGCCACCGAACTGCTGGCGCACCGGCTGGACGCCTCGTTCGGCCGCTTCGCCGGGTTGCCCGCCCAGCTGCGCGGTCAACTCGCCCAGTTTCCGGTGCGGTTGGAGCGCGTCTCGGTGATGATGGCGGACACCCACCCGCTGGCCGGCCGCCCGGTGCTGCGGCCGGCCGATCTGGCCGGGCACCCCGTCGACATCTGCGCGGGCAACCCGGCCACCACCGAGTGGGCCGACCTCGGCGCCCGGCTGCTGCGCGAACACGGCCTGACCGCGGCCGAGCCGTACGTCCCGCCGGTGGGCCTGGACGAGACCGCCCGCTACCTGGCCAGGCACGGCGACCCCATGCTGACCACGGTCGGCGGGCCGAGGATCCCGGGGGCGGTGAACGTGCCGCTGGTGGAGCCGGTGCCGCTGAGCCTGGTCAGCCTGGTCCACCGGCCCGGCGAGCACCACCCCGGGCTGCGGGCGCTGGCCGACGCGGCGGGTGCACTCGGCGCGGCCGAGGACTGGCTGGCCCGCCCGGTGGGCAGCTGGCTGCCCCCGGCGGACGCGGCGCTGGTCGCAGCCGTACGGAACACCGCCGCGCAGGGCACTGCCGTACGGAACGCCGCCGCACAGGACACCGCCCCTGCCTCGGGGGGATAGGCAGGGGCGGTGGCTTGGGGGAGCGGCCGGGTCAGGCCGCCTTGACGGCCGAGATGTCGAAGCTGAGCTTGACCTTCTCGCCGATCAGCACGCCGCCGGTCTCCAGCGCCGCGTTGTAGGTCAGGCCGAACGCGGTGCGGTCGACGACCGTCCGGCCCTCGAAGCCGACCCGCTCGGCACCGTAGGCGTCGGTGGCGCTGCCGGTGTAGTCGAGCTCCAGGACCACCGGGCGGGTGGTGTCCTTGATGGTCAGCTCGCCGGTCATCCGATAGGAGTCGTCGCCGATCGCCTCGGTGGAGGTGCTGCGGAAGCGGATCTCCGGGTAGGTCTCGGCGGCGAAGAAGTCGCCGGTGCGCAGGTGCTCGTCGCGCTGGGCCTGGTTGGTGTCGATGCTGCCGACCTTGATCACCAGGTCGGCCGAGGAGTTGCCCGGGGCGGCGCCGTCCAGGTGCAGCTTGCCGTCGTACTCGGTGAAGCGGCCCTTGACGTTGGTGACCATCGCGTGGCGGACCGAGAAGCCGATCTCGCTGTGGGTGGCGTCGATCGTCCAGTCGCCCGTGAGGTGGGAGAGGTCCGGGCCGGCCGGGGTGGGGACGGTGGCGGGTGCGGCGGTCTTGGTGCGGTTGAACAGGCCCATGGCTCCTCCTCGGATTCGAAGCCATTTGTTTAGGCTTCAACTTCTTGGCTCTACCGTACGACTCTTTCGTTCAAGTTTCAACCACAACCCCCGACGAACCCTCCCGATCACCCGAACGGCCCCCGGCCCGGCCCGCCCAGCCGCCCGACGGCCACTGTCCGACCACCCGGCTAGGCTGCGAAGGACGGTTCCCACCCGCCCCGAGAGGCCCCGCATGTTCGTCCTGCACGCACTCTGGCGGGCGGACGGACGGCTGGCGCTCTGGGCCGAGGACGCCCGCGCCCACCCCGGGGCCGCCGAGCCCGGCCCCGACCGGCCCACCCCGCGCGCCCACCCCTACGCCTGCCCGGCCGCGAGCCTGGCCGCCCTGCTCGGCGGCATCGGCCCCGGCCTCGGCTGGCTCGCCGGCCAGGCCCCCGAACGCTGGGCCACCCTGCTGCTGCCCACCGTCGGCGCCCTGCCCGCCCCCTCACCCGACCTGCCCGTCGCCCCGCCGCGCGGCGGCGCCGTCCTCACTCCGTGGCGGGTGCCCGCGCTGCTCTTCGACGCCGGCGCCGCCGCCCAACTGCTCGGCGAGGTCCACGACCCGGACTGGGCCGTCGCCGACGCCGACCTGCCCGGCACCGGCCGGGTCGAGGTGGTCTACGGCCCCTCGCTGCGCTGGCTCACCGGGGTGCACGACCTCGCCTGGCGGACGGTCGGCCGGGGCCGGGTGCTGCCCCTGCCCGTCCTCGACGACGGCCGCCCCCGGGCCCGCTGGCAGCCCGACCCCACTCCGGCCGGCCGCCGCGAGGCCGCCGCACTCGCGGCCGGCTGTCCACCCGTCCTGCTCGGCGAGTGGCCCACCGGCGTCGGCACCGGCGAGGCACTGCTGGACGCCGCCCTGGCCGCCCTGGTGGACGCCGAGGCCCGCGCCGCGCTGACCGAAACCCCCTTCCCCGACCCCGGCCGGGGCGCCGCCGGCCACTGGCTGCACGCCCTCACCACCCCCTCCGGCGAGGTCGAAGCCCCGCCCGAGGACCTCGCCGAGCTGCGCCGCCGGATCGACGACTGGTACGCCACCGCCCAGCCCGCCGATCCCGCCCTGCGCCTCTGTTTCCGCCTGGTCGAACCGCTCGGCCCCGCCGACGACGACCCCGACGGCCGCCCCTCTGACGATTCCTGGCGGCTGGAGTTCCTGCTCCAGGCGGTCGACGAACCCTCCCTGCTGGTCCGCGCCGCCGACGTCCACGAGGGCGGCCCGGCCCACGCCGCCCTCGCCCGCAAGGCCGGGCGGAGCCCGCAGGCCCCAGGCCCGACCGACACCCTGGTCGCCGAACTCGCCCGCGCCGCCCACCGCTGGCCCGCCCTGGACGGGCTGCGCCACCGTTCCCGCCCGTCAGCCCTCCCGCTCGACCGCTCCGGCGCCCTCGACTTCCTGCGCACCGCCGCCCCCGCACTCGCCGAGGCCGGCTTCGGCGTCCTGCTGCCCGCCTGGTGGCGCCGCCGCCCCCGACTCGGGCTCGCCCTGCGCGCCACCACCCCAGCCGCCCCCGGCACCCTCGCCGTCACCAGCCAGGTCGACCGGGACGCCGTGGTCGCCTTCCGCTGGCAGGCCGCCCTCGGCCCGGACGGCACCCCGCTCACCGAACGGGAACTCGCCGAACTCGCCGCCGCCAAACAGGGCCTGGTGCGGGTTCGGGGCACCTGGCTGGAGGCCGACCCGGACCAGATCGCCGCCGCGCTCGCCTTCCTCACCGAACAGCGCGACGGCCTGCTGGCCGCCGCCGACCTGCTGCGCCTCGCCCTCGACCCGGAGGCCACGGTCGCCGGACTGCCGGTCACCGGCGTCCGGGTGGACGGCCCGCTCGGCGACCTGCTCGCCGGCGCCGGCGCCACCCCCGCCCGATCCTCCGCCCAACCCCCCGCCCTGCCAGCGGACTTCCACGCCGAACTGCGCCCGTACCAGCGGCGCGGACTCGCCTGGCTGGCGACCATGTCCCGGCTCGGCCTCGGCGCCGTCCTGGCCGACGACATGGGCCTCGGCAAGACCGTCCAGACCCTGGCCCTGCTGGCCTCCGAACAGGCCGAACAACCCGGCGGGTCCGAACCCGCCCCCACCCTCCTGGTCTGCCCGATGTCCCTGGTCGGCAACTGGCAGCGCGAGGCCGAACGCTTCGCCCCCGGCCTGCGCCGCCACGTCCACCACGGCGCCGGCCGCCTCGCCGCCGGCCAACTCGCCGAAACCGTACGGGGTGTGGACCTGGTCATCACCACCTACGGGCTGGTGCAGCGGGACTTCGCCGCGCTGCGCGCGATCCGCTGGCGCCGGGTGGTCGCCGACGAGGCGCAGCACATCAAGAACACCGGCACCGCCCAGTCCCGGGCGATCCGGGCACTGCCCGTCACCGGGCACCGGATCGCCCTGACCGGCACCCCGGTGGAGAACCGGCTCGCCGAACTGCACGCCGTCCTGGACTTCGCCAACCCCGGTCTGCTCGGCCCGGCCGAACGCTTCAAGGAGCGCTACGCGATCCCGGTCGAACTGCACCGCAGCCCCGAACGCACCGCCGAACTCCGGCGCCGTACCGCCCCGTTCGTGCTGCGCCGACTCAAGTCCGACCCGGCGGTGGCGGCCGAGTTGCCCGCCAAGCAGGAGATGACCGTCTGGTGCAACCTCACCGCCGAACAGGCCGGCCTCTACCAGGCGGTGGTCGCCGACCTGCTCCAGCGGGTCGAGGGCATCCGGGGCGTGGAGCGGCGCGGCACGGTGCTGGCCGCGATCGGCAAGCTCAAGCAGGTCTGCAACCATCCGGCCCAACTGCTGCACGACGGGTCCCCGTTGGGCGAGCGATCGGGCAAGGTCGCCCGGCTCGCCGAGCTGCTGGAGGAGGCGCTGGCCGAGGGGGACCGCACCCTGGTCTTCACCCAGTACGCCGAGTTCGGCACCATGCTCCGCCCGTACCTGGAACGCCGACTCGGCGAGGAGGTGCTCTACCTGCACGGCGGCGTCCCCCGCACCCGCCGCGAGGAACTGGTCGAACGCTTCCAATCCCCGGGCGGCCCAAGGGTGTTCCTGCTCTCGCTACGGGCCGGCGGCACCGGCCTCAACCTGACCGCCGCCAACCAGGTGATCCACCTGGACCGTTGGTGGAACCCGGCGGTCGAGGAGCAGGCCACCGACCGCGCCTTCCGGATCGGCCAGCGCCGCGACGTCCAGGTCCGCCGCCTGGCCTGCGTCGGCACCGTCGAGGAGCGCATCGACGAACTCCTCACCGCCAAACGCCGGTTGGCCGAAACCGTGGTGGGCGCCGGCGAACACTGGCTCACCGACCTGCCCACCGAAGCGCTGCGCGAACTGGTCGCCCTCACCCGCGAGGACGCCGTTGCCGAGGAGGACGCATGACCGACCAGCCACCGCCCCCCAGGACCCCGATGGTCAACGTCGCCGCCTACTGGCGCGGCGACTTCACCCTGCGCCCACAACCCCCGGCCGACGAACCCGACGAACCCTCGCTGCACCGCCTCGGCCGCTCCGGCATCACCGTGCACGGCCGCGACCTCGCCACCCTGCTCGCCCCCGCCTACCAAGCCTTCCGCTCCTAGGACTTCCCTGCGGTAGCGTCCGGAGGGTGACCGACACCCTCGACACCCGGCTCGCCGACTTCGAACAGCACCGGCGGATGGTCTTCGGCATCGCCTACCGGATGCTCGGCAGCGTCGCCGACGCCGAGGACCTGGTCCAGGACACCTGGCTGCGCTGGAGCCAGGTCACCGACCCGGTCGCCAGCCCGGCCGGCTACCTGGCCCGTACGGTCACCAACCTCGCCCTCAACCGCCTCGACTCGGCCGCCGTCCGCCGCGAGGCCTACGTCGGCCCCTGGTTGCCCGAGCCGCTGGTCTCCGAGCCCGACGCGACCGACGGCGTCGAGCGCGCCGAGAGCGTCTCGCTCGCCCTGCTGGTGGTGCTGGAGAGCCTCTCCCCGCTGGAGCGGGCGGTGTTCGTCCTCAAGGAGGCCTTCGGCTTCTCCTACCAGGAGATCGCCGAGGCCCTGGACCGCACCGAGGCCGCCTGCCGCCAGGTCGGCAGCCGGGCCCGGGCGCACGTGCGCGCCCGCCGCCCCCGCTTCGACGCCCCGCCGGAGCTGCGCCGTCGGGCCACCGACGAGTTCCTGGCGGCCTGCGTCGGCGGCGACCTCAACCGGGTGCTCGCCCTGCTCGCCCCCGACGTCACCAGTTGGAGCGACGGCGGCGGCGTGATCCGCGCCGCCCTCCGCCCGGTCACCGGCGCCGAGAACGTCGCCCGCTTCATCCTCGGCGTGCTCCGCCAGCTGGGCGAGACCGCGCAAGCCCGCCCGGTCCTGGTCAACGGCCAGCCCGGCCTGCTGATCACCGTGGACGGCGCCGTCGACTCCGTCTCCGTCCTCGACTTCACCGAGGGCCCGGACGCCACCCTCCTGGTCTCCGCCGTCCGCGCCGTCCGCAACCCCCACAAGCTCACCCACCTCGCTTGACCCTCGACCAGGTCGAGCCCCGAGAGTCATCGGCATGGAGAGCGAGCTGCACAGCATCGGCGAACTGGCCCGCGCCAGCGGCCTGGGCGTCGGCACCCTGCGCTACTACGACGGCGCCGAGGTGCTCACCCCCGCCTGGGTCGACCCGCAGACCGGCTACCGCTGGTACCGGCCCGGCCAACTCGCCGACGCCCGGCTGCTGGCCCGGCTCCGCCGGGTCGGCCTGCCGCTGGCCGACATCCGCGCCGTCCTGGCCGGTCACGGGGCCCAGCGGGTCCTCGACGCCCACCTGCGCCGGCTGGAGGACGGGCTGACCGACGCCCGTCGCGAGCTCTCCCTGATCCGCACGACGATCGAGCAGAGGGAGCACCCGATGACCACCACCCCCGCCGAACTGCGCCTCACCGTCCGCGCCGACGGTCTGGCCGCCGCCCTGGACGCGGTCCGCTTCGCCGTCTGCGGCGACCCCGAACTGCCCTCCCTCGCCGGAGTCCTGTTCGAACCGGACGGCCCGGTCCTGCGCCTGGTCGCCACCGACCGCTACCGGATGGCCCTCGCCGAACTGCCCGCCACGGGCGCACCCCAGCGGCCGACCCCCGGCACCACCGTCCCCACCGCCCTGGTCGACGCCCTGCGCGCCCTGCTCCCCGACGGCCCGGCCGAGGTCACCCTCGCCCTGGGCGGCGGCACCTTCCGCGCCGAGACCGGCGGCCACCGGATCGAGGGCACCACACCCGACCTCGACTACCCCGACCACCGCGCCGCCACCCGCCTCGATCCCCAGCACCGGATCACCCTGCCCGCCGCCGACCTCCGCGCAGCCATCGAAACCGGCGCCACCCGCACCCTCCCCTCCGGCCCGCACGGCGCCGACTGCCAGGTCACCGTGCTGACCCTCACCGAGGACGGCCACCTCACCGTCACCGACGACCCCACCCCCGACGACCGCCACATCGCCCTCAACCGCGACTTCCTCCTCGACGCCCTCCAGGCCGCGAACCCCGAACAACTCCTCCTCGAACTCGGCGGCCCCATCGCCCCGCTCGCCATCCGCACCCCCGGCCGCGCCGGCACCTACTCCGTCCTGATGCCCATCCGCCTCCCCGAACCCGTCTGAGGCAACGCCTGCGCGGACCCTCCGCACGAGGATCCGGACCCCCGACGGCGGCCGACCCCCCCCGGAACCGCCCCCGGCGCCACCCACCCTCCCGAGAGCCCACCTGTCCGGTCTCAGTAGAGGTAAACCATGCTGGGGCTGTGGCCAGCGGTGGTTCAGATTGAGTGAGACGCGGTGTCGGCCGTCGTCTCACTCAATCTGATACCTGAGCGCCCTGGGTTGCCTCGCGCTCGGCGGTGAAGTCGTCGAGAAGCTGGAACAAGACCTTGATCGCGTGCTGCTCGTCCTCGGGCGGCAGGTTCGAAATGTCGTCCCAGCCGTCCGGGAGTGCGATGTGCAGGACCTGCCCTGGCCAAGCGTGACTGCAATCGCGGCCTCGGCGGGCGACGAGCCAGTCGTGCCAGCCGGCGAGTCCGTATCCGCTGTGCCGGACGGCGTGCTGGTCATAACCGGTCAGGAAGGCAGTCAGCAGGTGGAAGGAGGTCTTGCCGACGAACATGCCTGGCCGTTGGCCGACACAGGCGAAGTACTCGCGTTCGCTCATCTCCGAGAGCTGTTTCATGTACGCGAGCCTAATGATCGTGTAGACAGCGCCCGCTGCTCGCCGTCTCGTGGGTGGTCGCCCTTCCACTCGCTCTGTCGGGCCCTCGTGGAAGACTGCGGCTCATGTCCCTCACCGACCTCACCCTTGACCAGTGGCGGTCATTCGATCTGGCGACCGCCCGCCGGGTCGCACAGCAGGCAGCTGATCTGGCGGGTGGCCGCGTGCTCGCAGTTGAGGCCGTCGAGCATCTCGGCACCCGGATGCACTCAGTACGGATCGAGCGGAATGCACAGGAGTTTGCTCTGGTGCCGGGTGGCGCCGTGACGCTCGGCTTCGACCTCGACATCTGGCAGCCGACGGCCGAGCAGGCCGCCGACTACCAGGAGAGTCTGGAGCAGGGCTTCGGATACGGCCCCGATCTGCGGTCCCATCTTGCGCAGCTGCTGAGTCCGCGCCGCCGCGTCACCCTGGCAACGGTGCTCATGGCGGTGGAGGACGAGAACCTGACCGAGCTACCCGCCGACATGCCAGCCGTGCTCGCGGCTCGCGGCCTGCGGATGCCGAGCTCCGACGAGTGGGAGCACGCCTGTGGAGCCGGCGCGAACACCCTGTTCCGATGGGGCAATGACTGTCCCCTCGACCGGATCCCATACGACGACCACACCGGTCCGCAGCATCGACCGAACGCCCTGGGCCTGCACATCGCTTACGACACGTACCGGACCGAGCTGACGAGTGACAGCACTGCGGTGCACGGCGGCGACGGCGGCGAGTCGGCTTGTGGCGGTTACGGTCACCTGCTGGGCTGGCTGCCCCTGGCCACTGCCAATCGCAACCCCTTCCTCGCCGAGTTCGTCTATGGGCCGGAGGGCGAAGACCTGTGCGAGGACTTTTCCACCCGGCCTGTACTCGCTCTTTGATCAGCGGCAGATCCAATAGCTGCTGCCGGCGGGGTGCCTGCGTCGTTCACCGGTTGGGCGAGTCACCACAACGTCACCGCCCTCGTACGAGACTCGGTCTCCCACCGCGACGAACACCGGTTGGTCCAGGCCGACATGGAAGTCGGAGTGGAGCAGGAACTCACTGAGCAGCAGCATCCGTGGCACTGGGGTGACCCCGTCGAACTTCACGCGCATGGGCCGAGCATCCCCGATGATCCAGTGTCCCCGCGACAGACTTTCGGTCCCTCTCACATGCCGTGAGCCTCCAGCGGGACATCGAGCATGCAGGCCGCCTGGGAATCACCTTGCGTGAGATGGCGTCCGCCGGAGGATCTTGTACATCACGAGGCTTGGTGGCTGCCCGACGGCCGATTCTCCCAGCTCTGCGAACCGCAGCAGTTGACGCTCTCCGCGATCAAGCCGGTCGGTAATGCGTTCGGCGACTCGCGTGAGCTGCGCTGTGAGCCAGGGGATTGTCGTGGACCGAAGGCGGCGTTCGGCGGGGAACCTGTGCTCGAACTCGTCCTGGAACAGCTGCCTATCGGAAAGGTTGCCAAGCGCTTGGCGGATCCGGAACGGCGATGAGAAGAGCGCCGTGAGTTCAGCGAGGTCTGGTAGGCACGCAGCGTTCTCCTTGCCGAACCCGGTACGTCCGGGAGAGTTGACCGGCGCGATGAGTCGGCGAAGGCGTTCAACTCTGCGGTCCATGTATCGGCGCCCGGACAGCTCGCGGTACAGCTCTGCGCATTCGCGGTGAGCCGCCACGACGTGCCGGAGGCCTCGCCGCCGACGGAGCCGATGTAAGAGCCGTTGGGCCTCGATGATCTCGGGGGCCCGGTCGAGACTGAACTGGCCAGGGGCGGCGCCGACAAAGATCCCGGACATGGAATGCGGGCCGTCCACCCAACGGCGGTGCCTGACGCAGAGGTAACCGAGCTCTTCGATCCCCCATACCTCGACTCGCCAGTCATTGCGGCCGGAGCGAGCGGCGACACAGAGGTGGCAGGCCCATAGCCGTGTGACACCCTCGGGACCGTAGAGCGGCCACGACTGCGAGGAGGCAAGCTCCGGTAGTGCCTGCCGCAAGGCGGACGTTGTCTGCCCGCTTCGGACAGCCAGGAGATCGGTCATGCCCAGGCGCGATTCGGCAGAGTACGAGGGGCGGAGTATGAGCTTGGCCGGGATTTGGTTGAGCAGGGCCAGCCGGGCGAGGTAGGAGTTCAGGGTCTCGTTCGGGAAGGGACTGGTGGTCAACGGTAGGGGTTTGGCCCGTCCGAATCCGAAGAGGTGCTCGGGAGGGTTCATGCCGACCCTCGATAGGCGCTTTCGCTGGCGTGGTCGACGCGGAGACGGTGCAGTTGCTGGCGGGTGATCCGTTCGCTGCCGTCGAGGATCGCGGATACCGAGGCTGCCCGGACGAGGTGGGAGAGGCTGCCGATCATTCCGCCGGTCCGCTGGTGGAGGTAGGTGTGCAGCTTGGCGAGGGTTCCCGGAGTATGGCGGTGCAGTCGGAGAGTGCTCTCCATCGTTGCCACCAGGGCCTCCCACTCGTGCCCCAGCGGAAAGGGTCCGGTGTGCACGAGGGTGCACCGTCCGGCGATCTGACCTCCGCGAATGCCGGTGAACAGCCCGGAGTGTTCGACGTCGATTCCCGCATACACGAATGTGGCCGGCAGATGCTCGGTGAAGTACTTCAGATGGTCGGACAGCTCCTCGCCCGCGATGGTCGCCAGGTTCATCAGGTGGATCTCATCGACAAGAACCAAGTCGGTGCGGGCCTCGATGAGAACCTGGCAGACGGAGTTGGTGATGTCCTCGGTGTTCTGTCTGGGGGTGATCGTGGGGAGCCCGAGGAAGCGGGCGAACTCCAACGCGAGTTTTCGGGGCGAGCCCTTGGGCGGCGCGGTGACGTAGACGACGGGGATGCGCCGCCCGTCCGGGTAGCGCTGTCGTACGCGGAGCTCGTGCAGTCGGCCGAGCTGCCGAAGGGCAGTGGTCTTCCCGGTAGTCCTGTCGCCGGAGATGATCAAGCCTCGACGGGCGCCGTGCTCCCGTCGGTTGATCAAAGTGAGCAAACGTCCCTGGTGGGCGACCTCCTTGATGGTGGAGGTTCGCACGACCTGCAGCTCGGAGTGATAGTCGATCCGGGCCTCGTCGTAGTCGGCCCGCTCATCGTCGTCCATGGACTCCCAACGACTGGTAGACACCAGGTCGTAGCTAGCCGGGTCTTTCTCCACGAACCGCCGCCATCCGGCCAGCGTGGTGGGCGGTTCAACGCGGTCTTCCTCCAGGGCCAGGTTCTTCTCCGAGGCGTTCACCACCATCGTTTCGCCTCCTCGCGGGCGTCGAAGATGCCCAGCGGCACCACCTCGGCCAGCTTCTCGTCCGTCTCGTCGTTGTCGGCCAGTTCGGGGGCCGGCTGCGGCCGGGGCTCGGGACGCGGCCAGGCGGCTGTGCCGGTGGCCCGGGTGCGGGCGGCGACCTTGCGGTCCCGGCGTTCGGCGGCACCGTCCTTGCCGCGGCGGGCGCGAGCCGGCGGGTTCTGCGGTCCGTCGGCTGCCCGGTCGAGCAGCTCGACCGCGGCCTGGGCGACCTCGTCCTCGTTGGGCTTGCGCTGGTGGCGCTCGCTGAGCACCTGGTGGGCGCGGTCCCAGACGAGTTCGCCCATCGGGACCGGAGCGGTGCGAAGGTGGCGCCAGGCCGCGGTGATCCAGCCGGTGCCGCGGTGGTTGCGTACCCAGACGCAGGAGATGTCGTAGGGGTCGTAGTGCACCTGCCAGCGGCGGCCGTCCGGCCCGGCGCCCGAGGGCTGTCGGATGAGCGCGGACGAGTCGTAGGTGCGGTTGTTGATGCGCACGCCCGTCGGGCCGACGACCCGCCACTCGTAGGGCATCAGCTGGATGTACTCGTCGGTGCTGAGTGGGACCGGGACGTATCCGGCCGCCGACACCAGCGCGGCGTACTTCTCGTTCGGGCTCAGCGGACGGCTTGCCGTCAGGGGATCCCGCAGCCCGTCGTGTGGGCGATGCTGCCACTTCGCGGCAACCCATTCCTGGAGCATTTCCTGGAGTTCGTGGATGGACCACACTGCCTCGGCGGCCGGGTCCTTGCCGCGCATCTCGACGCAGCGGCCCTTGTGGCCGGCGACGTACTGGGCGAACATCGTCGCCACCGAGCCGAGGGTGCGTTCGATGTGCGGACGGTCGGTCGGGGTGTCGGGATGAGCGAGCTGGAACGAGATCCCCAGAGACCGGCATGCCTGGCGGAAGGTGTCGGAGAGGAATGCCTTCCCGTGGTCGCTGACCACCGTCTCGGGCACGATCACCGGGACCGCCGCGGCCTTGGCCAGGCGCTCGTCCAGCGGAAGCAACGAGGAGTGGGGTAGCACCGAGCGCGACATCCGTAGAGCGTCCGCCCACCCGGGCCGCATCGGCTCCGGCGTCATCGCCCGCGCCAGCAGCAGCGCGGCGTCCACCGCCTTGGTCGAAGGCCGCAGCACCACCGCGGCCAGCGTCCTGGTGGCCAGGTCCACCAGCCCTGTCAGCTCACACGTGTCCACCTCGCCGTCGTCGTGGACGACCAGCACGTCCAACGGCGTGGAGTCGATCTCCATCACCTCCCCCGGGCGCGCGGCGGTCAGCTGGCCGAACACCCGCTCCGGCCGCTTGGCCAAAGAGCGGCGGGTGCGGGCCGAACCGAGGGTGTGCCGACCTGTCGAAACCGCCTCCAGCAACCGGTAGAACGTCGCCCGCGAGGGCATCGGGACCGTCCCGTCGCCGTGCTCCGCGATGAGTGCCCGCTCGACCCGGCGCCGCAGCACCTGCCCGGAGACCGTGGACCGCTCCGTCTGCCCGGCCACCACCTTCTCGATCGCGGCCACCACCCGGGGATCGGCCCGCCCGGTCCCCGTGGCTGGCTTGCGCAGCCGACCGTCCACCAAACCGGCCACTCCCTCGCGCTCGAACCGCGAGCGCATCCGGCGCAGAGTGCTCAAGGCCACCTCCTTGCCGGCGGCTCGGAGTTCGGCGAGCTTGGTCAGCTCGCGCTGCCGCAGCGAGCGCACGGCTGGGTCGTACTCCGCGCGGACCGGCCCGCGCGGATCGCCTCCCTGATGTCCGGTCAGCATCTCGACCAGGTGCCGCTGCCACCAGTCGGCCCTCTCGACCGCCGCTTCCGGCAGCCCGTCCAGCACGTCGGCGGCGGGCAACAAAGGACGCGCCGGCCCGGTGCTGAGCACCGTGAATCCGTCCGAGGCCAGCAGATGCGGCAGCAGGACCACGCTCGCGATCTGTCCATCGTCGACCAGCCGCACCGACGTGCCCGACAGTGCGGCGACCGTGTGCTCGCGGCCGTCGAAACGGACTCGGTCACCAACCGACAGCAGCTGCGGGCGGGACACCATCGCTCGTCACCACCTCCCGGACAGTGCGGCCCGGCCCCACCGACGAGGCCGCCGACAGCAGCGTGGTCTCCAGCTCGACCGCCAGCTCCTGGCGCCAAAGGAGGTGGTAGAGCACCGGCAGGACGGCCACGGGATCTCCGACCACTTGGGCGCCTTCCAGCAGGCCGCGTTCGAGGGCGAACGCGGCCCTCAGCCGATCCGCGACGGACTCGCGCATGACCCGCGGATGACGGTAACCGCTCAACCACCGCAGATTCGCCATTAGCACCGGACCCATGACACCGCACCGCTGGAAGCCCCAGCCCACCCGAGCGCAGGCCGCCGCCGTCGCCGCGAACTTCGCCGCGTCCCCAGGTTCGATCCGCTCGTCCGGGCGAACGTCGATCACCAGCCCGCTGCCATCCGTGCGCCGCACGAAGTAGTCCGGCGTGTGCTCGACCCGACGCCGACGGCCTGCCACCCGCCACGACAACCGGAACGGCTGCGAGACCACCGAGGACACCTGCGGATCAAAATCCAGCCGCATCAGGTGATCCCGCTCCACCCAGGACTCAAAGCCGACGTGCACAGCTCCGGTCGCAGCCCAATACCAACCTGTGAAGTTGCGCTGCCCCTTGAACGACGAGAAGCCGCGTACCGGCATCCCGTCCTCGAACCGGGCCGACCACATCACCTCAAGCGGCCCGCGACACATCTTCCCGCGCGCATCGGCGTACTCCAGGCAGAAGTCCTCCGCCTCCACCAGCCACTCCCTGCTCGGCGCTGACCTGGCAGAACGACCGTAGAGGACGGACACGAACCTCAGGCCAGGAAGACCGAGACAGATCAGAAGTTGGCCGAGGTCGACTGAGACAGGCGATCACTTGGTGCAGATCGACCGAGACTGGCTCGCCTTCACGGAGACCGGACACCACCCCCCATCAACAGCCCCGCGCAGCGGCCCCCCGCTAGCCACCGCTAGCACCCTGCTTGCAATTGCAAGCACAATCCCGCAAGCTACCCCCATGGCCTCCCTCAACGTCGGCTCCCTCGGCGAGTACATCCGCGAACAGCGCCGCAACGCGCAGTACTCGCTGCGCCAGCTGGCGGAGGCCGCCGGTGTGTCCAACCCGTACCTCAGCCAGATTGAGCGAGGGTTGCGCAAACCGAGCGCGGAGATCCTGCAGCAGATCGCGAAGGCGCTGCGGATCTCGGCGGAGACGCTGTACGTCCAGGCCGGGATCCTGGAGGAGCGGCGGGGTGAGGGCCTGGAGCTGCGGGCCTCGATCCTGGCCGATCCGCTGATCAACGAGCAGCAGAAGCAGGCGCTGCTCGCGGTCTACGACGCCTTCCTCAAGGAGAACGCCGCTTCGGCCTCCACCCCGACGACCGACGGCGCGGCCACCCAGAACACCCACCGGGAGGACCGGTAAGCATGCCGATCACCGACGAGATCAAGAAGACCCTCACCGACCCGACCCCGCTGTACGCCCTGGCCGGCGCCGGGGACCTCGCGTACGAGAAGCTGCGCGAGGTGCCGGGCAAGGTCGAGGCGCTGGCGGCGGACCGCCAAGGCGCGCAGGAGTTGGCCGCCGCCAGGCTGCACGAGGCGCAGGAGCTGCTGGCCGGCGCGCCGGCCAAGGTCACCGAGGCCGTCACCGCGTTCCCCACCGACCTGAAGGTCCTGCAGGAGCGGGCCCAGGGCTTCGCCCTGCAGCAGGTGGCCCGCGCGCTGGAGCTGGCCGTCCGCGCCAAGGAGACATACGACGAGCTGGCCGAGCGCGGCAAGGTCGTGGTCGACAAGGCCCGGCCCCAGGCCGACCCCGCCCAGGCCCTCGAAGCCGAACTCGTGGACAACACCGCTCCCACCCCCGCCCCGAAGAAGCCCGCGAAGGCCCGGAAGAACACCCCCGACGCCACCGACTGACCTCACCCCGCCGCCGCCCGGAGCACCCGCCCGCCGCCCGGGGCACATCCACCGGCGGCGGGACGTTCACCCCTTGCGGGCGGCCGCCGTGCCAGGATGGGCGGCGGCCGGGGCGCAGCAAGCCGAGAGACGTAGGAGATCGCGATGACCGGAGTGTTCCAGATCCTGGCCTTTTCCTACCTGAACCCGTTCTGGTGGATGGCCGTGGCCATCCTCGGCTACAAGTTCTTCGCGCTGGTCGACGCGGCCACCCGCCGGGAGGACGCCTACCGGGCGGCGGACAAGAAGACCAAGGGCTTCTGGCTGGCCGTCCTGGGCATCAGCTTCGGCTGGGACCTGCTGTTCGGGGCGAACTTCCTCGGCAGCATCGGCACCCTGGCCGGCCTGGTGGCGTCGATCGTCTACGTGGTGGACGTCCGCCCCGCGATCCGGGCCCTGACCGGCGGCACCGGCCACGGCGGCCGGAGCAACACCGGCCCGTACGGCCCCTGGTGAACCGAGTGGAGCACCGCAGCCCGGGAGGGGAGTTCACCCCACCCGGGCTGCGGTCTGTCCGCCTCAGCCCAGGATCAGCTGCTCCGGATTCCGTTCCAGCAGCAGCACCGCGACGTCGTCGGTGAGCGCCCCGCCGTTCAGCTCCTCGACCTCGGCGATCGCGCTGTCGACCAGCCGCCCCCGGGTGAGCCCGGCGGCCTGGTGGTCGGCGATCAGGTCGGCGAGCCCGTCCTGGCCGAGGCGACGAGACCCGGCCCCGACCCGGCCCTCGATCAGCCCGTCGGTGTAGAGCAACAGCCTCCAGCCGGGCTGGAGTTCGAGCTCTTGGGCGGGCCAGGCGGCCGCCCCGTCGTGGCACGGCAGCAGGCCGAGCGCGGGCCCGGCGAGGTCGGCGGGCAGGCTGGCCGGGGCATGGTCGCGGCCGAGCAGCATCGGCGCCGGGTGTCCGGCGAGGTAGAGGCGGGCCCGTTCGCGGCTGCCGAGCGCGCCGGGTTCGATGCTCGGGCCGACGCCGGGCCCGCTGCTCCGGCTTCCGTCAGGCTCGCTGCTCCGGCTGCCGCTGGGCTCGATGACGAGCATGCAGAGCGTCGCGAAGATCTCGTCGCTGCGCCGTTCGTGCTCCAGCACGTGCTGGAGGGTGGTGAGCAGGGCCTCGCCGGTGAGGCCGGCGAAGACCAGGGTGCGCCACGCTATCCGGAGGGCGACCCCGAGCGCGGCCTCGTCCGGGCCGTGGCCGCAGACGTCGCCGATCACGACGTGGACGGTGCCGTCGTCGGTGCGCACGGCGTCGTAGAAGTCGCCGCCGAGCAGGGCGCGGCGGCGGCCCGGCCGGTAGCGCCGGGTGAAGGAGAGGCCGGCGCCGTCCAGCAGCGGGGTGGGGAGCAGGTGGCGCTGTAGCCGGGCGTTCTCCTGGCCGCGCAACTCGGCCTCGACCAGGCGGCGTTGGGATTCGTCGGCGCGCTTGCGTTCGACGGCGTAGCGCAGGGCGCGGGCCAGCAGCGGGCCGTCCGTCTCGTGCTTGAGCAGGAAGTCCTGGGCGCCCGCGGCGACGGCGGCGGCGCCGAGTTCGGCCCCGGCGGCGTCGGTGAGCACCACCACCGGCAGGTGCGGGGCGCGGCGGAGCAGTTCGTGCAGGCCTTCCAGACCGTCCGAGGCCCCGCCGGCCCGGGCGGCGGGGGAGGCGAGGTCGAGCAGCACGCAGCCGAACTCGCCGCCGCGGTTGCGTCCGCGCCGGGCGGCGGGGGAGGACTGGGCGAGTAGTTGGGTGGCCTGTGCGAGGCCGCGGGCCCAGTGGATCTCGATCGAGGTGCCGCTGTCGGCGACCGCTGCCTTGATCAGTTGGGCGTCCGAGGCGTCGTCCTCGATGACCAGTAGCCGCAGTGGCGCGGCGCTGCCGTCGACGGGACCGTCCGGGGCCGCCGGGGTGGGCGCCGTCCCGGCGGGGCGGGAGGGGTGGCGGGTGCCGTGCGCGGTCCGGAGCGGCTGCGAGCGGGGGTGGGGTATCGGGGGAGTGGCCGTGGCCGGACCGGTGGTCGCCTGGCGGGTACGGGCATGGCCGACGGGGGCGCCGTCGTGGGCGCCCGGCAGGTCCGCGGCACCAGGTGCCCGCCCGTCTCCCGTTGCGGGCATCGGTAGTTCCTCCCTTTCCCCGACTGCGTAACGGTCGGCGTCCGTTCGCAGTGCCCGCCTGGCACCGCGCCTCGGGGAACTTCTCGCGACCATAACGTGATCTCCGGGGATTTCTCTGGCCGACCGGCGCCGTTGTGGCTATTGCCACGCCGGTAGCGGCGTGATGATCGGATTCGGACAATGGCTCGGATCCCGGTCCGGCGGCTGTCGGGCGGGCCCGGGGAAGGGGGCAGGTGATGGTGACGCGGATCACCCTGGTCGAGGGTGACATCACGGAACAGCGGGTGGACGCGGTGGTGAACGCCGCCAACTCGTCCCTGCTGGGCGGTGGCGGGGTGGACGGCGCGATCCACCGCAAGGGCGGGCCGCAGATCCTGGAGGAGTGCCGCCGGCTGCGGGCGTCGCACTGGGGCAAGGGGCTGCCCACCGGGCGGGCGGTGGCGACCACGGCGGGCCGGCTGCCGGCCCGCTGGGTGGTGCACACCGTCGGGCCGGTGTACCTGGCGGAGGAGTACGAGGAGCGGGCTGGGCTGCTGGCCTCCTGCTATCGCGAGTCGCTGTGCACGGCGGCCGGGTTGGGCGCGCGCACGGTGGCCTTCCCGGCGGTGTCGGCCGGGATCTTCGGCTGGCCGCCGGCGGACGCGGCCCGGATCGCGCTGGGCGCCGTCGCCGAGGTGCTGGGCGGCGGTGACGCGCTGGCGGGTGCGGAGCTGGCGGAGGTGCGGTTCGTGCTGTTCGGGGCGGAGATGTACGGGGTGTTCGAACGGGCCCGGGAGGAGCTGCTCGGGCCGGAGGGTTGATGCCCGGCCGTGGGGCCGGGCAGGGTGAGCGCCGGGCGGCGTGTGGTGTCGCCGCCCGGTGGGTCCATCGTGGCGTGACGAGGCGTCAACGCGCCAGAGATATTCGATAACTCGTTCGAGTGAAAGTCGAAGGGAAGGCCCGCGCCGCCCGTCCGACCGGACGACGTGCGGTCCTACGGGACCGCGACCCAGCCCGGGAGGTTCGGGATCACGGCCTCGGCGACCCGCTGCACGACCGCGTCCTCGACCTGCTTGCCGTCCGGGCGGAAGGCCGTGACCTCGATGGCCCGGCCGCCCGGGTCCTTGGGGTCCTCGGCGATGACGAGCTTCCGCGAGGTCGGGCTGTCCTGGTTGCTCCTCCGGTTCGGGTCGAACAGCGTGATCGTCTGACCCTTGCTGGTCGCCGCAGGGTGGCCGAGGACGGTGACCGGGGTGGCGCCGGGCCACGTCCCGTCACGCATCGACCAGGCCGAGACGGGGCTCTCCGCGAGGCTGACGACGGTGTCCTGGAGGCGCACCTCCGCCCTGGCCTGCTTCCCCTCCTCCCTGAAGAGGCCCGGTCCGGCGGTCGAGACCCGGTCGTCCGGAGTGCCGAGCAGCGTCGGCAGGTCAGGGCGGTTGAGCGCGGCGCAGAACGCCGCGTAGTCCTTCGGGTCGTCCGTTCCGGCGGGCGAGCACGTGGCGTTCACCCGATCGGGCGTGAAGGCGCCCAGTGCCACCATCCCGGCCATGGCGCCACAGGCCAACACGATCGTGGCCCCCACCGCGATGATCGCCTTGTTGTTCCGCCCGCCCGTCGTCATCCCTGGACCCCCACGCACACAGCCGGTCCTCGACCATTCGAGCACCCCCCGAGCGGAGATGATCTTACGGTGCTCCGCCGCTCCGGCCAGGGCCGATGTCCCGGTCGACCCGGTCCGCTACGGCGGTGCGGCGGCGCGTCCGCTCACCCGGGCCGCAGCCGCTCGACGGCCCGGCCCTGGGCCGCCCCGCCACGGCCCTGGGCCGCCCGCCACGGCCCTGGGCCAGCCGCTACGGCCCGGCCCTGAGTCGCCCGCTACGGCGCGAGCGCCGTCCAGGGCAGGGTGACCTCGCCCTGCCACCACCGCCCGCGCGCGTCCACCAGCGGCCAGCTGCCCGCCAGCGCGGTGCAGGCCGCCACCCAGCGCTGTCGCGCCCCGAACGCCCCGTACGGCGCGGCCGCCGCCCAGGCCCGGTCGAAGTCGGTCAGGAAGGCGTGCACCGGACGCCCCGGCACGTTGTGGTGGATCAGTGCCTTCGGTAGCCGTTCGGCCAGGTCGGAGGGCTGGACCAGGCCGCCCAGCCGGGCCGCGAAGGTCACCGTCCGGGGCCCCTCCGGCCCCAGCGCGACCCAGACGTGCCGCCGCCCGATCTCGTCGCAGGTGCCCTCGACCAGCAGCCCGTCCGGCGCGAGCCGGGCGCACAGCCGCTCCCACACCCCGGCCACCGCCGACTCGTCGTACTGCCGCAGCACGTTGGCCGCCCGGATCAGCTGGGCCGGCCCGCCGCCGTCCAGCGGCACCTCGAAGCCGCCGCGCCGGAAGGTGAGCAGCGGCGGCTCGGCGTAGGGCAGCGCGGCCGTGACCCGCTCCGGCTCGATCTCGATCCCGACCACCCGGACGTCGGGCCGCACCGTGCGCAGCCGTCCGGCCAGTTCCACCGCCGTCCACGGCGCCGCGCCGTAGCCGAGGTCGACCGCCACCGGCGGCCGCTCGGCGGCACGCAGCGTCCGGCCCATGGTGTGGGCGATCCAGCGGTCCATCCGGCGCAGCCGGTTGGTGTTGGTGGTGCCCCGGGTGACCGTCCCGACCGGCCGTCCGGTCCGTCCGCGGGCGGGCGCGGCGGTCGCGGGGTCGAAGGAGGCAGCCATGCCCAGAAGGGTAGTCGGCGCCCGCAGGGCCGGTCGGCCACCGCGCTGACCTGCGCGGATGCCGCCCCGGCCGACCAGTCGCCGGGACCGGGAATGCCGGACGACCGCGAGGTGGTTGGCACACTGGTGGTGATGTGTGCCCGGGACGGGGCAGCGCACACCGGACATGCGGTGGCCCGTTCGCGCGGACCGCCGAGACGGGCCGCACACGAGGAGGCTTCAGCCAGGTGATCCAGCACCCCGTCCGTTCGGTACGCCGTGCCCAGTCCGCCGCGCCCGCGCGCGGCCGGCTGCAGTCGCTGGTCCCGGGCCGTCGGCGCCCGCGCCGGATAGCCATGCTCAGCGTGCACACCTCGCCGCTGCACCAGCCCGGTACCGGGGACGCCGGCGGGATGAACGTCTACATCGTCGAGCTGGCGAAGCGCCTGGCCGAGCTCAACATCGAGGTCGAGGTGTTCACCCGGGCGATCTGCTCGGACGACGCGCCGACCGTCGAGCTGGCCCCGGGCGTGCTGGTCCGGCACGTCACCGCCGGGCCGTACGAGGGTCTGATCAAGGAGGACCTGCCGGCCCAGCTGTGCGCCTTCACCCACGGGGTGCTGCGGACGGAGGCGGGTCACCGCCCCGGCCACTACGACCTGGTGCACTCGCACTACTGGCTCTCCGGGCAGGTCGGCTGGCTGGCCGCGCAGCGCTGGGGGGTGCCGCTGGTGCACACCATGCACACCATGGCGAAGGTCAAGAACGCCGCGCTGGCCGAGGGCGACACGCCCGAGCCCGCGGCCCGGGTGATCGGCGAGACCCAGGTGGTCGAGGCGGCCGACCGGCTGATCGCCAACACCACCGAGGAGGCCGCCGAGCTGGCGCTGCACTACTCCGCCCGGCCGGACCAGCTGGCCGTCGTCCACCCCGGGGTCAACCTGGACGTCTTCCGCCCCGGCGGCCCGCGGGCCGGGGCCGACGCCCGGGCCCGGCTGGGCCTGCCGCAGGACGCCGCAGTGCTGCTGTTCGCCGGACGGATCCAGCCGCTGAAGGCGCCGGACGTGCTGCTGCGGGCGGTCGCCGCGCTGCTGGGGCGCCGTCCGGAGCTGCGCGAGCGGCTGGTTGTGCCGGTGGTCGGCGGGCCGTCGGGCACCGGGCTGGCCCGCCCGGAGAGCCTGCACAAGCTGGCCGCCCAGCTGGGCATCGGCGATGTGGTGCGCTTCCACCCCCCGGTCGGCCAGGCCCGGCTGGCGGACTGGTACCGCGCGGCGACGGCCCTGGTGATGCCCTCGTACAGCGAGTCCTTCGGCCTGGTCGCGCTGGAGGCCCAGGCCTGCGGCACCCCGGTGGTGGCGGCCGCGGTCGGTGGCCTGCCGGTCGCCGTGCGGGACGGCGAGTCCGGCACCCTGGTGCACGGCCACGACCCGATGGCGTGGGCGCACGCGCTGGAGCCGTACGTCACCGACCCGGCGCTGGTGGCCCGGCGCGGCGCGGCGGCGGCCCGGCACGCGGCGGCCTTCGGCTGGGACACCGCCGCGGCGACCACCGCCGAGGTGTACGCCGGCAGCCTGGCCCGCCCGGCCGGCCGGCTGGCGGTGGCCCGCCGCCGGGCCTGAGCGGCCCCGGCGGGTCCTCCCGGGCTGCCGGAGAGAGGTACCGCCGAGTAACGTCACCCCCATGGCAATCCGCACCAAGGACGAGGCCCTGACCCTCCTGCGCACCGCCCTGGACGACGCCGGGGTGGCCTGGGAGCCGGCCGCCGCCGACCCGTACACCCTGGTGGCGACCCTCCCGGGCACCCGCAAGCTGAGCACCGCCTGCGCGTTGCGGGTCGGCGACCACACCTTGTCGGTGAACGCCTTCGTGATCCGACGCCCGGACGAGAACCACGAGGCCGTCTACCGCTGGCTGCTGGAGCGCAACACCCGCCTCTACGGCGTCGCCTATGCGATGGACGCGCTCGGCGACGTCTATCTGGCCGGTCGGCTGCCGCTGGAGGTGCTCACCCCGGACGCCGTCGACCGGCTGCTCGGCACGGTGCTGGAGAACGCCGACGAGCCCTTCAACACCCTGCTGGAGCTGGGCTTCGCCTCGGCGATCCGGCGCGAGTGGGAGTGGCGCACCAAGCGCGGGGAGTCCACCCGCAACCTGGCCGCCTTCGCCCACCTGGCCGCCCCGACCGCCGACTGACCGGTCTCCGGCTGACCGACTCCCGCCCGCCGACCGGACTCACTCCGACTCACTCCGACCGCCCCCGGCCGGGCCGCTCAGGCGCCCGCCGGAGCCTTCTCGGCCGCCGTGTCGGGCGCCGTCTCGGTCGTGGTCTCGGCCTCCGCCACCGCGACGGCCGCCACGCCTCCGGTCCCGGTCGCCCTGGCCGGGGCTCCGGACCGCTTCCCCAGCACCGCGTATCCGACCGCGGCGACCGTGCCGCACACCCCGCACGCGCCCCACAGCACCCCGCCACCGGCGTCGTCCAGCACCACACCGCCGACGGCCGGGCCGAGGAACAGGGCGAGCGACCAGGCGAGCGAGTAGACGCCCTGGTAGCGGCCGCGCGCGTGGGTCGGGGACAGCTCGGCGACCAGACCCATCAGCGTCGGCGTGTAGCCGATCTCCCCGATCGTCCAGACCGCCACGGTGACGGCGTAGAACCACGCCGACGTCCCGGCCAGGGCCGTCATCCCGAAGCCCCAGCCGATCAGCAGCGAGGCCGCCGCCAGCATCGCCGTTCGACTGCGGCCTTCGACCCACCGGGTGAGCGGGATCTGCAGCAGCACGATCAGCAGCCCGTTCAGGCCGATGACCATGCCGTACTGGGAGGAGGTGATCCCCCGCTCGCCCATGGCCACCGGGAGCGTGGTGGAGGACTGCTGCATCACCAGGGCGAGCAGCAGGGTGAGCCCGACCACCGCCATGAAGCGGCTGTCGCGGATCACCGTGCCGAGGCCGACCGCCGGTTCGTCCGCCTGCGCCGCCGGGGTGTCGGGCTTGGTCTCCGGGATCCTGACGAAGATCACCACCGCGCAGAGCAGCGTGGAGACCGCGTCCAACAGGAACAGCGTGAGGTAGCCGTAGGTGGCGATCAGGCCGGCGACGGCCGAGGAGAGGCCGAAGCCCAGGTTGATCGCCCAGAAGTTCAGCGAGTAGGCACGGACCCGGTCGGCGGCCGGGACGATGTCCGCGATGATCGCCGAGATGGCCGGCCGGGTGGCGTTGTTGCAGAAGCCGACCAGGAAGGCCACCACGGCGATCGCCACCTGGCCGTCCGTGAAGCCGAGCACGGCGGTGCACAGGGCGGTGCCGAGCTGGGCGGCGACCAGGGTCGGCCGACGGCCGATCCGGTCGGCCAGGATGCCGGCGACGATCGACGAGATCGCCGCGCCTAGCCCGAACAGGGAGGCGACCAGGCCCGCGTAGGAAGCCGAGTACCCCCGGTCGCTGGTGAGGTAGAGCGACAGGAAGGTGACCACGAACGCGCCGAGCCGGTTGACCAGCGTCGAGACCCAGAGCCACCAGAACGCCCGCGGCAACCCGCCCGCCGTCTCGCGGAGCATTCTTCGGAACCGGGTGTCCGCGGCTGGGGCGACGAGCATGTGGGGGCTCCCGAGGGCAGGCGTCCGCTGAGCGGCGCGGGCAGGCCCGGTCAGCCGACGGGTGTAAGTGGCAGATAGCCGCGGCACAGATTACACAGCCGTCCAAGGTCCCCACCAGGGGTTTTCGGGCCCTCCACTAAGCTGGGGGCCATGGCTGACACGACGTACCGACTCATCCTGCTCCGTCACGGCGAGAGCCAGTGGAACCAGAAGAACCTGTTCACCGGTTGGGTCGACGTCGACCTCAACGAGAAGGGCGAGAAGGAGGCCGCCCGCGGTGGCGAGCTCCTGGCCGCCGAGGGCCTGTTCCCCGACGTGGTGCACACCTCGCTGCTGCGCCGCGCCATCCGGACCTCGCAGATCGCCCTGGACAAGGCCGACCGGCACTGGATCCCGGTCAGCCGCAGCTGGCGCCTGAACGAGCGCCACTACGGTGCGCTGCAGGGCAAGGACAAGGCCCAGACCCTGGCCGAGTTCGGCGAGGAGCAGTTCCAGCTGTGGCGCCGCTCCTACGACACCCCGCCGCCGGTGCTGGCCGACGACGCCGAGTACTCGCAGGCCGGTGACGCCCGCTACGCCGACATCCCGAGCGAGCTGCGTCCGCGCACCGAGTGCCTGAAGGACGTCGTCGAGCGGATGCTCCCGTACTGGTACGACGCCATCGTCCCGGACCTCGCCGCCGGCAAGACCGTCCTGGTCACCGCCCACGGCAACAGCCTGCGCGCGCTGGTCAAGCACCTCGACGGCATCTCCGACGCCGACATCGCGGGCCTGAACATCCCGACCGGCATCCCGCTGGTCTACGAGCTGGACGCCGACTTCAAGCCGGTCGCCAAGGGCGGCCGCTACCTCGACGCGGACGCCGCCGCGGCCGCCATCGAGGCGGTCAAGAACCAGGGCAAGAAGTAAGCCACTTGCCGAGAAGGCCCCGCTCCCGGCTTCGCCGGGGGCGGGGCCTTCGTCGCCCAACCGGCTTGTGCCGGGCGGCAGTTGGGGTCGGATCCAAATGGTTCAGACCATTGACGGGCGCCCGCGCCGGCTCCTACCGTGGGGGCACCGGGCTGGCGCAGGCATGCCAAGGGTTCCTCCATGTCCCGGCCGCCGCACCCCCAACGCGCGCGCGTCTGCGCCCCGGTGCACTCTCCATCCACCCCCACGGAGGAGCACCATGCGCACACGTCATCTGGTCGGGGCGGCCGTCGCCGCGCTGGCGATCCCGCTCGCCCTGGCCTTCCCGGCCCAGTCCCACGGCTACATCACCGGCCCGCCCAGCCGGGCCGCGCTCTGCGACGCGGACGCGAGCGCCGTCCCGTGGGACTGCGGCGACATCCAGTGGGAGCCGCAGAGCGTCGAGGGCCCGAAGGGCTTCCCGGCGGCCGGGCCCTCGGACGGCACCATCTGCGCCGGCGGCAACTCCCGCTTCGCCGAACTGGACGACCCGCACGGCGGCGCCTGGCCGACCACACCGGTGACGGCAGGCCAACAGCTCACCTTCACCTGGAAGTTCACCGCCCGGCACGCGACCACCGACTTCGAGTACTACCTCACCAAGCCCGGCTACGACGCCTCCCAGCCGATCACCCGGGACAGCCTCGACCTGACGCCCTTCCTGACCGTCCCGTACGGCGGGCAGCAGGTGCCGAGCACCCTCAGCCACACCGCGACCGTCCCCGGCGGGCGCACCGGGCACCAGGTGGTCGTGGCGGTCTGGACCATCGCCGACACGGGCAACGCCTTCTACTCCTGCACCGACGTCCTGTTCTGACGATCCGGGCGGCCAGGAGACGAGGCGTCCCGGGGTGCACGGGCGTGCACCCCGGGACGCCTCCGGGGTCCTTCGCGGCGGGCTGCCTCAGTGGCCGCCGCAGCAGCCGCCGTCGGCGCCGCCGCACTGGCAGGGCGCTCCGGACTGGCAGCCGCAGCCGCAGCCCGGGCCGCAGCCACAGCCCGCCGCGAGGACGGGCAACAGCTTCGGGGCGGGCGGCTCGACGGTGGTGTGGGCGGGTGCCGGTCGGGTCGGGTTGGCCTTCATCGAGCTCTTCCCTCCTAGTGACGGGCACACTCCGGTGCCCCACCGTCGAGTGAAGCCGCCGTTCGGAGGGAGCGTCAACAGGCGCGCAGTGGTGGGGCGCCCGGAAAACCGTGCACCCGCACCACCCTCGCCATAGGTTTACTCACCCCCGGGGTGAGCGGGACTCACTCCGCCTCGGTGGCGGCCTCGGCGGCGGCCACGAACTCGGCCACGTGCTCGCCGGTGACCAGGTAGACGACGCGCTTGGCGATCGACACCGCGTGGTCCGCGAAGCGCTCGTAGTAGCGACCGACCAGGGTGATGTCGACGGCGGTCTCGATGCCGTGGTGCCAGCGCTCGTCGATCAGGTGCGACAGCAGCTCGCGGTGCAGGGCGTCGATCCGGTCGTCGTCCTGCTCCATCTCCAGGGCCTTGTCGACGTCCTTGGTCGCGATCACCAGGCCCGCCTTGGCCACCAGGCGCTGGGCGAGCTGGCCCATCTCCAGGACGGTGGAGTGCAGGTCGGCCGGTACCGCCGACTCGGGGTAGCGCATCCGCGCGACCTTGGCGACGTGCCGGGCGAGGTCCCCGCAGCGCTCCAGGTCAGCGCTCATCCGCAGCGAGGTGACCACGATGCGCAGGTCGGTGGCGACGGGCTGCTGCCGGGCGAGCAGGTCGATGGCGCGGTTCTCGAGGTCGTGGTGGAGATCGTTGATCTTCTCGTCGGCGGCGATCACGCCCTCCGCCAGCGCCAGGTCCGCGTCGAGGAGTGCGGTGGTGGCCCGGCCCAGGGCGGAGCCGACCAGCCGGGCCATCTCGACCAGGCCGTCGCCGATCGCATCGAGTTCCTCGTGGTACGCGTCGCGCATGTTCTCTCCTCAGTAGCTGTGTCGGTGGCGGTGCCGACCGGTCAGCCCGTCCGACCGTCGTTCCGGGGTCCGGGCGACCGCTGCTGGTGGCGCGAATGGTACGCGCACACCCGAGACCGTGGCCGCTGTTCGGCGCAGCGATCTCTCCCACACGGGCTGCCTGGCCAACTCTGTGCCGTTCGGGCGACGACGCACGGCCGGTGCGGTGAATCGGCAGCTACGTGAAGGTGAATTCTCAGCAACGCATGGCCGATGCCTTGACTCAGCCCTTGGGGAGTGGCCAGGCCGTGCGCTTACGCTGACCACATGGACGTGAATGTGGCCGCTGCCGCCGCCTGTGCCATAGCCGGGCTCGGCGTCGGCCTCACCGCCTCCATCGCCTTCCGCTGGAGCGAGCGCGAGCAGGCCAAGGGCAAGCACACGGGCGGAAAGCACTACGGCCGGTACCAGGCACTGGGCACCGGCACCCCGGAGCCCCCGCTGCCGCCGGGGGTGGACACCGTGCTCTCGGTGCTCCGCTCCTGCGCGATCGTGCTGGGCGAGGGGGACGAGGTGGTCAAGGCCAGCTCGGCGGCGTACGCGATGGGCCTGGTGCGCGGCGGTGCCGTCGCCGTGGACCCGATGCTCGCGCTGGCCCGCGCCACCCGCCGGGACGGCGAGATCCGGCAGGTCGAGCTGGAGGTGCCCCGCCCGGGCGCGGCCCGCGCGGCGGAGCCGCTCGCGGTCTCCGTCCGGGTCGCCCCGCTGGGCTCCCGGCTGGTGCTGGTGCTGGTCGAGGACCAGACCGAGCGCCGCCGGGTGGAGGCCGTCCGCCGGGACTTCGTGGCCAACGTCAGCCATGAGCTGAAGACCCCGGTCGGCGCCCTGTCGCTGCTGTCCGAGGCGGTCGTCGACGCGTCCGACGACCCGGAGGCGGTGCAGCGCTTCGCCGGCCGGATGCAGGTCGAGGCGGCCCGCCTGGCCAGCCTGGTGCAGGAGATCATCGACCTCTCCCGGGTCCAGGACGACCGGCTGATGGTCGACCCGGAGCCGGTCGCGGTGGACGAGCTGATCGCCGAGGCGATCGACCGCTGCCGCCAGCAGGCCGCCGCCAAGCAGATCCTGATCGCGGCCGGCGGCATCGCCGGGCTCTACCTGCACGGCAACCGCGGCCAGCTCGCCGCGGCGCTCGGCAACCTGGTGGAGAACGCCGTCAACTACAGCCCGCCCCGCACCCGGGTGGCCATCGCCACCCGCCGGATCTCCAGCGCCGCCGCGCTCGGCGAGGCGGACGGCGAGCTGATCGAGATCTCGGTGACCGACCAGGGCATCGGCATCTCAGAGAAGGACCGCGAGCGGGTCTTCGAGCGGTTCTACCGGGTCGATCCGGCCCGCTCCCGGCAGACCGGCGGCACCGGCCTCGGCCTGTCCATCGTCAAGCACGTGGCCGCCTCGCACGGCGGCACCGTCTCGGTGTGGAGCGTGGAGGGGCAGGGCTCGACCTTCACCGTCCGGCTGCCCGCCGGCCAGGCCCCCACCGACGACGGCGACGACGACCTCGACGGCAGCGACGACTTCGAGGACTACGGCGACCTCGGTGACGTCGACGACGACCTCGACGACGGCCCCGCCCCGGACCTCGACGGCGCCGGGTCCACCACCGACGAACCCCGCGACGGACCCACCGACCAACCCCGCGACGAACCCGGTGCCGACACCGCCGGGCCCGCCACGGCACCCCGGACCCTCACCGCGGACCGCACCCACCGTGCGGCCCGTTCGCTCCCCGCCGGGGAGCGGGAACAACCCCTGACAAAGACAACCCAGCTTGCCCCGGAGGCCTGATCGTGACCCGAGTACTGGTGGTCGAGGACGAGGAGTCGTTCAGCGACGCCCTCTCGTACATGCTCCGCAAGGAGGGCTTCGAGGTGGCCGTCGCCGCGACCGGCCCGGACGCCCTGGAGCAGTTCGAACGCAACGGCGCCGACCTCGTCCTGCTCGACCTGATGCTGCCGGGCCTGCCGGGCACCGAGGTCTGCCGCCAGCTCCGGGTGCGTTCCAACGTCCCGGTGATCATGGTGACCGCCAAGGACAGCGAGATCGACAAGGTCGTCGGCCTGGAGATAGGCGCTGACGACTACGTCACCAAGCCCTACTCCACCCGTGAGCTGGTCGCCCGGATCCGCGCGGTGCTGCGCCGCCGCGGCGAGGACGGCGGCGCGGGCGAGAACGGCGGCGGCCCGGGCGCCCTGGAGGCGGGCCCGGTCCGGATGGACGTGGACCGGCACGTGGTGACGGTCGACGGCGCCAAGGTCGACCTGCCGCTCAAGGAGTTCGACCTGCTGGAGATGCTGCTGCGCAACGCGGGCCGGGTGCTCACCCGGATGCAGCTGATCGACCGGGTCTGGGGCGCGGACTACGTCGGCGACACCAAGACCCTGGACGTCCACGTGAAGCGCCTGCGGGCGAAGATCGAGCCCGACCCGGGCGCGCCGCGCTACCTGGTCACCGTCCGCGGCCTGGGCTACAAGTTCGAGCCGTAAACCGCGGGCCCGCGAAGACGCGGAAGGCCCCCGCCGACAGTCGGCGGGGGCCTTCGCGTTGTGCGGCACCGGCCGCGACCGGCGGAGCGGTCACCGGGACGCACGAAGCCCCGCGCCGACCCGGGAGGGGCCGGCGGGAGGCGGGGTGCGCAGCGTCAGTGGGCGGCCGGAGCGGTGGTGCCGGAGACCGGCGCGACCGGGGCACCCGTGGTGGCCGGCGTGGTGGCACCGGTCGCCGGGGTGGCCGGAGCGCCCGGGGTGGTGGCACCGGCGGTCGGCGTGGCCGGTGCGGTGGCGGCCGGGGAGGCGCTCTTGGTGGGCGCGGCCGACGGGGTCGGCCCGTAGCCCTGGTACAGGCCCTTGTCGGAGTCCGGGCTGACGCCGGCCTGGGCCTCGACCTTCTGGCCGTCCTTGAAGGCGAAGGTGGTGGGGGCGAAGCCGCCGACGTGGACGGAGGCCGAGCCGAGGGTGGCGGACGGGTTGCCCTGGCCGCCGATCGCCACCGAGCCACCGGCCGGGATCACGATGGTGGGCTGCGGGGCGCCTGCGGCGTCCGCGAAGGTGGCGCTGGCGCTGCCGACGGTGATCGACTGCAGCTCGGCCGGGGTGGTGGCCGTGTTGGAGATGTTCACGACCACGTTGGCGGGGCCCGTGTAGTCACCCGAGGTGCCGACCCCGGTGACGACCACGATGTTGTTCAGTCGAAGGTTGGTCCCAAGGGTCGCCGCCGCGTTGTCCGGCTTGATCTGCAGGGTGTCCGGCGTGTTGTTCGCGGCACAGGAGGACAGCGAGGCGATGGCGATGGCGGCGATGGCGGCGATGCTGCCGCGTCGAAGGCTGCGGCTCACGGCGGCGGCAACTCCTAGGTCAAGTGTCGACAGGTCAGGTCTCAGATTATCGACCTCACTTATGCCGTCCTCACGGGGTGGTCCCCGTGTCGCACTCCGGGGGCCGCGCGGGGGCCGGACGGCGGTATCCATGGCATGAACCGGTCACCAGCAGGACAAGCTTCGACCAAGATCGAATAACGATCTGATCACGACCCGGAAAGGGGCGAAAGCTCAAGATCCAACCATGGTTGCGGGGGTGTTGCGCAAGGGTTTCGCCGGACCTCGGAACCGCCTCCGACCTGCGGGAAGCCCCTCTCGAACATCGGTCGCAGCACGTCATGGGGGTCCTTGTCAAGCCCCGAGACCGGCCCTGACCTGCGAAAACGTCCTTCGGGTGCGCCGCAAAGCGTGTTATTCTGGAAAGCCACGGAAGGGGTCCTGTCACATGACGTTCAAGGTTGGCGACACGGTGGTCTACCCCCATCACGGGGCCGCGCTGATCGAGGCCATCGAAATTCGCCAGATCAAAGGTGTGGACAAGACCTACCTGGTGCTCAAGGTGCAGCAGGGAGACCTGACGCTCCGCGTGCCCGCCGAGAACGCGGAGTTCGTCGGCGTGCGCGATGTGGTCGGCCAGGAGGGTCTGGACCGGGTCTTCGAGGTGCTCCGCGCACCGTACACCGAAGAGCCGACCAACTGGTCCCGTCGCTACAAGGCGAACCTGGAGAAGCTCGCCTCGGGCGACGTTATCAAGGTCGCCGAGGTCGTGCGCGACCTCTGGCGTCGCGAGCGCGAGCGCGGCCTCTCGGCCGGCGAGAAGCGGATGCTCGCGAAGGCGCGCCAGATCCTCGTCAGCGAGCTCGCGCTGGCGGAGAACACCAACGAGGACAAGGCGGAGACGCTGCTCGACGAGGTGCTCGCCTCGTAGTGCGGTCGGGCTGCCGCCCACGCCCACAGCGCCCGGTGCCGGCGTGCCGCTCCCAGGACGAACCGTCCAGGAGTGGTGCAGTGGCACTCCGGGCGCTGAGGTGTGTCCGGACGACGCCCCCCACCCGAGCCGGTCCAGGCCTGCAAGACCGTTTCTGCGCAGTTGTGCGGCGGGCAGTGGACCAGTGGTTCTTCGGAAGGGGCCCCGCGCCCGCCGGGCACGCCATGGCCATACCCACTTCGCCGAAGGAGTGAAACCTGAACGCGTCAGCAGCAGTCGCAGCAGCAGTGGTGCCCGCCGCCGGCCGCGGTGAGCGGCTGGGGCCCGGCGCCCCGAAGGCCCTGCGGGAACTGGGCGGCGTGCCGCTCCTGGTGCACGCCGTACGGGCCCTCGCCCGCAGCCGGGCGGTCGGCCTGGTCGTGGTCGCCGCGCCCGCCGACGGGGTGGGCGAGGTGGTCGCCCTGCTGGACAGCCACGGACTGGACGGCAAGGACATCCGGGTGGTGGCCGGCGGCGCGACCCGCCAGGAGTCGGTCCGGCTGGGCCTGGCCGCGATCCCCGAGGACGTCGGGATCGTCCTGGTGCACGACGCGGCCCGCCCGCTCGTCCCGGTCGAGGTGGTGGACGCCGTCGCGGCCGCCGTCCGGGCCGGGGCCCCGGCGGTGGTGCCAGCGGTGCCGCTGGCCGACACCGTGAAGCGGGTCGAGCCGAACCCGGGCCACCCCGAGCCGGTGCTCGACACGCCCGAGCGCGCCACCCTGCGCGCGGTGCAGACTCCGCAGGGCTTCGACCGGGCCGCCCTGGTCGAGGTGCACGCCAAGGCGCTGGCCGAGGAGTCCGTCGGCGGCGCCGACGCCCCGCCGGTCACCGACGACGCCGGACTGGTGGAGCGCTACGGCGGCACGGTCGTCGTGGTGCCCGGCCACGAGGAGGCGTTCAAGGTCACCCGTCCGTTGGACCTCGTGCTCGCCGAGGCCGTACTCGCCCGCCGGAGGGCCTCCGATGCCTACTGAGCCGATGCCTGCTGAGCCCCTGATCCCCCGGGTGGGGATCGGCACCGACGTGCACGCCTTCGAGGCCGGCCGCCCGCTCTGGGTGGCCGGACTGGAGTGGCCGGACGCCGAGTTCGGGCTCGCCGGGCACTCGGACGCCGATGTCGCCGCGCACGCCTCCTGCGACGCGCTGTTCTCGGCCGCCGGAATCGGCGACCTGGGTGCCCACTTCGGCACCGACCGCCCCGAGTGGGCCGGTGCCTCCGGGGTGAAGCTGCTCGCCGAGGCGGCCCGGCTGGTGCGCGAGGCCGGCTTCGAGATCGGCAACGTTTCGGTCCAGGTGATCGGGGTGCGGCCGAAGATCGGCAAGCGGCGGGCCGAGGCGCAGGCGGCGCTGTCCGGCGCGGTCGGCGCACCGGTCTCGGTCTCCGGCACCACCACCGACGGCCTGGGGCTGACCGGCCGGGCCGAGGGGCTGGCCGCGATCGCCACCGCCCTGGTGTACGAACGGCGTTGAGTCCGCAGCCGGCCGATCGACCGGCTGATCGACCGGCCGGTCGATCAGCCGGAAATAGGCAGGTGTTGACGGGTGTTCACCGGATGTCGCAGGGGTCCGAATCGGTAGGGTTCGGTCCGGGCCCGTGCGGAGCTCACCCTCGGGTCCGGTACCGCCGCCGACGAGAAGAGGATTTCGATGAGTGCCCAACTCTCCGACCGTGCCAAGGCGTTGATCGACGGCAAGAGTTTCGCCGTGATCACCACGATCCAGCCGGACGGCAGCCCCCAGTCCTCGGTGGTCTGGGTCAAGCGCGACGGCAACGACATCCTGTTCTCGACCGTCGAGGGCCGCCGCAAGCACCTCAACCTGGTGAAGGACCCGCGCGTCTCGCTGCTGATCAACCCGCCGGAGAACCCGTACGAGTACCTGGAGGTCCGCGGCTCGGTGGAGCTGACCACCGAGGGCGGCCGGGAGCTGATCGACGAGCTGGGCCTCAAGTACCGCGGTGAGGAGAAGTACGGGTACGACGGTCCGGACGACGTCCGGGTGGTCGTCCGGCTCTCGCCGCGCAAGGTGGTCGGCGGCATCTGACCGGTCCGGACGGGCCGCGATTCCCCGGGGCGGTCCCGCCGTTCCCCGGGGAACGCCCGGTCCGTTCCCGGTTAATGTCGCGGGGCACCCCCCGCCGCCCACTACGCTTGACGCTGTGAGCATTCGTCTGTACGACACCAGCACCCGCCAGGTACGCGACTTCGTCCCGCTTGTACCGGGTTGTGTCTCGATCTACCTGTGCGGCGCTACCGTTCAGTCGGCGCCACACATCGGGCACATCCGGTCCGGGCTCAACTTCGACATCATGCAGCGGTGGTTCGCCTACCGCGGCTACCAGGTGACCTTCGCCCGCAACGTCACCGACATCGACGACAAGATCATCGCCAAGGAGCGCGAGCTCGGCACGCCGTGGTGGCAGATCGCCTACGAGAACGAGCGCGCCTTCAACGACGGTTACAGCGCGCTTGGCTGCCTGCCGCCGACCGTCGAGCCGCGGGCCACCGGGCACGTCCCCGAGATGATCGAGATGATGCAGGGGCTCATCGAGAAGGGCCACGCCTACGCGGTCGACGGCAACGTCTACTTCGACGTGAAGTCGTACCCCGACTACCTCGCGCTCTCCAACCAGAAGCTCGACGACCTGCGCCAGCCCGAGAGCGAGGGCGAGACCGGCAAGCGCGACCAGCGCGACTTCGCGATGTGGAAGGCCGCCAAGCCGGGCGAGCCGAACTGGGAGACCCCGTGGGGCCGCGGCCGTCCGGGCTGGCACCTGGAGTGCTCGGCGATGGTGCACAAGTACCTGGGCCCGGCCTTCGACATCCACGGCGGCGGGCTGGACCTGGTCTTCCCGCACCACGAGAACGAGATCGCCCAGTCCAAGGCCTACGGCGACGACTTCGCCGCCTTCTGGGTGCACAACGCCTGGGTCACCATGGCCGGCGAGAAGATGAGCAAGTCGCTCGGCAACTCGGTGCTGGTCTCCGAGATGGTCCAGCGCTGGCGCCCGATCGTGCTCCGCTACTACCTGGGCGCCGCGCACTACCGCTCGATGATCGAGTACAGCGAGGACGCGCTGCGCGAGGCCGAGGCCGGTTTCGGCCGGATCGAGGGCTTCGTCCAGCGGGCCGTCGAGCGCTGCGGCAAGGTCGACGCGGCGCCCGAGGTGCCGCCGGCCTTCGCCGAGGCGATGGACGACGACTTCGGCGTCCCGCAGGCGCTGGCCGTCGTGCACACCGCCGTCCGCCAGGGCAACAGCGCCCTGAACGCGGACGACAAGGAGAGCGTGGTGGCGCGACTGGCCGAGGTCCGTGCGATGCTCGGTGTACTGGGCCTCGACCCGCTCGACCCGCAGTGGGCCGGGGCGGAGCGCGGTGAGGACCTCCACGGAGTGGTCGACTCGCTGGTCCGTCTGGTCCTGGACCAGCGGCAGGCGGCGCGACAGCGCAAGGACTTCGCCACCGCGGACGCCATCCGCGACCAGCTCGGCCTGGCCGGGCTGGTGATCGAGGACACCCCGTCCGGCCCGCGCTGGACGATCAACAGCCAGTAACCCCATCTGACGATCGGGGTGATGGGTGGGCCGTACCGGACCGGTGCGGCCCTCCCGCATGACGTAGCGCATGCCGTAGGCCGCCACCGCACCGAGCGGGACGGCCGGGCATGCCGGACAGACAGGAAGTACAGCCATGGCCGGCAACAGTGCACGCAGGAACCGCCGCAACCCCGGATCCAAGAAGGGTGCGTCTGTCGGTACCGGCGGGCACAGCCGGAAGGCGCTCCAGGGCAAGGGCCCGACCCCGCCCGGTGAGGAGCGCAAGGGCCACCCCAAGCAGCGGGCCGCCAACGCCGCGCTGAAGCGCGAGCGGGACGCCAAGGCCCGGGCCGGCATGCGCCGGGCCGGCGCCGGCGGCCGCGGTGGCCGAGGCGGCGCGGGCAGCGCCGAGCTGGTCTTCGGCCGCAACTCGGTGGTCGAGGCCCTGCAGGGCGACGTCCCGGCCAACGCGCTGTACGTCCAGCAGTTCATCGACACCGATGACCGGGTCCGGGACGCCTTCCAGGCCGCCAACGAGCGCGGCATCCCGCTGATGGAGGCCCCGCGGCCCCAGCTGGACCAGATGACCGGCGGGATGAACCACCAGGGCCTGGTGCTGCAGGTCCCGCCGTACGAGTACGCCCACCCCGAGGACCTGCTCGTCGAGGCCGCCGACGCCGGCCAGGACGCGCTGATCATCGCGCTCGACGGCGTCACCGACTCGCGCAACCTGGGCGCCGTGGTCCGCTCCGCCGCCGCCTTCGGCGCGCACGGCGTGGTCATCCCCGAGCGCCGCGCGGCCGGCATGACCGCCGGTGCCTGGAAGACCTCCTCCGGCGCCGCGGCCCGGCTGCCCGTCGCCCGTGCCACCAACATGACCCGCGCCCTGGAGGCCTACCAGAAGGCCGGCCTCATGGTGGTCGGCCTGGCCGCCGACGGCGAGGCCGAGCTGGGCGACCTGGAGCTGCTGACCGGCCCGGTCGTGATCGTCGCGGGCAGCGAGGGCAAGGGCCTGTCCCGACTGGTCTCGGAGACCTGCGACATGCGGGTGCGGATCCCGATGAGCGGTCTGACCGAGTCGCTGAACGCCGGTGTCGCGGCGGGCATCGTGCTCTACGAGGCCGCCCGACTGCGCGCCAAGCGCTGAGCACGGCGGGCACCGCGCCCGCAGGAGATCTTCTGAATTCTCCGCGATCCGAGTGAAAAGCGATCGGGCCCGACCGGGTCCGATCGCTTTTCTCATGATCACTTCAAGTATGCGCCGGACATCCACCCGAGAGAGTGTCCTAAGCGGCCGTCACCCGGTTAGACGGGCGTGGACGTGGACACCAGAACACCTCGGCGCCCCCTGTTCGGCGGCGGCAGCACCGGGATAGACGCGGGCCCCGGGCTCGACACCGTCAAGGTGTCGTCGGACCCCGCGCGGCTCAGCAACACCCAGGCGAGCTTCCGGCTCCGGCTCGGCACCCCGGTGGCGCCGCTGATCGAGGCCCCGGCCGGACTGCTGTCCACCGGCGCCGCGTTCGGCGACCCGTACGCCAACCAGGGCCTGATCCGCCGTCCGCTGGTCACCCCGCAGGTCGTCGTGCCGGCCTCCGCCGTCCCGGCGCTGGCCGGGGCCGGCGGCGGTGCACCGCGCCGCAAGGGCAGGGTCACCGCCGTCACCTGGACCGGCCAGGCCGCCCCCGGGGACCTCGCCGCCACCCGGCTGCTGGAGGCGGTACGGACCAGCGGCGCCCCGGCCGGCGCCGACCTGGACGAGGACACCCAGGTGCTGCCCGCCTACGCCGGCGCCCGGACCGTCCCCCGCCAGCCGCGCGAGGGCAGCGGCACCGCCACCGACGCCGGCGTCGGCCCGGTCGGCGAACCGCACGGCTGGACCCCGAGCGGCGAACTGCCCGAGGTCTCCGCCACCGCCGCCGACGGCAAGCAGCCCTGGTACCCCGGCCGCCGGGTCGACCTCGGGCTGGTCCTGCTGCCGCTGCGCGCGGTGCTCGGCTCGCTCTCCGTCTACGCCGGGTTCAGCAAGCTGTGCGACCCGGTGTACTTCGACGGCGGCGAGCGCGGCTCGATGATGCGCTGGCTCTCCTCGCTGCACCCGTGGAAGGTCGCCGAGCCGCTGCTGGCCTTCGCGATGGCCCACCCCGTCGGCTCCGGCCTGGTGGTGTCGTTCACCGAGATCGTGGTCGGCGTGCTGACCCTCCTCGGCCTGTGGCAGCGGCTCGCCGCCGGGGCGGCGATGCTGCTCTCCGCCGCGCTGCTGTTCACCGTCAGCTGGCGGGCCGTCCCGGTGTACGACACCCCCGACCTGATCTTCCTCGCGGCCTGGAGCCCACTGCTGATCGCCGGGGCGCCGTTCGCCTCGCTCGACGGGCGGCTCAACCTGGAGGCCTGGCGCCGGATCGGCGCGGGCGCGCCGGGCGCCCTGCGCCGCCGGGTGCTGCGGCGCGGCGCGGTGGTCACCACCGTCGTGGTCGGCCTGACCCTGCTGCTCGGCTCGATGCTCGGCGCGGCCGTCCGCACCGGCGCCCGGCCGCACCAGGCGCCCGGCCGCCCGGCCGGCGAGTACGGCACCCCGGTCTGGCCGTCCGGCGGCCCCTCCGGCGCCCCCGGCGGCCAGGGCACGTCCACCTCGCCCGCGCCCGCCGCCCCGCGCCCGGCCACCCCGACGCCGAGCGCCACGGCGCCCTCCAGCGCCCCCGCCAAGTCGGCCGGTGCCACGCCCAGCGGCAAGCACTCCGGCAAGGCCGAGGCCGGCGGCTCCTCCCCGGCGCCCGCCGCCCCGCCGGCCGGCTCCGGCTCCGCGCCCGCCCAGCGCACCCCGGCCCCCGGCGGCTCGGGCACCGCGCCCAAGCCCAGCCCGAGCAACGGCTCCGGGCTGCTCGGCGGGGTGCTGGGCAGCGGTCCGGTGCTGGGCAGCGGCCCGCTGTCCGACCTGTCCGGCGGGCAGCCCTCCCGTCCGGGGACGCCGACCGCCACCTGAGGCGGCCGGACGCGCTACGGCCGGGTGCTCCGTGGGGGAGCGCCCGGCCGTAGCGCTGTGGCGTGCCCGCCGGGCGTCAGCGGGAGCTCTCGCGGTAGGCGGCCAGCTCCTTCGCCGCCTCGGTGAGGTCCTTCGCGGTGTCGATCGCGCGCCAGTACACGCCCTGCGGCAGCTGGTAGCCCGCGAGTCGCTTGCTGCGGGCGAGTTGGGGGAAGGTGGTGCGCTCGTGGTCGCCCACGTCCGGCAGCAGCTCGGCGAACTCCGGGCTGAACACGTACAGGCCGGCGTTGATCAGGAAGGGCGAGGGCGGGGCCTCGATGAAGTCCAGCACATTGCCGAACTGGTCGGTCTCCACGGCCCCCCAGGGGATCCGCGGCCGGGCCAGCGCGAGCGTCGCCACGGCGTCCCGCTCGTGGTGGAAGGCGGCCATGTCGCGCAGGCTGAAGCGGGTCCAGATGTCGCCGTTGGTGGCGTACCAGGGCTCGTCCGGGCGGGGCAGCGCCTTCGCCGCGTACTTCAGGCCGCCGCCGCGCCCGAGCGGCTCGGCCTCGACCACCGTGCGCACCCGCAGCGGCAGTTCCGCCCGGTCGAGCCACTCCTCCAGCACGTCGGCGAGGTGGCCGCAGGACACCACGACGTCGGTGACGCCTTCGGCGGCCAGCCAGGCCAGCTGGTGGCCCAGGATCGGCGTGCCCGTCCCCGGGATCTCGACCAGCGGCTTGGGGCGGTCGTCCGTGTAGGGGCGCAGCCGGGAGCCCTGGCCGCCGGCCAGGATCACGGCCTGGGTGACGGGCGTCGTGGTCGGCCGGGGCTGGGCCTGCTGGGACGCGAGGTCGGCGGCGGGGCCGGAGTCAGCGGTCATGGCTGAACAATAGGGCGCCGGCGGGGGTGACGCGGTCCGGCGGTCGGTCTGGACCCGTCGTGAAGTGCCGACCGCCGGCTGCGGTCAGCCGGCTGCGGTCAGCCGACGACGCCGGCCGCGAAGGAGCCGTCGCAGACCGGGCGGGCGAAGGACCGGGCCCGCTGCACGTCGCCCTGGTACTTGCGCACCGCAGCCTTGCCCAACTCGGTGGCCAGCGAGGTGCAGTACGGCGTCAGGGCCGGCTGCTCGCGCATCGAGCGCTCCAGCAGGTCCAGCGCGGCGGACGGGTTCTTGGCACGCAACTCGTCCAGCAGCGCCACCCGCAGCGACTCCTGCGGGGCGAGGCCGTCCGTCTTGGTGGCGGCGGTGGCGGAGCGCCCGATGCCGGCGCCGTCGCCGCTGGACGCCGCCACGACCTGCTGATCGAGCCCGGTCGGTGGGGCCCAGGGGACCCGGGTCACGGCGAGGGTGCCGGTGGTCACCAGGACGACCGGCAGGGTCAGGGCGACGGTCTGGCCGATACGGCGCACAAGCTGCTTCACCCTCAGGAGAGTAGCGGTGGGTGCGGGCCGGATCGCCCTCCGTCACGCCATCGAGTGACACAGTGTCCGGGTTCGTCCCTGCACCGTGTTGACGCGGGGGTGTACGGACGGAGCCCGCCGGACCGGGGACGGTCCGACGGGCTCCGCGCGAGAGGGGCCTGCGCGCCGGGGATCAGCGGCCGAGGCGGGCCCCGGTGCCGGTGGAGAAGACGTGGGTCTCCTCGGCGGTCGGCACGACGTGGATCGTCTCGCCGCGGGCCGGGATCTGGCGGCCGGGCACCCGGACGACCAGGTCCTTGTCCACGCCGCCGATCTGGGTGGTGCCGTAGACGAAGCCGTCCGAGCCGAGCTCCTCGACCACGTTCACGGTCACCGCGACACCCTCGATGCCGCCCGCCGGGACGATCTGGAAGTGCTCGGGGCGGATGCCGACGGTCACCGTCTTGTCGGTGAGGGCGCCGGCCAGGTCCTCGCGGGAGATGTTGACCACCGAGCCGCCGAACTTCACCCCGCCGTCCACCAGCGGCACCTCGACCAGGTTCATGGCCGGCGAGCCGATGAAGCCGGCCACGAACAGGTTGGCGGGCTTGTCGTACATGTTGCGCGGGGTGTCGACCTGCTGCAGCAGACCGTCCTTGAGCACCGCGACCCGGTCGCCCATGGTGAGCGCCTCGGTCTGGTCGTGGGTGACGTACACGGTGGTGATGCCCAGGCGGCGCTGCAGGCCCGCGATCTGGGTACGCGTCGACACCCGGAGCTTGGCGTCCAGGTTGGACAGCGGCTCGTCCATCAGGAAGACCTGTGGCTGGCGGACGATCGCCCGGCCCATCGCGACGCGCTGGCGCTGGCCGCCGGAGAGCGCCTTCGGCTTGCGGTCCAGGTACTCGGTGAGGTCGAGGATCTTCGCGGCCTCCTCGACCTTGGTGCGGATGTCCGCCTTGTTCACGCCGGCGATCTTGAGCGCGAAGCCCATGTTCTCCGCGACGGTCATGTGCGGGTACAGCGCGTAGTTCTGGAACACCATCGCGATGTCCCGGTCCTTCGGCGGCAGGTGGGTGACGTCCCGGTCGCCGATCCGGATCGCGCCGCTGTTGACGTCCTCCAGGCCGGCCAGCATGCGCAGGCTGGTCGACTTGCCGCAGCCCGACGGGCCGACCAGCACGAGGAATTCGCCGTCCGCGATCTCCAGGTCCAGCGCGTCCACCGAGGGCTTGGTCGCCCCCGGGTAGGTGCGGGTCGCCTGGTCGTACGTGACAGAAGCCATGGTCGTTCTCTCCTTCACCGGCAGGAACGTGCCGGACGATCCGAGTAAAGGGGGTTCGTTCGTCTCCGTCGGCCCGTCAGTGGTCTGAACCACTACCGGACCGGCTCCCGGCGACGCTACCCGCGCTCCCGCCGCTTGTCAGCCCCCGTCCGCCCCGAATTAGGCATCGGTTCCATCACGCCCACCCGCCCCGCCAACCCCCGGATATCCCTCCACCCCACCACCCCGGCCCGGTAGACTGCCCCCGGTGCCGCCGTGATCCGTCGCGGACGGCCACCGTGCCTCCTTAGCTCAGCTGGCCAGAGCACCGCTCTTGTAAAGCGGGGGTCGTCGGTTCGAACCCGACAGGGGGCTCACAGTAGAAGGGCCAGCTCCTCCGGAATGATCCGGAGGAGCTGGCCCTTCGTCGTTGCCGCGGTCCTACCCGGGCTGTGCCACGGGCGTGCCAGAAGGGAGCCGGCGGATCGTCCCGGAGGTTGCTGCGCGGGGCTTGCCGCCACGGGGCCGACGAGCGTGCGCCCGTTCCGAGGCGAGACCGGGGGCAGAGCTGCTGGTCGCGGCCTTCGGTCGGCGCACGGATGAACGGCCGGGAATGGGACGGTTCTTCGGCCGGGCTCAGTGGCGTCGTCGCGGCACCCGGTGCGCGGTGCGCCGTCGCGACGGACGGAGGGGACGGGAGGATGCTGCGAGCTGACGCACCAGCTGGTGCAGACAGACGGCCGAGGTGATCGGCGGCAGGCCCGCGACGACGATGTCGAGAGGGTCGGGAGATGTCCGGTACACCTCGAAGGAGCACAACCCCGTCGCGATGGCGGAGAAGACGACCACCACGGCCCAGGCGTGCACCAGCCTGCGTGATTCCAGGGTGCTGCGCAGCGTCGAGAGACTCCCCACGAGCCACGGCCCGTAGATGATCACCGGCCACAGCTGGTCCATTCCGCGCGGCGCCCGGGGGCCGGCGAGGTCGCGCAGAGGGCTGTAGCAGAGCACCCAGTCCAGCACGCAGACGGCGGTGACCGTCACGGCGGTCAGCACCCCGAACAGCCTGCGGAAGAGCAGCGGCCACGGTGTCGAGCGCTGTTCACGGCGGTGCCGGACGGCATCCCTGGACTCCCTCGTCGCCTGGTGCGGCACGGTATCGAGCAGGGTGAGCTCACTCAGGGCCCCCCAGGGGTCGAAGGGACCGGACTGTCCGCTGTCCCAGTTGCCCCATCCCTCGGCGGTCGGAACGCCGAGCGCACTGGGCCCTGCCTCGCACCAGGGGGAGGCTTCCCCCATCGGCTCGTACATCGTCAACTCCCGGTTCCGTGCCGTCCGCTGCAGTGCTCGTCCGTCGCCGAGTCGCGCGAGTCAGCATCCGGCCGACGAGGTCGAGGAGGCGGCGTGTTCGGCGTAGCCCTCCTGGAGGTGGCGGATCGTGCGCAGGAAGTCGGCCAGCAGCCGGGAACAGTGCGACAGGACGACCCGCTCGCCGTTGCGCGACAGGTAGCCGCACTGCACATCTCCCGCGACATTGGAGCGATCGGGTACAAACAGCCAGCTCCCGACGCTGCACACGGGCTCCCGGTCTTTCGGGGACAAATTTTGCCGCTTACGAATTACACTCATGCCAGGATCAACGACGGGCCCGGCGCATCGATTGTCCGCAATCCGGGCGTCCTCTCATAGCTCATTTTCAGTGCGCTCGTAAAATTCCTCGGCCAATCTCAATGGGCTGACGGGCAAATCTTTCCCATGCGCTCCCTAAAATTCCCCACCATTGCGGCGGCGGTCATATGTTCACAACTTGCCGCGTGTGCTTGGTGATTCTCCCCAGGTGGCGCGGCGGGGTGGCGCATACGGAGGTCGTATCCTCCCCAGAAAACCTGCGCATCAAGGGGGGCCTCATCCGGTCCATTTCGCATTCGCCAGATGCTCCGGTAGGGTCTCTGGCTCGTCGGAAAATTCGCCATAAGCGTGCGTTCGGCGTGATTTTGAGGCGGTTTCATCAAGGGGGCCGTAATGCTCACCAGAGGGGACTATCTGGAGATGCGAGAGCTGCAGCTCCAAGGCTGGTCGATCTCGGCGATCGCCCGGCATCTGGGGCACGATCGCAAAACGGTGCGGTCCTATCTCAGCGGCGGCCGGGTCCCCGGCATGCGCAGTCCGACGCCGGATGTGTTCCAGGTCTACCTGCCGTACTGCCGACGACGGCTGGCCGACGATCCGCACCTCCTGGCGACCTGCCTGTTCGAGGAGGTCGTCGAGCTCGGCTACCCCGGTGCCTACTCCACCTTCACCAGGGCCCTGCGCCGGTATCTGGTGCGTCCAACCTGCGAATACTGCGAGCCAAGCGCCTGTCCGGGCAGGCCGGCGGACGTGCCGCGAGGCGACCGGGAGATCCGGTTCGACTGGCTCCCGTTGTCCGCCCCGCCGAGGCGGTGGGGGTGCGGCGCCCGTGCACAACTGCTGATCGGCACCCTCCTCGCCTCGGGCCACTGGCGCGGCGTGCTGAGTGACGGCGACGACCTCCCGCACCTGGTGGAGGCGATCGACCGGGTACTGCGGCGGTTCGGTGGTACGCCCAGGCGCTGGCGGCTCGGCCGTACGCCGACCGCGTGCACCGTCGAGACCGGTCGGCCGACGCCCGCGTTCGCACGGGTGGCCCGGTACTACGGCGCGGTGGTCTGGGGCGGTCCGGCCGACCGGACCGGCCCGCTTCACGAGGCCCGGAGCGCGGTGCTGCTCGACTGGTGGCACGGAGCCGCGGACGACACCTGGCTGGCCGACGCGCAGGACCAGCTCGACGAGCTCGCAGCGAGCCCGGACACCCCGGAGGACCATCAGCTGTCGGCCCTACCGGAAACCCCGTTCCCGGTGCGGTTGTGCACCCAACGGATCGTCGGCCCGCAGGGGTTGGTGCCGTACCGCGACAGCTTCTACGCGGTCCAACCCGACCTCGCCGACGCGCTGGTGAACGTCCACCGGCGGCTGGACGAGCCGTACCTGTCCATCGCCACACCCACGGGAGCGGTCATCGCCCGCTACCGGGTCGCGCCGCCCGGGTCGGCCCGTACCCTGGCGGACGGGGCCGACCCCAGCACACTGGTACGCCCCGCACGAGCGATGCGCCAGGTCCCCGCCTGTCGGAAGGGCAGGGGGCGCATGCCCCTCTCGCGGCAGGCGTTGGCCGAGGCGCAGGCACTGCGTGCACGTTCGGTGGTGAACACGTAGGGACGAAGGACGCCGGTCAGGAGCTCCGGCTGATGATCGGCCGCGGGTCCCAACCGGCTGGTGGTCGTCGGCCCGCGAGGCTCCCGCAGAGTCCCCCGGCCGCGTGGGACTGCGAGGTTGTCGCCCCGGGTGGTGGTCTGCAGGAGTTCGGTGATGACCACAAGTTCGGCGAACCGTCCTGCGGGCGTGTCGAGGATGTGCCCGAGCCGCCGCCGGATTTCGGCAGTGGTGTCGGGGACCAGGAGGCTGTAGGAGTACAGCGCGGCTTCACCGCGTGCGACCTTGAAGCTGCGGCCGAGCGTCTGGGCGAGGAAGTCATCCCCGCCCAGACGCTCGACCACCGAGAAGTGCTCGGCGGTCATCGTGATGCAGCCGTCAGTCGTTGGTGTCGGTTCGGCCGGTGGAGCCGCCGTCCGACGGCTGCTCGCCACGCGAGCGGGCCGCGGCGACCTTCGCGCGGGCGACCAGCAGGCCGTCGCGCTCCAGCTCGGTGCTGGTCGTCAGGTCGAGAATGTCAGAGAAGCCTGCTCTCGACCCGCACTCACGAACTCTCCGGAGCTGCCCCAGTGACGAGCAACACCGCACAGCAGGACGCCGCAGTCGCCGACAAGGCGATCCTCGCGAACAGCGCCTACGCCGACGGACGCCACCTGGCCGCCCGACAGTCGATCTACCGGTGGCAGCAGCCGCAGTACGACCTGCCCGGGATCGTCGTTGAGGAGCTGGCCGACACCAGCGGTACGGTCCTCGACATCGGCTGCGGTAACGGCAAGTTCGTCAGCCGCCTGCACAAGGACCGCCCGGACCTTCAGGTCGTCGGGATGGACATCTCGGCGGGCATCCTCTCCGACGTCGAGAAGCCGGTGCTGGTGGCCGACGCCCAGGCCCTGCCCTTCGCGGACGACAGCGCCGACGCAGTCCTCGCCCTGCACATGCTGTACCACGTCAGCGATATCGAGGCCACGATCAAAGAGCTGGCCCGCGTCCTCCGGCCTGGCAGCGTGCTTATCGCCTCAACCAACCGCGACACCGACAAACAAGAGCTGGACCAGCTCTGGGCGAGGGCCGCGGGCGACGTCCTCGGCATTCCAGAGGGGCCAGCACGGGTGTCCCTCAGCTCCCGCTTCTCCCTGGAGAAGGCCCCCGGCTACCTAAGGACGGCGTTCAAGGACATCTGGGTGCGGGAACTGCCCGGCACCATCGAGATCACCGACCCAGCGCCGATCGTCGCCCACCTTGCCTCCTACGAAGCGTGGGCTGACCAATGCGGCGTCCCTTTTCGAGAGACAGTCAGTCGGGCGGCAGAGATCGCCGCCGCCGCCATCAAGACAGAAGGCTCATTCAAGATTACGTGCCGCGGTGGCATTCTGACTTGTAGGCGGTAAGGCAGCCGAGCCTGGACATGGATCACGCAGCCGACCGCGTGGCGCTGAACTGCAGGTTCGGCGCCACGCGGCATCAGGTGTCACGCTCCGTCATGATCAGTGCGGGGCTTGTGAAGCGGGGTCGTCGGTTCGAACCCGACAGGGGGCTCCGTGGTGGGAAGGGCCGGCTCGATCACGATCGGGCCGGCCCTTCGGCGTTGGTGGGGGAGTCGGGGTCAGTCCGGGGGGAGGGTGAGGGTGGCGAGGGCGCCGCCGGCGGGGTGGTTGGTGAAGGTGAGGGTGGCGCCGATGACGCGGGTGTGGCCGGTGGCGATGGTGAGGCCGAGGCCGTGGCCGCGGCCGCGTTCGGGGGCGTTGGTGCGGAAGCGCTGGGGGCCGTGGTGGAGGAGGTCGTCGGGGTAGCCGGGGCCGTGGTCGCGGACGGTGATGCGGCGGCCGTCGACGTGGAGTTCGACCGGGTCGGCGCCGTGGCGGTGGGCGTTGACCAGCAGGTTGCCGAGGATGCGGTCCAGGCGGCGCAGGTCGGTGCGGACCTCCTGGCCGGTGGTGATCCGGACCGAGACGTCGAGGCCGGTGAGGGTGACGGTGCGGCGGACCGCGCGTTCCAACGGGACCGCGGCGAGGTCGGGGGACTCCACGTCGGCGTCCAAGCGGGAGACCTCCAGGAGGTCCTCGACCAGGGCGCGCAGCGCCTGGACCCGGTTCTGCACCAGCTGGGTGGGGCGGCCGGGCGGCAGCAGTTCGGCTGCGGTGACCAGGCCGGTGAGCGGGGTGCGCAGTTCGTGGGCGACGTCGGCGGTGAAGCGCTGTTCGTCGGCCAGTCGGCGGTGCAGGGTGCGGGACATCAGGTCGACGGCGGCGGCGAGGTCGGCGACCTCGTCCTTCCCGTCGACGAGTTCGCCGATCCGGGTGTCGGTGCCGCCGGCCGCGATGCCCCGGGCGGCGGTGGCGGCGGTGCGCAGCCGGCGGCTGATCCGGTCGGCGACCAGGACGCCGGCCAGCACGGTGGTGAAGACCGCGGCGACGACGGTGATCAGGATGATCCGGTCCAGGTCGGCGATCGCCCGGCGGTCCTGGGTGAAGTCCACCCGGACGGAGAGCACCCCGTCCTGGACGGGGCCCGCCGCCCACATCGACTCGCCCTGCCGGTCGGCGGCCAGCAGCGAGCCCTGCCGGCCCCCGGCGGCGAGGTCGTGCAGCCGGGTGGGCAGCGCCGGGTCGTCCAGGGCTGCGCCGGGGGCGCCGATGCCGCGGCCGTAGTCGGTCAGGGCCGAGCCGAGGGCGGTGAGGGCCGCGCTGCGGGCCTGGTCGACGTGCTGACGGATCATCGCCTGGTGGACCAGCAGGCCTACGGCCACCGCGACCAGCACGGAGATGGCGGCGACGGCGGCGGCGATCTGGCGGCGCAGGGTCATCCGGCGCAGGATCATGCCGGGCGCCGCAGCTTGTAGCCGAAGCCGCGGACGGTCTCGATCCGGCCGGAGCCGATCTTGGCCCGCAGCCGCTGCACATGGACGTCCACCACCCGGGTGTCGGCGCCCCACTCGTAGTCCCAGACCCGCTCCAGCAGGCCGGAACGTTCCAGCACGATGCCGGGCGCGGCGGTGAACTCCAGCAGCAGGCGCAGCTCGGTGGGGGTGAGCGGGACGAGCCGGCCGTCCACCCGCACCTCCATGCTGTCGGTGTCCACCTGCAGGCCCTCGAAGTGGCGGACGGCGCGGGCGGCTTCGCCGGTCGGGGCGGCGTCGGAGCCGGCCGGGGCGGCTTGGGCGGGCTGTGCGGCTTGGGCGGCCGGGGCGGATTCGGCCGGGGCGGGTTCGGCCGGCGGGGCGACCCGGATGCGGCGCAGCACCGTACGGATCCGGGCGACCAGCACGGCGCTCTCGAACGGCTTGACCACGTAGTCGTCCGCGCCCGCCTCCAGCCCGGACACCACGTCCACCGGGTCGGTGCGGGCCGACATCATCAGGATCGGCAGCTGGCTCTCCTCCCGGATCCGGCGGCAGAGGCCGACGCCGTCGAGCAGCGGCAGCATGACGTCCAGCAGGAGCAGGTCGGGGCGGACGGCGTGGAAGGCCTCCAGCCCCTCCAGGCCGTCGGCCGCGGTGGTGACCGGGAAGCCGTAGCGCTCCAGGGCCATCCGGGTGGCCTCCCGGATCACCTCGTCGTCCTCGACGAGCAGGATGTGCGGCTGGGCGGGGACGGCTGCGCTGGTCATCGCTTCGCTTCCGGGAGGACGGGGGCGCCGGACGGCTGGGGAGTGGCCCGCGGGGAGTACGGGGACGGCACGCCGGTGGGGGTGGGCTGCCTCGCGCCGCCGCCGGCGGGGCGGGCCGGGGCGGGCGCGCGGTCGGGGCCGGTGACGGTCGGGGGTTCGGTGCCCTGGTCGGCGGGCGGCAGCAGGCCGACGCCCTCCACCCGCCGTTCGACCAGGGCGAGCCGGTGCCCGTCCCAGTGGTAGTGGCTGCTGGTGCGGGTGGTGTAGGTGGTCGGCTCGTACAGCCACAGGTCGGAGTCGATGGTCGCGGCGCTGAACCCCTGCTGGACCTGGACCCGCAGGATCGGCAGGACCCGGTCGTCGGCGAGCGTGTAGACGTGCAGCACGAGCGAACCGGGGGTGGTGACGGCGGTGATCAGCTCGGGCCGGCCGTCGCCGGTGAGGTCGCGGAATTCGGGGGCCCGCACCTCGCACTCGGTGCAGGACTGGAGCGCGCGCCGCTCTTCGGCGGTCACCGCCGGGTCCTTGGTGAGGAGGGTGCGCACGTCGACCGCGGTGAGGTCGCGCCCCGGGACGGTCAGGTCGGGGACGGGCTGCGGCGGGGCCTGGGTGGCCGAGTCGGCCGGGGAGGTGGCCGGCGGCGGCGCGGTGGCCAGACCGGGCCAGAGCGGCTTGGCCACCGCGGACGGGCTCGGCGGGGCGACGGCCGCGCGCGGGCCGTCGTCCCGCAGGCCGCCGGGGGCGGGTCGGCCGAAGGCCAGCACACCGAGGGCGGTCAGGGCGGCGAGGACGGCGAGGGCGGCCGCGGGCACGGCGCCGCGGCGGCGGGGCGGGGTCGGTGGTGCCACGGTCGCTGCTCCCCCTCGTGCTCGGGCGGTCGTGCCCGCGGTTCTGCCGTGCCTGCGGTTCGGTTCTGTCTTCGCTGTGGTTCTGCCGTCCTGCAGTTCTACCCGGTCCGGCCGGGCGGCCGTTCCGGTGGGGCCGGGGCAGCGGGCCCGGCCAGGTCCGTCCTGTCCCGCCCGGCCTGCCCCGACCCGTCCTGGTCAGGAAAGGCCCGGTCAGGCCGTGCCGGTCACGAAAGGCCCGGTCAGGCCGGGTCCGCGAGGACGATGATGTTGTCCGTCCAGTGGCCGTCCGGGCCGATCCGCCCGCCGCAGGTGATCAGTCGGAGCGCGGGGCCGGGGGTGTCGCCGTAGACCGTGTCGGTGGGGAAGTTGTCCTTGGCGGCCTGGAGCAGGCTGCGGACCGTGAAGTCCACGGTGCGCCCGTCCGCTCGCCGGATCCCGATCCGGTCGCCCGGGTGGAGTTCCGGCAGGCGTTGGAAGACCGCCGGGCCGTGCTTGGTGTCGAGGTGCCCGATCAGGACGGCGGGACCGGCCTCGCCCGGGGCGGGCCCGTTGCGGTACCAGCCGACCTGATCGGCGTGGTCGGCCGAGGGCACCTGGACCGTGCCGTCGGCGTTCAGGCCGAGGTCGGTCACCGGGGCGTCCACGTCGATGGCGGGGATCAGCAGCCGGTCGGGCGGTGAGGCGGCGAGGGCCGTGGGCGCTCCGGCGGGGGTGGTGGTCGTGCCGGCTGTGTTCGCCGGGGGCGCGGTGGCCGCCGGGTCGTGGCCGGAGGTCTCGATCTGCACCACCGGGGTGTCCCGGCCGGACAGTGCGAGGGTGCTGCCGAGGGCGAGGCAGAGCAGGCCGGCCGTACCGAAGACACTTCGCTGCAGGAGGCTCGGGCCGGGGCGCTGGGCGCGCCGCCGCCCGCGACCGCCCCGCTGGTCGGTCCCCGCCGCCGGGGGCGCCCCGGCGCCGCTTCCCCGCCCGGCCGGGTGCGGGGGAAGGACGCCGGGGTGCCCGGCGGACTCGGGACGGGTGTCAGCCACGCGCGCCGGAACGGCGGCGCAGGAGGGCGAAGCCCAGCGCACCGGCACCGACGGCCGCGACGGCGCCGCCGCCGGCCAGCATCAGGCCGTTGCCGTCGGTCGCGGTCGAGCCGTCACCGGCCTGGGCGGCACCCTTGGGCACCTCGCGGACCTGCGGCTGGGAGCCGGCCGGGGCGTGCGCGGGCGACGGGGTGCCGGTGGCGACCGCCGGGGCCGGCTGGCCGGTCCGGCCGGAGGAGGGGGTGGCGGTGGGGGTCGTGCGCTCCCCGACGACCGCCGCACCCGCCGGTGCCGCGGGTGCGGCGGACGGCTTGGCGGGGGCCGCCGGGGTCCCGTCGGCCCAGGCCTGTCCGCCGGTGACGACGGTCATCAGCGCGGCGCCGGTCAGTGCGCAGACCGCCAGCAGACGGCGGGCGGGCGAACGGTCGGTGCGGGTCCTGCTCATCGGGGGTGCTCCTTCATGGCTCTGGTGAACGCGTCGGTGGCGAGACCGCGGTTCTCGCCGACGCCTGCGGCCGGTACGGTCCGCGGTGCTCGTACGGCCGGTGCGGCCGGTGCGGCCCGTGGTGCTCGTCGGCCGATGCGTCGTCAGTGACGGTAGGAGGGCCGTGTCGCGGTCCCCGCCCGGCCGTGTCACGGTCGCCCATCGGCTGCGTAACGGTCTCCGAACCGGCCGGAACGGCCTCGTGACCCACCCGGCACCGAGGCCGTGACCCACCCGGCCCCGCACCCGCACCCAGGCCCGCCCCCGCGCCCGAACCGCACCCCGGTCCGAGCCGAAGCCCCCGCCCCCGCGCCCGAACCGCACCCCGGCCCGAGCCCAAAGCGCCCGAGCCGAAGCCCCCGCGCCGAAGCGGCGACCACCGACCGCGCCCCGCGCTGAGCACCCCTGCCCGCCCGTCCGTACTCCTCGGTGGGGACGCAAGCGAGAGAAAGGTGGCAGTGATGAGCATCCTCGCCAACCTCCTGCCGGCGATGCGGGAGCCCCGCCGGGATCGCGGGAACGAGCGGGAGGAGCGGAACACCAACAACACGACCGGTCACGGTCGTCGTCGGCACGGCCGCAAGAACAAGCACGGCCGGCGTTGACGGCTGACGGACACGGTCTCCGGGCTAGGACGAGCGGGTGTGGTCGCCGCGGCGGTCGACGGCTGCCGGCACCGGCACACCCGGCACCGGCACCGGCGACGGCCGGGCGGACCCGGTCGTCGCTCCGGCGCCGCCCGTGTCGCTGCGGCGGACGTTCCGGAGGTTCTGGCCCTACACCCGAGCGGGACGGCGCTGGCTGGCCCTGCTGGTGGTGCTCGTCCTGCTCGGTCCGGTGGTCGACGCCGCCATGGTCTGGCTGTTCAAGGTGGTCGTCGACGACGTCCTGGTGCCGCGCAGACTCGGGCTGTTCCTGCCGGTCGCGCTGGGTTACGCCGGGCTGACCCTGCTGGCAGGTGCCCTGGACTTCGCGGACGAGACGCTCTCCACCTGGGTCAGCGAGCGCTTCCTGCTGGCCCTGCGTGCGGATGTGTTCCGCCACCTGCAGGGCCTGCCGCTGGGCTTCTTCGAGCGGCGGCGGCTCGGCGACGTACTGTCACGGCTGACCGCGGACGTCGAGGCGGTCGAGACCTTCCTGCTCTCGGGCGTCCTGGACGCGGTCGCGTACGTCGCCGAGCTGGCCGTCTTCCTGGGCGTGCTGTTCTACCTGCGCTGGGACCTCGCGCTGACCGCGCTGGTGGTCGCCCCGCTGTTCTGGCTCACCGCCCGGCGGTTCTCCACCAGGGTGCGGGCGGCGTCCCGGGAGCGGAGGCGCCGCAGCGGTTCGGTCAGCGCCCTCGCCGAGGAGACGCTGGGCAACATCGCGCTGGTGCAGGCGTACAACCGGCAGGACTGGGAGCAGGACCGCTTCCTGCGGGAGAACCGGGCGCGGTTCCGGGCGACCATGGCGGCCACCCGGCTGCGCGCGCTGTTCGCACCGATCGTGGAGCTGCTGGAGCTGGTCGGCGCGCTGATCGTCCTCGGGCTGGGCGCCTGGGAGTTGGTCCGCGGCCGGCTCACCCTGGGTGAACTCCTCGTCTTCGTCGCCTTGTTGAGTCGGCTCTACAGTCCGATCCAGGGGATCGGGCGGCTCAGCAACGGCTTCTTCTCGGCCTCGGCTGCCGCCGAGCGGATCATCGAACTGCTCGACCAGCAACCGCAGGTGGCCACTCCGCCGCGACCGCTGCGCCCGGCCCGGGTGCGCGGCGCGGTGGCCCTCGACGGGGTGTGGTTCCGCTACCCGGGCGCGGCCCGCCCGGCGCTGTGCGACGTCTCCCTGCACGCCGAACCGGGCGAGACGGTGGCGCTGGTGGGGGAGAGCGGGGCGGGCAAGTCGACGGTCGCCAAGCTGCTGCTGCGCTTCTACGACCCGGAGCGCGGCGCCGTCCGGCTGGACGGCATCGACCTGCGCGAACTGGCGTTGACCGACCTGCGCGAGCACCTCGCGGTGCTGCTGCAGGAGATCCTGGTCATCCACGGCACCGTCCGGGAGAACATCGCCTACGGCCGCCCCGGCGCCACCGACGCGCAGATCACCGCCGCCGCCCGGGCCGCCGATGCCCACGAGTTCGTCAGCCGGCTGCCGGACGGCTACGACACGGTGGTGGGCCAGCGCGGGCGGCTGCTGTCCGGCGGCCAGCGCCAGCGGATCGCGATCGCCCGGGCGATGATCCGGGACGCACCCGTGCTGCTGCTCGACGAACCGACCACCGGGCTCGACCCGGAGTCGGGACGGCGGATCCTGGAGCCGCTGGGACGGCTGATGAACGGCCGGACGACGATCATCATCTCGCACAACCTGCTGACCGTAGGGAACGCCGACCGGGTCGTCCTGCTGCGCGAGGGCCGGGTCGCCGCCTGCGGCAACCATCGCCAACTGCTCGCCCACGACGACGGCTACGCCCGGCTCGCCAGGGCCGCGACCCCGACGGGGGCCGCCCGATGACCGTCACCCGGCCTCTGCCCGGCGGGGCTTCGATCGCCCCCGGCTACCAGGTGCTCGCCCACCTCTGCCGCACCGGCTGGCTGGACGTCTACGACGCCTGGAGCGAGGAGCGGGACTGCCGCTGCGTGGTCAAGGTGCTCCGGCCGGACCGCCGCCGCGACCGCGAACTGCGCGAACGGCTGCTCCGGGAGGGCCGCTGGCTGACCGAGTTCACCCACCCCCACCTGGTGCGCGGCTACGGCACCGGCGAACGCCCCCAGCCGTACGCGGTGTCGGAGACCCTCGGCGGCGAGACCCTGGCCCACCTGCTCGCCCGGCGGCCGCGCCGCCCGGCGGCCACCGACCTGGCCCTGCTCGGACTGCAACTCATCTCCGCCGTACGGTACTTGCACGGCAAGAAGCTGCTGCACCTCGACCTCAAGCCCGCCAACATCGTCATCGACTGCCGCCGCGCCAAGCTGCTCGACCTCAGCATCGCCCGCCCACCGGGCCCGGCCCGCCCGGGCCTCGGCACCAAGGGCTACCTCGCCCCCGAACAGGCCGTCGGCGGCCGGCTCACCGCCGCCACCGACGTCTGGGGTCTCGGCGCCACCCTCTATCGGGCCGCCACCGGCGAACTTCCCTTCGACGGAACGCCGTTGAACCCGGCCGACCCGGTGTCCCGGCGTCGCCGCCTGCCCGGCCCGCTCGCCGGGGCGATCGACGCCAGCCTCCACCTCGACCCGGCCGACCGGCCGAGCCTCACCCAACTGGCCGACACCCTGGACGACTTGCTCCTCCTCGGCCGCCGGGCGGTGCCCCCACCTCCGCCGCACGACGCACCCGCTCCCTGACGGCGCGGGAGCCACCGGACCGGTCCGTGCGCCGCCGCCCCGTCCGCAGCTTCCGGAGCGTCCACCCCTGCCCGACTGCCCGGGTGCGGGCGGCGAACAGCTCGGCGGCGCGGCGGTAGGAGAGCCGGGCGCGGCCGGTCCGGGGGCAGCGGTCGGCGGCGGGGGTGCCGGCCGGGGCGCCGCTGCCCTGGCTGGTGGCCGGCGCGTTGCTGGCCGGGATCGGTTCGGCGGTCTGCGGGACGGTGTACGGCGCCACGATGCAGCGATGGGCCCCGGCCGAGCTGCTGGGTCGGCTGACCTCCTCCGGGGCGCTGGGGGCCTTCGTCCTCATCCCGCTCGGGTTGGCGGCGGCCGGTCCGTTGGCGGACCGGTTCGGCACCGGCGGGGTGCTGTTGTTCGGGGCGGTCTGGCAAGTGGTGGCCGGGGCCGTAGTGTTGGGCGTACCGGCCGTACGGAATCGTCGCTGGGAGGAGGGCCCGAGCACCTGACTCACCCCTCGGACGGCTCCGGGGCGCACCCCCGGCCACCATCGGTGCGGCCCACCGCGCACCGTGCCCGGCCGGCTCCGGAGTGCCGCCGGTCGCTCCGCCCACGCGTGTGTGCCTCCGCGGCGGGCGGGGTGGCCGGGTCGGTCGTACGGTGGACGGTGGGGGTCAGAGGAGGTTTGACCATGCCCGGTTCGCTCACCATCAGCCACCACCAGGCCGCGGCCACCCTGGATCACACGGACGCGGAGCGGCTGGCCACCGTGCTGGCCGAGCTGGCGTACCTGCTGGAGATCCCGGGGCCGAACCGGATCAACGAGGCGCAGCTCGCCGTGCTCTGCGAGGGCCGCACCCCGGACCGCGCCGAACTGTCGCACTGGGCGAGGGCGCTGTCCACCGAACTGAAGGGGCGGCACTGAGGGGGCATCGCCGACCGACCCGCCGGAGGCCCGCCCCGTCCGCCGTACGATGGCGAACGGGGCGGACCGGCCGGTGCCGCACCCCGGTCGCCGGACCGGCCGGCGGCCGGCCTGGTGGAGGGTGGGGGCCCGAACGTGTCGCAGTCCTGGTCGTTGTCCTGGCTGACCGTGCCGACCCCGCTGCCCAGCGGCCCGATGCACATCGCGGTGACGCCGCTGGGCGTGGCGGCGGCCGGCTACGGCGGACGGGACGGCGAGGCGCCGCCGTGCACCGACCCGGCGAAGATCGCCGCCGTCACCGAGCGGCTCGGCGCCTACCTGGCGGGCCGCACCCGCGAGTTGGGCCTGCCGATCGACTGGAGCCTCAGCTCCGGGCCGCACCGCACCGTGTTGCGCACGCTCTGGGAGCAGGTGCCGTACGGCCGGACCATCACCTACGGCGAACTGGCCGCCCGCAGCGGGGTGTTCGAGGACGTCACCGAACCCGGCCTGGCCGCCCGCACGGTCGGGCAGATGATGGCGGCCAACCCGGTCGCCCTGCTGGTGCCCTGCCACCGGGTGGTGGCGGCGGACGGGATCGGCGGCTTCGGCGGCGGCCGGGTCGGGATCGACGTCAAGCGCTGGCTGCTCACCCTGGAGGGAGTGCTGGAGCCGACGCTGGACTGGAACGGGCCGCTCTAGCCGTTCCTGGGTCCGATCGGCGCCCGCCGGGGTCGCCGATGGGGGAAGATGGGGGCCGGTATTCCGGTAGTTTCGAATAGATAATCGAACAAATATCGATCAGGTGATCTAGTCGTACTATTTGTTCGGTTATTCGGAACCACTCGAATGAGTGATTGCGGGACGCCCCCGAACGGGCCCACCATGAAGCCGTAAGCCGTAACACGATTGTGCAAGGCGACACTTCATCGGGCATGCGAAGGGCTCCCCCTATGTCGACCGAAACCAATGCCGGAATTCCTGCGCCGGGCGCGCAGCCGGAGATCCGGCAGCAGCAGTCCCTGAGCACGGCGGGTGCGCGGAACCTCGCCACGACCACCAAGTCCGCGCCCCAGATGCAGGGCATCAGCCCGCGCTGGCTGCTCAGGATGCTGCCCTGGGTGGAGGTCTCCGGCGGTACCTACCGGGTCAACCGCCGCCTGCGCCACAAGGTCGGCCGCGGCCGGGTGAGTTTCGTCAAGACCGGCTCCGAGGTGCGGGTCGTCCCGCAGACCCTGGCCGAGGTGCCGGTGCTGCGCGGCTACCAGGACGAGGCGGTGCTGGAGGAGCTGGCCGGCCGCTTCGTACAGCGGCAGTTCGACGCGGGCGAGGTCCTGGTCACCGCCGGCACGCCGATCAGCGAGGTCTTCCTCATCGCGCACGGCAAGCTCGACCGGCTCGGTACCGGCAAGTACGGCGAGGAGACGGTGGTCGGCACCCTCGCCGACGGTGACCACCTGGGCGACGAGGCGCTCCAGGAGGAGGACGGCTCGTGGCCGTACACCGTCCGCGCCGCCACCTCCGGCACCGTGATGGCGCTCTCCTGGCCCTCCTTCCAGGAGCTGCACGACCGCTCCGAGTCGCTGCAGCTGCAGATCATGGAGTACCTGAACGGCTTCCAGCAGGCGCAGAACAAGCACGGCGAGGCCGTGATCGACCTCTCCGCCGGGCACCAGGGCGAGTACGACCTGCCCGGTGCCTTCGTGGACTACGAGCTCAAGCCGCGCGAGTACGAGCTGAGCGTCGCCCAGACCATCCTCAAGGTGCACAGTCGCGTCGCCGACCTCTACAACCAGCCGATGAACCAGACCGAGCACCAGCTCCGGCTGACCATCGAGGCCCTGCGCGAGCGCCAGGAGCACGAGCTCATCAACAACCCCGAGTTCGGGCTGCTGGAGAACGCCGAGTACGACCAGCGGATCCAGACCCACTCCGGCCCGCCCACCCCGGACGACATGGACGAGCTGCTCAGCCGCCGCCGCAGCACCAAGATGTTCCTGGCCCACCCCAAGGCCATCGCCGCCTTCGGTCGGGAGTGCAACAAGCGCGGCCTCAACCCCGGCACCGTCGAGGTCGAGGGCAAGCACGTCAACGCCTGGCGCGGAGTGCCGATCTTCCCGTGCAACAAGATCCCGATCATCGGCGGGCACACCAGCTCGATCATCGCGATGCGCGTCGGCGATCACAACCAGGGCGTCGTCGGGCTGCACCAGACCGGAATTCCGGATGAATACCAGCCGGGCCTTTCGGTGCGTTTCATGGGAATCGACGAGAAGGCCATCATTTCCTACCTGGTGAGCGCCTACTACTCGGCCGCGATCCTGGTACCGGACGCCATCGGCGTACTGGAGAACGTGGACGTCGCCCAGCGCTGACGACGGGCACCGGGCTCGGGCTCCGAGCCCGGAACCGCGCCGCCCGGCCGAGGCACCGTCCCCGGCCGGGCGGCGCGCCGCGGTGCGTACGGCCACCGGCCCGCCGCCCCGGCACCATCCGGCCGCCCGACGGGTCGGCCGTCCCACGCGCCCCAGGACACGCCCTACAGGGGGAGGAACCCATGACGAGCTCCACACTGGAGCGGGACCACAAAGAGGGCCACGAGGCGGCGGACATCCTCGCCCGCGCCCGCGGACTGGTCGACCCGGTGCTGCGGGCCGCCGTCGACTCGCTGCCCGGCACGATGCGCAAGGTGGCCGGCTACCACTTCGGCTGGTGGGAGGCGGACGGCACGCCCTCCGAATCCTCCTCCGGCAAGGCGATCCGCCCCGCCCTGGTCCTCGCCGCCACCCAGGCCCTCGGCGGCGCCCCCGGTACGGCCGTCGCCGCGGCCGCTGCGGTGGAGCTGGTCCACAACTTCACCCTGCTCCACGACGACGTCATCGACCGGGACGACACCCGGCGCCACCGGCCCACCGCCTGGCGGGTGTTCGGCACCACCGAGGCCATCCTGGCCGGCGACGCGATGCACTCCCTCGCGCTGCGCCTGGTCGCCGAGGACTCCCACCCGGCCGCCCGGGGCTCGATCCGCCGGCTCGCCGACTGCGTGGTCGAGCTCTGCGAGGGCCAGCAGATCGACTGCGCCTTCGAACAGCGCAACGACGTCTCGCTCACCGAGTGCCTGGCGATGGCCGAGGCCAAGACCGGTGCGCTGCTCGGAGCCGCCTGCGCGATGGGTGCGCTGTACGGCGGGGGCTCGGAGGAGGCGGCGCGGGCGATGGACGGCTTCGGCCGCGAGATCGGCCTGGCCTTCCAGCTGATCGACGACCTGATCGGCATCTGGGGGGATTCGGCGGTCACCGGCAAGCCGGTCGGCGCGGATCTGGTGGCCCGGAAGAAGTCGCTGCCGGTGGTCAAGGCACTCGGCTCGGGGACCCCCGAGGGCGCCCGGCTCGCCGACCTCTATTCGCTCGAACGGGCCCTCACCCCCGGTGAGTTGGACCAGTGCGCGGCCGCGGTCGAGGCGGCGGGCGGGCGTGGCTGGGCGCAGGGCGAGTCCTGCGAGCGGATGGCCGCGGCGATGGCGCAGCTGGCGGTGGCCGTCCCGGAGCCGTCCGCGGCGGACGAACTGCTGGCGCTGGCCGAGCTGGTGACCCGCCGCACTCACTGAGGGCGTCGCAGCGGAGCGGGAAGTCGGCCCGGTCGACTTCCCGCTCCGCTGCGTCTCCCGCTGCGTCTCCCGCTGCGTCTCCCGCTGCGTCTCCCGCCGCTTCACCTGAGGCGCTTCACCTGAGGCGCTTCACCCGGGGCGCTACCCCGGGCACCTCACCCGTGCGCGGCCAACAGCCTTTGCTCCTTGGCCGGGTCGATGCCCTGCTTGAACGGCGCCCCCGGTACCAGCTTCCGCCCCTCGGTGTCGGTGTCCTCGGCCGGCCCCCGGGCGCGCAGCCATTCCCAGGTGTCCCGCGCGGTCTCCGCGAACGGCCGGCAGCGCAGCCCGGCCGCCTCGGCGCGGCCGCTGTCGACCTGCCAGATGTACTTCCACTCCGGCAGGTCCGGTGCCCAGAAGGGGAGTTCGAGCCAGGGCTCGACCTGGTCCGGCCCCTCGGCCAGCAGCGCGGCGTCGTCGACCCGGACCAGCTCGGTGCCGGCCGCGCCCGCGAGCTCCCGGCAGGTCTCCAGCCACTGCCCGAAAGTGAGCCGCCCGGGTGGCGCCGTGGTGATGAAGCGCCCCGCCGTCCCGGCCGTCAGTCGGTCGAGCCCGAAGGCGGCGAAGTCCCGGACGTCGATCACCTGGATGGCCCGCTCCGGATCGCCGGGCGCGAGCACCCGGCCGCCGCGGGCCATCCGCTCCAGCCACCAGGGCAGCCGACCGCCCAGCTCGTACGGTCCGATCAGCAGTCCGCTGCTGAGCACGAGGGTGCGGTTGGCGCCGAAGCCCGCCAGCACCGCGCGCTCGGCGCCCGCCTTCAGCTCGCGGCCGAAGGGCTGGTCGGGCGGGGTGTCGGCGGGGCACGGGAGGAGCGGGGAGTCCTCGGTGATCACCTGGGTGGCCCAGTCGGCGTAGGCGTGCACCGAGGAGACGAACGTGTAGTGGTCGGCCCGTTCGCGCAGCAGTCGCGCGGAGAGCGCGGCCTGGGCGGGCTGGCGGGCGGAGGTGTCGACGACGGCGTCCCAGTGACGGCCCTCGACCAGCCGGGCGAGGTCCTCGGCGCTGTCGCGGTCGCCCCGGACGGTCTCGACCCCGGGCAGGTCGGGGGCGCTGCGGCCGCGGTTGAAGGTGGTGACCTGGTGGCCGCGGGCGAGCGCTTCGGTGGCGTAGGCCCGTCCGAGAAAGGACGAGCCCCCGAGCAGAAGGATCTTCATGCCGGTCAGCCTGTCCGTGCCGTTCCACCCGTACGCCCGGATTCGCGCTGAGCAGAGCGCGAACCGAGCGCCCGCCCGACAGGCGCCCCGGCCGAAGGACTGAGCCGAGCGCCCCGGCCGAACGCCTGAGCCGAGCGCCCCGGCCGAACGCCTGAGCCGAGCGCCCCAGCCGAGCGCGAGCCGAGCCGCAGCCACCCCCGGTGGGAGCGCCCGCCCGACATGCCACCCCCACCCACCCCCCTTAGCATCCCAGATGTACCGATCTGCCCTGATCCGGCCTGGGAGAGCGACAGCATGGTCAACCCGGCACTCGTCGATCCGGCCACCCTCCGCGCGACCGCGGCCGAGGCCTGGATCCGCGCCCATCCCGTCCTACGGAACTACCGCACCCTCTACGCCCAGGCCCTGGACGACGCGGACCCCGGCTACGTCGGCGGCTTCGGCGTCTTCCACCACACTTCGCGGCCGGCCACCCCCGCCGACACCGACGCCGTCACCCCCGACAACGACACCCTCCCTTCCCGCGCCTGGCTCGACCTGCGTGCCGGGCCGTGGGTGCTCTCGGTCCCCTCCGACGCCGACTACCGCGTCCTCGCGGTGCACGAACTCGACACCCTGCTGGCGGGGTTGATCGGCTCCCGGACCACCGGCCAGGAGGCCGGGGACTTCCTGGTGGCCGGCCCGGACTGGGTGGGCGAGACCCCGCCCGGCGTCGCGGGCGTGATCCGTACCGCCACCCGGCTGGTCGGCGTCCTCGCCCACACCCGGCTCACCGGGAACAGTCCCGCCGAGCTTGCCGAGCTGAAGGCCGTCCAGGAGCAGTACCGGCTGTGCCCGCTGCACGAGTACACCGGCACCCCGGCCCCCGACCCCGCCCCCGAACCGGTTTGGCCGGTCTGGCGCGACGAGGTCCTGGACGGCGTCGAGTTCCTCACCTTCCTCGACTTCCTGCTCGGCTTCTTCCCGCTGACCGGCGAACTCCCGCCCGCCGAGACCGAGTTGCGCGGCCGCCTGGCCGACCTCGGCATCGACGGCCGGGGCGAGTTCGAACCCGCCACCCTCCCGCTGGAGGCCCGCGCCGAACTCGACCGCGGAATCGCCGACGGCCGCGCCCGGCTGACCCGCGCCGTCGCCGAACTCCGCGACTCCACAGGTCTGTTCGGCACCCGCGCACAGCTCGGCGGGGACTTCCTCCGACAGGCCGTCGCCGCCGAACTCGGCCCGTACGGACTGCCCACCGAGGAGGTCTGGTACGGCCGTTGGGCGGCCGACAGCGAGGGCCACCGACCGCCGAACGCCGCCGACCGCGACCACCTGATCCGCTTCGCGCCGGACGCCCTGCCGCCGGCCCGCTTCTTCTGGTCCGCGACGGCGTACGCGCTCCCCGGCCACCGGCTGGTCGACAACGCCCTGGACCGCTACTCGATCGGTGGCCACACCCCCGGCCTGATCCGCGACCGGGACGGCGGCCTCACCCTCTACGTCCAGCACAAGCGCCCCGCCGACGCCGAGCACTCCGCCAACTGGCTGCCCGCCCCGGACGGCCCGTTCGCGGTCGTGCTCCGGATCCGCGGCCCGGAGGCCTCCGTCCTGGACGGCCGATGGCAGCCCCCGCCGCTCACCCCGCGCTGACCCGCCGCCCGGCACCTGGAACTCGTCAACGGCCCCGCCGCCGATACCGCCGCCGATACCGCCGCCGATACCGCCCGCCGACTCCGACGAAGGACCCCCGATGAACCTGCCCGAGCTGGAGGCCCTGGCCGCCGACGCCTACGTCTACGGCTATCCGCTCGTCGCCGGCCTCACCATGGTCGAGCGCTTCGCCAACGGCGGCCTGGGCACCCTCCCGGCGGCGCCGTTCAACCACTTCAGCCACGCCACCCGGCTGGCCGGCCCGGCCGACCGCTTCGTCTCGGTCAACAACGACACCATCTACTCGATCGCCCAGCTGGACCTCTCCGAAGGCCCGCAGGTGCTGCACGTCCCGGACACCGCCGGCGCCTACTACGTGCTGCAGTTCATCGGCGCCTGGACGGACAACGTCGCCTACCTGGGCAGCCGGGCCTCCGGCACCGAGGCCCAGACCTGGCTGGTCGTCCCGCCCGACTGGCACGGCAGCGCGCCGGACCGCGACCGGGTGATCGAACTGCCCACCACCGTCGGCACCATCGTCGGCCGCTTCGCCTGCAACGGCCCGGACGACCTGCCCCGGGTCCGGGCGCTGCAGGCCGGGCTCGTCCTGGAGCCGCTGGAGCCGGGCGGCCTGGTCGCCGGACTGCCCGAGCCCGACCCGGACGTCCCCGAGCGGTTGGCCTTCTTCGAACGCCTCCGGGTGTGGATGCAGGCCTTCCCGCCGGCCACCCCCGACATCGAGTACCAGCGCCGCTTCGCCCCGCTCGGCCTGCTGGACGACGGCGCCTCGCCGTACCGCGCGGCCGCCGCGGAGTGGACCCTGGCGCTCGCCAAGGGTCTGGCGGCCGGGCGCGAACGGGTCGAGGACGCCACCCGGCCGCCCGAGGAGCACCCGCTCGGCGAGTGGCGCTCCGCGCTCCACCTCTTCGACTACAACCTCGACCACCTGGGCCCCGGCACCCTGGACGACCCGGAGTGGCGCATCCCCGACCGCCGCGCCGCCTACCTCAGCCGCGCCGCCGCCGCCCGGGCCGGCCTCTGGGGCAACCACGCCTACGAGACCTCGTACGCGATGACCTACGACGACTCCGACGGCCGCCCGCTCACCGGCGCCAACAGCTACACCCTCCGCTTCGAGCAGCCCCCGCCGGCCGAGGCCTTCTGGTCCGTCACGATGTACTCGGTGCCGGACTACTACCTGGTGGAGAACCCGATCGACCGCTACTCGATCGGCGACCGCACCCCCGGCCTGGTGTACGGCGCCGACGGCTCGCTGACCGTGACCCTCCAGCACGAGCCGCCGGAGGACCCGACGGCCGCCGCCAACTGGCTCCCCGCCCCGCTCGGCGAGTTCCGCCCGATCATCCGGCTCTACCGGCCGAAGCCCGTCGTCCTCGACGGCAGCTACCAGGTCCCCCCGATCCACCGCTGCCCTCCTGCGGAGACCCCGCCCCCGGACGCTCCCTAACGCCCCGTCGCCGTACCCGTCGGGTGCGGGGAGGCGCTGCCGGTCGTCGGCGCCGACGGGCTCGGCCCACCGGTCGGCGATCCGGAGGGCGACGGCGACCCCGTCCGGCTCGGCGTTGCCGTGGGCGTGCCAGTGCCCGTGGCCGACGGCCCGCCGCCCGGTGTCGGTGAGGAGGTCGGCGCCGGCGTCGAGGAGGACGCCGACGCGGACGCCGACGCGGGCACCGAGGGCCCCTCCGAGGAGGAGGGGCCGCCCCGGTTCTCCGGCCCGCCCTCCAGGGTGACCACCGCCTGGGAGGGCGGCAGCGCGATCCGGGCCGTCCAGTGGGTGGTGGGCGCGAGGTCCTCGTCCACCGTGACGATCACGGTGATCCGCTGCCCGGGGGCGAGCGTCCCCGAGTCGCGGCTGAGCCGGAGCCAGCCGGCGTCCGTCACGGCATGCCAACGGATCTCCGTGGTACCGGAGTTGGTGAGGGTGAGCACCGTCCGGCTGCCGTACTCCCCGGCCTCGACGGTGAGCAGCCCGGCCGGGGCCGGGGCGCCCGCGCCCGGCGCTGAGGCCTGTTCGGCCGCGGGGGCCGGGGCGGCGACCAGCGTGGGGCTGCCGAGCGGGGTCGCGCCCCGGGCGGGCACCGGGACCAGCGGCCCCTGGAAGGTGAGCCGCGGAAATCCGGGAAGCAACGTTTCTGCACCGTTTGCTCCGCCACCGCCGGCCGCACCGCCCCCGCCCGCACCCGCCAGCTCCAGCCCCGGCATCCCCGCGCCCACCGCCGCCCCCGCGGCGACCCCCGCCGCCCACGGCGCCGGCCGCTGCCCGGTCTCCCGCCCGGCCTCCTCCACCCGCACCGCCGAGACCGAGGCCGCCGACCCGGCCCCGCCACCGCCCCGGTGCCCGGCCCACAGCGCCACCACGGGCGCCGCCAGTACGGCCGCCAGCACCCCGGTGGTCACCACCCGCCGACGGACCGCCAGCCCCCGGCCTGCGTCCGGAGCCCGGTGCCGGGGGAAGCCGCCGTGGTCGAACCGCAGCCCCGGCTCGGCCGCCGCCCCCCGCTGCCCGACCGCTCCCACCGGGGCGGGCCGCGCCGACCCACCCGCCGGGGGCGGTGCCGCCAGCAACGGCAGCCCCGACAGCCCGGCCGTCCCCTCGGCCGCCTCCCCGGCGGCCACCCGCTCCGCCGTTCCCCGGCAGGTAGGGCAGTCGAGCACGTGCTGCACCAGCTCCCGCCGCAGCGCCGGGCCGAGCACCCAGTCCCGCCAGGACTCCGCCCCGGCCCCGCCCAGCCGGTCCAGCTCGGGGCAGCTGCCCACGCCGAGCACCAGCAGCGCCGCCCTGGTCCGGGCCACCTCGGCCTCGGCGGTGGCGAGCAGCCCGCGGGTGCGTTCGAACGGCAGGCCCAGGACGGCCGCCACCTCCAGCGGGGTCAGCCGGTGCCGGACGGACAGCTCCAGAGCCTCGCGCTGCTCCGGGTCCGTACCGGCCGCCTCGGGCCAGGCGAGCGAGGCCAGCTCACGCCGCCGCCGGGTCGCCTCGGCCTCGGGCACCTGGTCGGGCCGGACGCCCGCCCCCGGCCCGGTCCCGTCCGCCAGCCGCCGCAGGCAGCAGTACCGGGCCAGCGAGAACAGCCAGGCCCGCACCAGTCCGGGCTCCGCCAGCCGTCCGCCGTGCCGCCGGGCCAGCTCGTGGACCTCCCGCAGGGCGTCGGCGGCCGCGTCGTGTTCGCACAGCACCGAGAGGCAGTAGGTGAACAGGCCGTCCACCTGCCGGTCGTACGCCGCGAGCACGGCGTCCGGTGCCCCGACGGGTCCAACAGTTCGCGTTGTCACCCGTCCGACGGTAGGGACACCGGGCGGCCGGTCCCCGCCATTCCCCGCGTATGTACTTCTTTCGGGTAACAACATCGCCCATCTGTGTGGGCGCCCCGCGCGCCCGGGGCCCGGAGCACCGGCGGAGCACGACTGTCACACCCAGCCGCTACCGTGGGCCGCATGCCTCCGCGTTCCAAGACCACCGCCAAGCCGCGCCCGGCCTACCGCTGCACCGAGTGCGGCAACCAGCTGCCCAAGTGGGTCGGCCGCTGCCCGGAGTGCAACGCCTGGGGCACGGTCGAGGAGTACGGCGCGGTGCCGATCCGCACCACCGCGGCCGGCCCGGTCAGCGCGCCGGCCCGCCCGATCGCCCAGGTGGACGGCCAGGTCGCGACGGCCCGCTCGACGGGCGTGCCGGAGCTGGACCGGGTGCTCGGCGGCGGTCTGGTCCCCGGCGCTGTGGTGCTGCTGGCCGGCGAGCCCGGCGTCGGCAAGTCGACCCTGCTGCTGGACGTCGCCGCCAAGGCGGCCACCGACCGGCACCGCACGCTCTACGTCACCGGCGAGGAGTCGGCCGGCCAGGTGCGGCTGCGCGCCGACCGGATCAACGCCCTCTCCGAGCACCTCTACCTCGCCGCCGAGCAGGACCTCGGCGCGGTGCTCGGGCACATCGAGGCGGTCAGCCCCGGCCTGCTGATCCTGGACTCGGTGCAGACCATCGCCTCCGCCGAGCTGGACGGCGCCCCCGGCGGCCCGGCCCAGGTCCGCGAGGTGGCGGGCGCGCTGATCCGGGCCTCCAAGGAGCGCGGCATGGCCACCCTGCTGGTCGGCCACGTCACCAAGGACGGCCAGATCGCCGGCCCGCGCCTGCTGGAGCACCTGGTGGACGTGGTGCTGAGCTTCGAGGGCGACCGGCACGCCCGGCTGCGCCTCATCCGCGGGGTCAAGAACCGCTACGGCGCCACCGACGAGGTGGGCTGCTTCGAGCTGCACGACGAGGGCATCGTCGGCCTGGCCGACCCGTCCGGCCTCTTCCTGACCAGGCGTGACAAGCCCGTGCCCGGCACCTGCCTCACCGTCACCCTGGAGGGCAAGCGCCCGCTGGTGGCCGAGGTGCAGGCGCTGATGGTGGATTCGCAGATCCCCTCCCCGCGGCGCACCACCTCGGGCCTGGAATCGCCCCGGATCGCGATGATCCTGGCCGTGGTCGAGCGGCACGGCGGGGTGAAGCTCGGCAAGCAGGACATCTACACCGCGACGGTCGGCGGGGTGAAGCTGACCGAGCCCTCCGCGGACCTCGCGGTCGCGCTCGCGGTGGCCAGCTCCTCCACCGACACCCCGCTGCCCAGCAACCTGGTGGCGATCGGCGAGGTCGGCCTGGCGGGCGAGGTGCGGCGGGTGACGGGTGTGCAGCGCCGGCTGGCCGAGGCGCACCGGCTGGGCTTCACCCACGCCCTGGTCCCGCCGGACCCGGGCAAGGTGCCGCCGGGCATGAAGGTGGTCGAGGTGGCCGACATCGGCGAGGCGCTGCGGGCGATCCCGGGCCGCCGCCGGGCCGCCGCCAAGCCGCGCGCCGAGGCCCGTACCGAGGTGCGTGGTGAGGCTCCGTCGGCCCCGCCGGCGCCCCGAGCGGCCCGGGTCCCGGCGTACCCGGAGGAGCTGATGGACGGCTGGGAGCCGCTCGACTCCGACGAACTCCGCTGACCCAAGCCCTGCCGAAGCCGCACGCAGTTAGACTTCCCCCAGTCTCATTGGCCAGAAGGCAGTACCGAAGCGGTACTGAGCGACAGAGCAACAGACCGCGGACCGGCGCACGGCACGAGGCGCGCGGCACGGGGTCGACCGGAGGAGTCACGTGGCAGCCAGCGACCGGGGGGCGGACAAGGCCTCCCGTGAGGAGGCCCTGCTGCGGGCCTCCCTCACCGCCATCGCGCCCGGTACCGCGCTTCGTGACGGCCTGGAACGGGTCCTGCGGGCCAACACCGGCGGCCTGATCGTGCTGGGCTTCGACAAGACCGTCGAGTCCCTGTGCACCGGCGGCTTCGTGCTGGACGTCGAGTTCAGCGCGACCCGGCTGCGCGAGCTGTGCAAGCTCGACGGCGCGGTGGTGCTGGACAAGGACATCACCAAGATCGTCCGGGCCGGCGTCCACCTGATGCCGGACTCCACCATCCCCACCGACGAGACCGGCACCCGCCACCGCACCGCCGAGCGGGTCAACCGCCAGACCGGCTACCCGGTGGTCGCGGTCTCGCACTCGATGCGGCTGATCGCCATGTACGTCAACGGCACCCGCCGGGTGCTGGAGGACTCCACCACCGTCCTGTCCCGCGCCAACCAGGCGCTGGCCACCCTGGAGCGCTACAAGCTGCGCCTGGACGAGGTGGCCGGCACCCTCTCCGCCCTGGAGATCGAGGACCTGGTGACGGTCCGGGACGTCACGGCCGTGGCCCAGCGCCTGGAGATGGTCCGGCTGATCGCCACCGAGATCGCCGGCTACGTGCTGGAGCTCGGCATCGACGGCCGGCTGCTCTCGCTCCAGCTGGACGAGCTGATCGCCGGCGTGGAGCCGGAGCGCGAACTGGTCGCCCGGGACTACTTCCCGGAGCGCGCCGCCAAGAAGGGCCGCACGGTCACCGAGGTGCTGGCCGACCTGGAGGCGCTCACCCACGCCGAGCTGCTGGACCTCCAGACGGTCGCCAAGGCGCTCGGCTACTCCGGTTCACCGGAGTCCCTGGACTCCGCCGTCTCCCCGCGCGGCTACCGCCTGCTGGCGAAGATCCCGCGGCTGCCCAACACGGTGATAGAGCGCCTGGTCGAGCACTTCGGCGGCCTGCAGAAGCTGCTCGCCGCCAGCATCGACGATCTGCAGACGGTCGAGGGCGTCGGCGAGACCCGGGCCCGCTCGGTCCGCGAGGGCCTGTCCCGGCTTGCCGAATCGTCCATCCTGGAGCGCTACGTCTGACCTGACGCGCGACGAAGCTCGGACGGCCCCCGGAGAAACGCTTCCCCCGGGGGTCGTCCCGCGTCTCGGGCCGCCGTCCCCACAGCGCCGGAGCCCCGTACCGCCGGCGCCCCCACAATGCCGAAGCCCCCGACCGCGCTGCGGTCCGGGGGCCCGGTGCGAAGGTGACGGCCGCTCAGTTGTCCAGTCGGATCGAGGTCCGGGCCGACACCTTGTCCCCGGAGAGCCCGGTGAGTTCGGCGAGCACCACGTACGTCCCGTTCGCCGGCGGCGCCTGGTCGGCGGTCGCGCACTGCGGCTTGCTGCGGCTGCGGTCCCAGGTGAAGGTCTCGGTCTGGCTGCCGTTCGCCGGGATCTGCACCCAGATGTTGCCCTTGTCGGGCGGGCAGTCACCGGAGGACCAGACCCGGTCGTTGTTGCTGCCGCTGCTGACGGTGATCACCGATGCGGTACGGCCCAGGTCCACCCGGCAGTTGGCGCCGGAGGAGTTCTTGACCGTCAGCGCCAGCTTCGGCTTGTCCTTGGGCTGGTAGGAGTTCTGGCTGCCGGCCAGCTCCAGGGCGACCTGCGAGGAAGAGCAGACCGGAAGCGCCATCACCTCGGGGGTGTTCACCGCCGGGGCGCCACCGCCGGAGCCACCGGTCGAGCTGCCCGTACCACCCGGCGCCGGGTTGCCGCCGGCGCCACCCGAGCCGCCGGCGCCACCCGAGCCACCGGAGCCGCCGGCCCCGCCGGTTCCACCACCGGTTCCGCCGCCGCTGAGTCCGACCTCGCTGCCGCCGCCGCTGGCCACCGGCCCACCGCCGCCGCCACCGGCGGGGTGCGCCGCGGGGCCGCTCGGCGAGGCGCCCGGCGTGATCGCCTGGGCGGGCGTCTGGCTCTGGGACGGTACGGCCTGCGCGGCCTTGCTCGGTGAGCCGTCGTCACCGCCCTGATCCGACATCAGCCAGGCGATCAGCGCGACGACCGCCGCGACGGCGACGAGCACGACGACGCGCCGACGCCAGTAGATCGAGGCGGGCAGCGGTCCCACGGGTTGACGCAAAGAGGGCACGATCAAACTCTATGGGACTGTGTGTGGCGATTGACTCACCAACACCGCACAGTCGCCCCTTCTTTCACATGATCCGCCATTTGATCCGTTCGAGGGAGTCCCCGAACCCGGAGAACCGGGCGGAAACCGGCCGATCCGGACCCTCTGCCTCCACTTCGGCCGGGTCCACGGCCGTGGGAGGATCGAAGGGCCATGACTGCCATCACCGCCGCCGAAGCCGCCACCGCGCCGCCACTGCCCCTGCCGCTGCTGCACTCGACCGTCATCGACTGGTACGAGGCCAGCAAGCGCGACCTGCCCTGGCGGACCCCCGACGCGTCCCCCTGGGCCGTCATGGTGAGCGAGTTCATGCTCCAGCAGACCCCGGTGAAGCGGGTGCTGCCCGCCTGGCAGGCCTGGATGACCCGCTGGCCCACCCCCGCCGACCTCGCCGCCGACGCGCCCGGCGAGGCGGTCCGGATGTGGGGCCGGCTGGGCTACCCGCGCCGCGCGCTGCGGCTGCACGCGGCCGCCGTGGCGATCACCGAGCAGCACGGCGGCGAGGTCCCGGACGACCACGCCACGCTGCTCTCGCTGCCCGGGGTGGGGGAGTACACCGCCGCCGCGGTCGCCTCCTTCGCCTTCCGCCAGCGGCACGTGGTGCTGGACACCAACGTCCGCCGGGTGTTCGCCCGCGCGGTGACCGGCGTCGAGTACCCGGCCACCGCCACCACCGCCGCCGAGCGCCGCACCGCGACCGCCCTGCTGCCCGACGACGCCCCGACGGCCGCCACCTGGGCGGTCGGCGTGATGGAGCTGGGCGCGCTGGTCTGCACCGCCCGCGGCCCGGAGTGCGGGGACTGCCCGCTGTTCACCGTCTGCGCCTGGCAGCGGGCCGGCCGCCCGCCGTACGAGGGCCCGGCCCGGCGCGGCCAGTCCTACGAGGGGACGGACCGCCAGGTGCGCGGCAAGCTGCTCGCGGTGCTGCGCGAGGCACACGGCACGGTGCCCCAGGCCCGGCTGGACGCGGTCTGGCCGGACGCGGTGCAGCGCGCCCGGGCCCTGGACGGCCTGGTCGCCGACGGTCTGGTCGAACCGGTCGAGCAGGGCGTCTACCGCCTGCCCCAGTAGGACTCCGGTGAGACCCCGGCAGGACCCGGCTCGAACGACGGCGCCCCCGGAAGGAACTCCTTCCGGGGGCGCCGTCGCGCAGCCGTGCGTCGGCGGGGGCGGCCGTCAGATGGCCGCCGCCTCCAGCGAGGCCTCGGCCGGCTCCTCGCCCTTGGCGGTGCCGCGCAGCGGCACCTCGCGCAGGAACACCGCGGCGGCGATGGCGATCACGGCCACCCCGGCGCCCCACAGGAAGACGGTGTGCATGCCGTTGGACACCGCGTGGTGGTAGGCGTCCTGGACGACCTCGGGCAGCTTGCGCAGCTCGGCCGGGCTCATCTGGCCCGGGTCCTTCGCCCCGCCGCCGGCCGAGGCCTGCTCACCCAGCCGCGAGGTCATGGTGTCCTTCACCCGGTTGTTGAACAGGGCGCCGAACAGCGCGACACCGAAGGAACCGCCGATGGTGCGGAACAGGGTGGCGGTGGAGCTGGCCACGCCCATGTCCTTGAGCTCGACGCTGTTCTGGGCGACCAACATGGTGATCTGCATCAGGAAGCCCATGCCCGCACCGAGCACGACCATCCAGCAGGCCGAGGTGAAGCGGCTGGTCTCGGTGCCCATGGTGGAGAGCAGGACCAGGCCGCCGGCCATCACGACGGTGCCGATGATCGGGAAGATCCGGTACTTGCCGGTCTTGGTGACGGCCTGGCCGACCACCAGCGAGACCACCAGCATGCCGAACATCATCGGCATCAGCAGCAGGCCGGAGTTGGTCGCCGAGGCGCCCTGGACTATCTGCTGGTAGAGCGGCAGGAAGACGGTCGAACCGAACATCACGAAGCCGACCACGAAGCCGATGACCGAGACCAAGGTGAAGTTCAGGTTGCGGAACAGGCTCAGCGGCAGCATCGGCTCCTGGGCCCGCTGCTCCACGTAGCAGAAGGCGATCAGCGAGGCGACGGCGAGCGCGGCCAGGCCGAGGATCTCCTTGGAGCCCCAGGCGTACTGCTGGCCGCCCCAGGTGGTGATCAGCACGAGCGAGGTGATGCCGGTGGTGAGCAGGACCGCGCCCGGGTAGTCGATCCGGGCGCTGCTGCGGACCTTCGGCAGCTTCAGGGTCACGATGACCACGGCGAGCGCGACGATGCCGAGCGGCAGGTTGATGTAGAAGGTCCAGTGCCAGCTCAGGTGGTCGGTGATGAAGCCGCCGACCAGCGGTCCGCCGATGGTGGCGAGGGCCATCACGGCGGCGAACATGCCCTGGTACTTGCCGCGGTCACGCGGCGCGACGAGCGCGCCCATGATCGACATGACGCCGACCATCAGACCGCCGGCGCCCAGGCCCTGCACGGCACGGAAGCCGATCAGCTCGTTCATGTTCTGGGACAGGCCGGACAGCGCCGAGCCCACCAGGAAGATCACGATCGAGGTCAGGAAGGTGCCCTTGCGGCCGTACATGTCGCCGAGCTTGCCCCAGATCGGGGTGGAGGCGGCGGTGGCCAGGGTGTACGCGGTGACGACCCAGGACAGGTGCTCGGCACCGCCGAGGTCGCCGACGATGGTCGGCATCGCGGTGCCGACGATCAGGTTGTCGAGCATGGCCAGCAGCATCGTGACGACCAAGCCGACCATCACGAGGCGGATCTCGCGGGGTGACCGCGGCTGCTCCTCCTCGGCCGTCTTGTCCTCCGGTACCGGGCCGGCGGTCTTGGACTGTGACATGGGGTGGGGTCTCCCGGAGGGGTGTTTCGGACGGGCGGCGGGCCTTGCGACGGGTCACTTACTTGACGCCCGGCTAGTTTATCGATCGTCGGCACGGTAGGTTGTTTCCTAGCCGGTCGTCAAGCCAGTTTTAAGACCGGACGCCTGGGCAGGGAGAATGAGCCCGGGGCGGACACCACCCCGGAGTCCGCAGCAGTAGTCACCGACGCAGTCATGAGGCAGGCCATGGGCACTCCGCACAGCCCCCGCAGCGACACCCGGGCTCGCATCATCGAGGTGTCGTTGGAGCTCTTCTCGGAGCAGGGCTACGAGCAGACCTCGCTGCGCGAGATCGCCGACCGCCTGGGCGTCACCAAGGCCGCGCTGTACTACCACTTCAAGACCAAGGACGACATCGTCCTGGGCATCGTCGAGCGGATGGCCGCGCCGATCGACGAGATCATCGCGTGGGGCCGGGAGCAGACCTGGAGCCCGGAGATGCGTGACGAGCTGATCCGGCGCTACGCGGACGGGATGACCGAGCGGGCCCCGCTACTGCGCTTCTTCCACGAGAACCAGCCCGCGCTGCGCGACTCCCCGGCCGGGCTGGCCTTCCGGGACCGCGTGATCACCATGGTGCAGCTGGTGCACGGGCCGGAGGCGGGGTTCCAGGACCGCCTGCGGGCCACGATGGCGCTGTTCACCGCCCACTCGGCTTTCTTCCTGCTCAAGCACGACAGCGCGGACTTCGGCCACGCCGAGAACGTGTGGGGCGAGAAGCTGCCGTCCGCCGACCTGGACGAGGCGCTCGAAGCGGCCCGGGAGGTCGCGCTGGAGATCAGCGACCGGATCGGCCACCACACCCGCGCCACCGGCTGAGCCGCCCGACCCGGCTTGGAGCCGGACCCGACGAGGCGGACTCTAGAACGCCGTGACGCCGTGCTCGGAGAGGTAGGCGATCGGGTTCACCACCGCGCCGTAGCGGTTGCTGGTGCGGATCTCGAAGTGCAGGTGCGGCCCGGTGGAGTTGCCGGTGTTCCCGGACAGCCCGACCCGCTCGCCGGCCGCCACGTGGTCGCCCGGCGAGACCGAGAGTGCGGACAGGTGCGCGTACTGGGCGAAGTGCCCGTCGGCGAGCCGCAGGACGACCTCCTTGCCGTACGCGCCGTCCCAGGCCGCCGACACCACGGTCGCGTCGCCGACCGCCAGCACCGGCGTGCCCGGGGCCACCGCGAAGTCCACCCCGGTGTGGTACCCGGCGGCATACCCGGAGTCGGCGACCCCGTACGGATTGCTGGTCGGCGCGTCCGGCGCCGGCGCGGACCAGTCCGGCGCGGCCGCGGGGGCCGGTGCGGCCTCCGGCCGCGCGGGGGGAGCGTCGGCGGGAGCGGGCTCGGCGACCGGAGGTTCGAGCGGCTGCAGGTTGGGCGCCACCGCCACGAAAGCCTGCGCCGAGGCGGCGTCGTCCGGCAGCTTGTACGGGCTCGGCCCGGCCACCTGCACCAGGCCCGGGCTGGGCACCTCCGCCCGCGGCGCGGTGAAGGCCGAGCTGCCCGGGGTGGTCGGCCGTACGGTCTGCGCCGCGGCGCTGCCGGGTACGGCCGCCAGCAGCACGCCCGCCAGCAGTGCCACGGCCGCTCCGGCCGAGACCAGTGCCTGGTCGTGCTCGGTGCGCTGCCGGCTGCCCGGCAGGGTGGTGTGCCGGGGCGTGGCGAGCAGCCGCAGCGGCGGGACGGCGTGGCTGCGGACGGCCTGGCCGATCCGCGGCTGCCAGACGGCCGCCTGGGCCGTCGCACGGACGGCGAGCCGGCGCAGGGCCGGTCCCACGGGCGGAACGTTGGACATCGCCGGTCGCACCTCACGGTCGTACGGGGGCAGCAGCGTGAAGCGCCCGACGGGGCGCTGCGCTGAGCGGGGGACCACTCAGCTTTAACCGTCACCGAGCGGAGCCTCAAAAACGGTGACGTACTACCCCGTGTAGTCGGCAGCGGCACCCGGATTCAGCTCGATGGCGTAATGATCATGAGATCGCACCGCCTGCGACCGGCCCGGTCCGCGCGGGTGGCCCGCCCCGCCCGACTACTAGGCCCGGTCGTACCACCCCGGAGCGCTGTGACGAGTGCCACCCGGTGGCGGGGTTTGAACCGCCGCCGGAAAAGCGTCCGGCCCGCCCCCGCGCGATGGCGGGGACGGGCCGGACGGGGAGACTTCAGTGCCGCGCGATCACGGCCTGACCGTCAGGACGATCAGTTGTCGACCGGGCGGACCCGGATCCAGGTCTCCAGGTAGTTCGCGGACTCGTTCTCGACCTCGATGCTGGTGCCGGTCTTCGGCACGTCGACACCGCTGTACGGGTTGTCCTTCGACCACCACGACTTCAGGTCGGAGAACTCGTCGACGCCCTTGGACTTCGGGATGACCGTCTCGACGTCGGCCTTGTGCAGGGTCAGCGCCGGGACGCGGCGCGAACCGAAGGTCGAGTCGAAGCCCTGCATGCGCGGGCGCATCAGGGTGCCGTCCGTCCACTTCAGCGGAGCCGGGTGCGAGTCGACCGGCAGCACCAGGCCGTGGCCCGGGTGGGCGCTGACGTTGTTGTCGGTCTGCGACTCGTCCCAGTACCAGATCAGCAGACCGGGCTGGTACGAGTAGTGCTCGACCCAACCGGGCTTGGCGGCCGAACCGAAGTTGTACGGGCCGGTCTTCAGCGTCTGGTCGAACGACACGTACTGCTTGTTCTCCGCGATGTAGTACTGCGCGTAGTCCTTGGTGTACGAGCCGCCGAAGCGGGTGAAGCCGGCGGCGGTCCAGCCGTTGTCGCCGTTCTCCACGTCGTCGCTGAACACGGTGGCGCCGTCGGCGGTCACCGCGATGTTGTCCACCGCGAGGCCGCGGTAGTGCAGGCCGCCGTCGGTGGTGTTGTGGTAGCGGAACTGGATCTTCTTACCGGCGTAGGCGTCCAGGTTGAACGACAGGTCACCCCAGGCCGCGGCCTGGCCGCTGAGGGCCGGGCGGCCGTTCTCCTTGGGGAGCGCGGCGCCGTTCCAGGTGCCGTCCACGACGGTCCAGGTCTTGCCGCCGTCGGTGGAGACCTCGCCGAAGGCGTAGTCGAAGTCCTGCTCCAGCTCGTACCAGGCCTTGGCGTTGATGCTGGCCTTGGCCTTGCCGGTCAGGTCGATCTCGCGGGTCAGCGTGACGTTCAGGTTGTCGGCGCTGCCGCTCCACCACTCGCTGTTGCCCCCGAAGGGCTTGTTGATGTCGGTGGTGATGCTCTTCTTCGGCAGGTCGACGAGGAGCGCCTGCGGCAGGCTGGTGTTGTACTCCACCGGGCCGATGTGGTGGGTCGACTCGGTGCCGGCCTTGGCGCGGTCGACCTTCAGCCAGCCGAGCTGGTACTTGCTCCAGGCGTCGAGGTCGTTCGGCATGTCGCCGATGCTGTCCTTGCCCTCGCCGAGCCAGGAGCCGGAGGACATCAGCGACCAGAAGCCGACCGAGTTGTCGATGCCCTTGCCGGCGGTGTCGTAGAGGTCCGGCAGACCGAGGTCGTGGCCGTACTCGTGGGCGAAGACGCCGAGGCCGCCGTTCTCCGGCTGCATCGTGTAGTCGCCGATCCAGAGGCCGGAGTTGCCGACCTGGACGCCGCCGAGCTTGTTGCCGTCGGGGCCGGCCTGGCCCGTCAGGTTGCCGTAGACGTACGAGCGGTGGGCCCACAGGGCCTTGCTGCCCTGCTTGCCGCCGCCGGCCGACTTGTCCTCACCGGCGTGCACGATCTGGAAGTGGTCGATGTACCCGTCGGGCTGGTTGAAGTTCCCGTCGTGGTGCGAGCCGTAGCGGTCCCACTGGTCGTACTGGGCCAGCGTCGCCTTGATCTGGGCGTCGGTCTGACCCTTCGCCTGCTGGTCCTTGTACCAGATGTCGACGGCGTCGCGGATCAGGTCCTGGGCGCTCGCGCAGACGTTGGAGCCGCAGTAGTCGGAGCCGTACCGGGCCTCGTTCCACGGCACCCGGACCCAGTCCGAGACCACGCCGTCGACCGAGTAGCGGCCCGAGGACTGCTTCTCGTAGAAGGTCTTCAGCGAGGGCTTGTCCTTGGAGAAGTACAGGTCCTGGTAGTGCTGCTGGTTGTAGTCGGCCTGCCAGGCGGTCGAGTTGTTCGTGGCGCGGTCCGGCGCCTCGATCTCGTTGTGCTTGGGGCCGGCCTCGCCGCCGTACTTGACCTTGCCGTCGGCGGTCTTGGTGGTGTTGTCGACCTGGTCACCGAAGTCGACCAGGATCGTGAAGATCTTGTCCGTGCGCTCACGGGCGAGCTCGACGTACTTGTCCTTGCCGAGCTTCACGCTGGTGCTGCCGTTGTGCTGCTCGACCTGGGCGGTGCCGTTGAGCAGCTGCTCGGTGGCGGCCTTCTTCTCGGCGTCGACCTTGGCGGTCAGCGGGCCCGGGATGTTGTGCTCGGTGTTGACGGACTGGACGGCGTCGGCGGGGTCCCTCGGAACCGGTGCCGAGCCGGCCGCGACGGCGCTGCTCGGGAACAGACCCGCGCCGAGCGTGACTATGACCGCCGCCGCGGTGGTGACCGCTGCGGCTCTCCTGGTGGTCTTCAACGTTGTGACGCCCTCCCCGACCGAGCCGACTCTTGGCCAAGGCCCGGTAAACCAATATGAAAGACAGGTGGACGTCATTTGACCGAAGTGGGGCGGGAAAAGATAGACCTTGACCCTGACATGGCCACGGCGCTATGCTGACCGATTTTCCGTCAGCTGACGCCCGGTCAGGCGGGATCCGGTCAGGAGAGCCCTGGTCAGGGGAGCGGACCGGCGCCGGAACGCACCGAGCCCCCGGCGCGAACGCCGGGGGCTCGGTGGCTGTGAAGTTGTCTGTTAAATGTTGGCTTACTTCGTCAGGTCCGGACCGGACGAGGCGACCGCGGCCGGGGTGTCCGCGACGGCCGACTTCTCCTCGCCGCGGAAGGTGAACTTGGCTTCCTTGCCCTCGCCCTCCACGTCGACGACCACGATGTGGCCGGCCCGCAGCTCGCCGAAGAGGATCTTCTCGGAGAGGTGGTCCTCGATCTCGCGCTGGATGGTGCGGCGCAGCGGACGGGCACCCAGGATCGGGTCGTAGCCGCGCTTGGCCAGCAGCTTCTTGGCCTCGACGCTGAGCTCCAGGCCCATGTCCTTGTCCTTGAGCCGCTCGTCCACCTTGTCGATCATCAGGTCGACGATCTGGATGATGTCTTCCTCGGACAGCTGGTGGAACACCACGATGTCGTCGACGCGGTTCAGGAACTCGGGGCGGAAGTGCTGCTTGAGCTCCTCGCCGACCTTCGCCTTCATCCGCTCGTACCCGGTCTGGGTGTCACCCGTGGCCGCGAAGCCCAGGTTGAAGCCCTTGGAGATGTCCCGGGTGCCGAGGTTGGTCGTCATGATGATGACGGTGTTCTTGAAGTCGACCACGCGGCCCTGGGAGTCGGTCAGGCGACCGTCCTCCAGGATCTGCAGCAGCGAGTTGAAGATGTCCGGGTGGGCCTTCTCGACCTCGTCGAAGAGGACGACCGAGAACGGCTTGCGGCGGACCTTCTCGGTCAGCTGGCCGCCCTCCTCGTAGCCCACGTAGCCGGGCGGGGAGCCGAACAGCCGGGAGACGGTGTGCTTCTCGGAGAACTCGGACATGTCGAGCGCGATCAGCGCGTCCTCGTCGCCGAAGAGGAACTCGGCGAGCGTCTTGGACAGTTCGGTCTTACCGACGCCGGACGGGCCGGCGAAGATGAACGAACCGCCGGGGCGCTTCGGGTCCTTGAGGCCCGCACGGGTGCGCCGGATGGCCTGGGAGAGCGCCTTGATGGCGTCCTTCTGGCCGATGACGCGCTTGTGCAGCTCGTCCTCCATGCGCAGCAGTCGGGAGGTCTCCTCCTCGGTCAGCTTGAAGACCGGGATACCGGTGGCGGTGGCCAGGACCTCGGCGATGAGCTCCTCGTTGACCTCCGCGACGACATCCATGTCGCCGGCCTTCCACTCCTTCTCGCGCTTGGCCTTGGCCTGCAGGAGCTGCTTCTCGTCGTCGCGCAGGGACGCGGCCTTCTCGAAGTCCTGCGCGTCGATCGCGCTCTCCTTCTCGCGGCGCACGTCGGCGATCTTCTCGTCGAACTCGCGCAGGTCCGGCGGCGCGGTCATCCGGCGGATGCGCATTCGCGACCCGGCCTCGTCGATCAGGTCGATCGCCTTGTCCGGCAGGAAGCGGTCCGAGATGTACCGGTCGGCCAGGGTGGCGGCGGCGACCAGGGCGGCGTCCGTGATGGAGACCCGGTGGTGGGCCTCGTAGCGGTCGCGCAGACCCTTGAGGATCTCGATGGTGTGCGGCAGCGAGGGCTCGGCGACCTGGATCGGCTGGAAGCGGCGCTCCAGCGCGGCGTCCTTCTCCAGGTGCTTGCGGTACTCGTCCAGGGTGGTGGCACCGATGGTCTGCAGCTCGCCGCGGGCCAGCATCGGCTTGAGGATGCTGGCGGCGTCGATGGCGCCCTCGGCGGCGCCCGCGCCGACCAGGGTGTGCAGCTCGTCGATGAACAGGATGATGTCGCCGCGGGTGCGGATCTCCTTGAGCACCTTCTTCAGGCGCTCCTCGAAGTCACCGCGGTAGCGCGAGCCGGCCACCAGGGCGCCCAGGTCCAGCGTGTAGAGCTGCTTGTCCTTGAGCGTCTCCGGGACCTCGCCCTTGACGATCGCCTGCGCCAGGCCCTCGACCACGGCGGTCTTGCCGACGCCGGGCTCACCGATCAGGACCGGATTGTTCTTGGTGCGGCGGGACAGCACCTGCATGACCCGCTCGATCTCCTTCTCGCGCCCGATGACCGGGTCGAGCTTGGCCTCGCGGGCGGCCTGGGTGAGGTTGCGCCCGAACTGGTCCAGGACCAGCGAGGTCGACGGAGTGCCCTCGGCGGGCCCGCCAGCCGTGGCCGACTCCTTGCCGCCGCTGGCCTGGTAGCCGGAGAGCAGCTGGATGACCTGCTGGCGCACCCGGTTGAGGTCGGCACCCAGCTTCACCAGGACCTGGGCGGCGACGCCCTCGCCCTCGCGGATCAGGCCGAGCAGGATGTGCTCGGTGCCGATGTAGTTGTGGCCGAGCTGCAGGGCCTCCCGGAGCGACAGCTCCAGGACCTTCTTCGCCCGGGGGGTGAAGGGAATGTGACCGGACGGGGCCTGCTGGCCCTGGCCGATGATCTCCTCGACCTGCTGGCGCACCGCCTCAAGGGAAATCCCGAGGCTCTCCAGGGCCTTGGCGGCGACGCCCTCGCCCTCGTGGATCAGACCCAGGAGGATGTGCTCGGTGCCGATGTAGTTGTGGTTGAGCATCCGGGCTTCTTCCTGAGCCAGGACGACAACCCGCCGCGCGCGGTCGGTGAACCTCTCGAACATCGTTTATCGCTCCTCAGAGCGGTCGGGCAGTTCGGGGTCCGTCCCCGCCCTGTCCTTCCGCATGCTAGTCCCGCTCAGCGGCGCGGCCCACGGATTCACTCCCCCGGTAGAGGAGCGAGATGCTGCGCGACCAGCCGACACCAATCCCAACCTGATGCTGGGAATCGGTGTTCCCACAGGTGGGCCGGATGCACCGGAATCCGCTACGCCATCGGCGAACAAGAGCCGCCGGGGCGGAGCCGGATCCACTCCGGCCGGTCGTACATGCTGCCCCTGGACAGGTCGAAGAACCCGTCCACCTGCATTCATACCCGGTATCGGGGCGGTTCTCGCGCAGTTTCCGCGGTGGCGGTGTTCGCCTGGCGAGAAGTCGGGCCGCGGTGGCGCTGGTTCGACGGCGGCCGGGGCCGGTTGTACGCCGTCCCGGGGTGTCCGCGTTACCGCTTCGCCCCTACAGCGTTGCACAGCTCGTGATTGTTCCGCCGCCCGAGCCCGCCGCCCCGGCCGCCGGTGCCGACGCGGCTGCCGGCACCGGTGGCGCCCCGGTCGTCCGGGCGCGCGCCGCGGGGCGCGGAGGGGACCCCTCCGCGCCCCGCGCGTGTGTCGTCAGTGCCGTACGCGGTCGCCGGGGCCCCGCATCCGCTCCGGCGGGCCGGTGGCGCCGGGGTCAGGCCGCGTTGGCCTTGTCGTAGGCCTCGCGGACGGTGCTCGGCACCCGGCCGCGGTCGTTGACCTCCATGCCCTGCTCCTTGGCCCACGCGCGGATCTTCGCGGTGTCGGGAGCGCTGCCGGACGGGCGGGCCGCGGTGCCGCGGCCCGGACGCCGGGTGCCGGCGAGCCGGCCGCTCTGCTTGCGGCCCTTCTCCAGGTAGGGCGCCAGCAGACCGCGCAGCTTGTCCGCGTTGGCGCTCTTCAGGTCGATCTCGTAGGCAACGCCGTCGAGCGCGAACGTCACCGTCTCGTCCGCCGAACCGCCATCGAGATCGTCTTCAAGAATGACCTGCACCCTCTGTGCCACGGGCTTCCCTTTCCGCTAAACGACCCATTGCCTAAGGAAAGGAAAGCGCCTTTCTCCGGAAAACACAAACCCTTGACCGGCTCGGAGCCGCTCAGAGGTGCAGCAGCATGCGTGAGTTGCCCAGTGTGTTGGGCTTCACTCGCTCCAGGTCAAGGAACTCGGCGACACCTTCATCGTACGAGCGGAGAAGTTCTTCATAGACATCCGTAGCGATCGCCGCCGGGTCTGTCGTACCATCATCGGTTTCCTGGAGCTCTCCGATCTCGACGAAACCGTGTTTCGCGAAGAACGGAACCTCGAACGTCAAGCAGAAAATCCGACGGACGCCCAGCCAGCGAGCCGTCTGCACCAGCTTCTCCAACAGCAGGTGCCCGATCCCGAAGCCCCGGCAGGACGGATCGACCGCGAGCGTACGGACCTCGGCGAGGTCCTCCCACATCACGTGCAGGGCGCCGCAGGCCACCACCACGCCGTTGTCGTCGCGTTCCGCGACCCAGAACTCCTGGACGGATTCGAACAGTGTGACTGTGGGCTTGTCGAGCAGAATGCCGTCGCGCGAGTAGGCGTCGATGAGCCCGCGTACGGTCCGTACGTCCGTGGTCCGCGCGCGGCGGATGGTGACCTCCATGGCGGGACGTTATCGCGTCGCGCCCGGCGCGGTCCCGCCGGTATCAGCTCCGCCGGTATCCGGGCCGTCCGCGGGGGATTCCGCGGCCGGCGGATCGGACGGGAACAGAGCCGCCACCCGCAACGCGTCCCGCAGTGCCTCGCGTTGCTCCGGCGACATCAGGCCGAAGAAGTGGACCAGCGCCGCCGCGGGATTGTCGCTGGTGGCCCAGGCGTCGTTCATCAGGGCCGCCGTGTACGCCTCGCGCGAGGAGACCGGTTCATATCGATAGGCCCGGCCGGCCCGCTCGCGGCGCAACCAGCCCTTTCTGTGCAGCTTGTCCAGGACGGTCATCACCGTGGTGTACGCGATTTCGCGTTCCGACTGCAGATCCAGGAGAACCTCGCGAACCGTCACCGGTCGGTTCCACCGCCACACCCGGGTCATGATGGCGTTCTCAAGTTCGCCGAGTTGCCGGACCATAGTCCGGCCAGGATAGGGAGTGAATGGGGCAAATCTTGTGAAGTGCGCCAAACCGGCGCGCCGCCACCCCCGGGAATCGGGAATGACGGCGCGCGGTGGTTCGGGCGGCTGACGGCGTCAGTCGATCAGTCCAGGTCTTCCTTGGCCTTCTGGGCCCCGCCCTGGCTGCGGACGATGGCCCGCACCAGGAATCCGAAGCCGATCGCCATGACGAGCGGCGGCACGATCGCGCTGACGTAGTCCATCAGGTCAGTCCTCCTCGGTCTTCTCCGCCGTCGCGGCGGAAGCCTTCGGTTCCGGCTTCACCAGCGGGAAGAGCACGGTCTCCCGGATGTTCTTGCCGGTCAGCAGCATGATCAGGCGGTCCACGCCGAGGCCGAGGCCACCGGTGGGGGGCATCGCGTACTCCAGGGCACGCAGGAAGTCCTCGTCCAGCTGCATCGCCTCGACGTCGCCGCCGGCCGCCAGCAGGGACTGCGCGGTGAACCGGGCGCGCTGCTCGACCGGGTCGACCAGCTCGGAGTAGGCGGTGCCGATCTCGGTGCCGAAGATCACCAGGTCCCACTTCTCGGCCACGCCGGCGACCGAGCGGTGCTGGCGGGTCAGCGGGGAGACCTCGGTCGGGTAGTCCTTGATGAAGGTCGGCCGGACGGCGTTCTCCTCCAGCAGCCGCTCGACCATCTCCAGCACGATCTGACCGTGGCCCCAGTCCTTCTCGAACGGGATGCCGTGTTCGGTGGCCAGCGCGCGCAGCTCCTCGACGGTGGTCTCCGGGGTGACCTCGACGCCCAGGTGGGCGGAGATGCCCGGGTAGACGCCGACCTCCTCCCACGGCTCGGCCAGGTCGATCTCGTGCTCCACGCCGTGCGCGTCCACGCCCTTGATCACCGTGGTGCCCAGGGCGTCCCGGGCGGCGTTGACGATCGTCTCGCGGATCAGCTCGGCCTGGGTGTTGTAGTCGCCGTACGCCTCGTACGACTCCAGCGAGGTGAACTCGGGGTTGTGGGTGGCGTCCGCGCCCTCGTTGCGGAAGTTGCGGTTGATCTCGAAGACCTTCTCGGCGCCGCCGACCACCAGCCGCTTGAGGTACAGCTCGGGGGCGATGCGCATGTAGAGGTCGATGTCGTACGCGTTGATGTGCGTCTTGAACGGACGGGCGTTGGCGCCGCCGTGCACCGGCTGCAGCATCGGGGTCTCGACCTCGATGTAGCCGCGGTCCTCGTACGTGCGGCGGATCGAGCGGACGACCTTGCTGCGCAGGTGCAGGATCTCGCGCGCCTCGGGGTTCACGATCAGGTCGAGGTAGCGCTGGCGGACCCGGGCCTCCGGGTCGGTCAGGCCCTTGTGCTTGTCCGGCAGCGGACGCAGGCACTTCGCGGTGAGTTCCCAGCGGTCCACCATCACGGACAGCTCGCCGCGCTTGGAGGTGATCACCTCGCCCTCGACGCCGACCTGGTCGCCGAGGTCGATGTCGGCCTTCCAGGCCGCCAGCCGCTCGGCGCCCAGCTTGTCCAGGGAGAGCATCACCTGGAGGTCGCCGCTGCCGTCGCGCAGGGTGGCGAAGCAGAGCTTGCCGCCGGTGCGGGACAGGATCACCCGGCCGGTGATCCCGGCGCGCTCGCCGGTCGCGGTGTCGGGCTCGAGGTCCGGGTGCTTGGCACGCAGGTCCGCGATGGTGCTGGTACGGGGGAATCCGACCGGGTACGGGTCGACCCCGGCCGCCCGGAGCCGGTCCAGCTTCTCGCGCCGGACGCGCATCTGCTCGGGAAGGTCGTCGGTCGCGGGAACAAGACTCTGATCGCTCACCCCACAAGGGTAGCCAGCCGTACACCGTGCTCCGCGACCGGATGACACCGGAGGGGAGGCCGTCGACCCGACGGCCTCCCCTCCGGGGGCTGGGCGGGGCGGGATCAGCCGGTGCCGGTGCGGAGTTCGATCTCTTCGGGGGACTGGTCGGCCGGTGGGGCGGAGGGGGCCGGGGGCTTGGGGCGGCGGCCGAAGAGTTCGGCCGGGGTGGGCATCCGGTGCGGGCGGGGCGGGGTCTGCGCGGCGGCGGGCTGCTCCGGGCGGGAGTCCCGGGAGTCGGTGCTGCTCATCGTGGTCCGTCCTCCTACAGGGGTGGGGTGACTGCTCGGTGGTGCGGCGGGGTTCGGTACGGCCACCAGGTGGCGGGGGTGCCCGGTGGTGAGCGCGAGCCGCTCGCGGACGGCGGCCTCGGCCAGTGCGTGGCAGCGCCCGGCCAGTCGGGAGCGGCGGGCCCGCTCGCCGTGGCCGCAGGGCTGGCGGGACAGCCCGCGCAGCGCGGTGAGGTCCTCGGGGCCGGGCAGGTAGCCGTCGGTCACGGCCTCCTCCAGCCGCTCCAGGTAGCCGGCGGCGCTGCCGGGGAGGGCGGCGCGGTAGCGGCCGAGGTCGGCGAGCAGGAAGGCGCGCAGTCGGCCGCCCTCCTGGACGGCCTCGTCGATCGCCTCGGTCAGGCGCAGGGCGTCCTGGACGTCCTCGGCCCACAGTTCGGCGCCCGGCCCGGCGAACGCCGTCCGGTCGGGCAGCTGGAGGTGGACGGGGACTGCGGGGTGCAGGGCTTGGGCGAGGGCTCGGCGCAGCACGCGGACTTCGTCGGCGCTGAAGGCCATGCCGCCGCGCGATCCGTGTGGCGTAGGCATGGGCTGACACTACGTGACGAATATCCGATTTGTCGGTAACGTCGCGCGGAATTCCGCACGATCGGCCCGGCCGGGCTCAGCTCGTCGGTCGGTTGCGCTCGTACACCAGGCGCAGGCCGATCAGGGTCAGCCAGGGCTCGTGCTCGTCGATGGTGGCGGCCTCGCCGAGGACCAGTGGCGCGAGGCCGCCGGTGGCGATCACCTGGACGTCGTCCGGGTCCTTGGCCAGCTCCCGGGCCATCCGCTCGACCAGGCCGTCGACCTGCCCGGCGAAGCCGTAGAGGATGCCGGACTGCATGCCCTCGACGGTGTTCTTGCCGATCACGTTGCGCGGGCGGGCCAGCTCGATCTTGCGCAGCTGGGCGCCGCGGACGCCGAGCGCCTCGACCGAGATCTCGATGCCGGGGGCGATCGCGCCGCCGACGTAGTCGCCGCGGGCGTTGACGGCGTCGAAGGTGGTCGCGGTGCCGAAGTCGACCACGATGCACGGGCCGCCGTACAGGTGGTTGGCGGCCAGTGCGTTGACGATCCGGTCCGCGCCGACCTCCTTGGGGTTGTCCATCAGGACGTGCACCCCGGTTTTCACGCCGGGCTCCACGATCACCGCGGGGACGTCGCCGTAGTAACGGCGGGTCACCTCGCGGAGCTCGTGGAGCACGGCGGGGACGGAGGAGCAGATCGCCAGGCCCTCCACCGCGGCCTCCCGGACCGCGGTCTGGTTGCCCATCAACCCCTGCAGCAGCACCGCCAGTTCATCGGCCGTGCGGCGCGGATCGGTGGAGATCCGCCAGTGTTCCACCACTTCATCGCCGTCGAACAGGCCGAGTGTGGTCTGGGTGTTGCCGACGTCGATGGTGAGGAGCACGGGGACGCTTTCTGCGAGTCGGGACGGGGTCGGGGCAGGAACCGCTCTCGACCTGACGGTCAGGCGCGCAGGTCCAGGCCGATGTCCAGGATCGGCGAGGAGTGGGTCAGCGCGCCCACGGCCAGGTAGTCGACACCAGTCTGGGCGACCTCGCGCGCGCTGGCCAGGGTCAGTCCGCCGGAGGCCTCCAGCTTCGCCCGGCCGGCCACCAGCGCGACGGCCTCCTTCAGCTGGTCGACGGTGAAGTTGTCCAGCAGGATGAGGTCCGCCCCGGCGTCCAGCACCGGCGGGATCTGCGCCAGCTCGTCCACCTCGACCTCGACCGGCAGCTCCGGGTACGCGGCCCGGACGGCCCGGAAGGCCTCGGCCACGCCGCCGGCCGCGACCACGTGGTTGTCCTTCACCAGGGCGGCGTCCGAGAGCGCCATCCGGTGGTTGGCGCCGCCGCCGCAGCGGACCGCGAACTTTTGCAGCGCGCGCAGGCCCGGGGTGGTCTTGCGGGTGTCCCGGACGACCGCGCCGGTGCCCTCCAGGGCGTCCGCCCAGGCCCGGGTCGCGGTGGCGATGCCGGACAGGTGGCAGAGCAGGTTGAGCGCGCTGCGCTCGGCGGTCAGCAGGTCGCGGGTGCGGGAGCGCACCGACAGCAGCACCTGGCCGGCCTTCACCCGGTCGCCGTCCTCGACGTGCCGCTCGACCTCGAACTCCTCCTCGCAGACCAGCGAGACGACCGCCTCGGCGACCCGCAGACCGGCGACCACGCCGGCCTGGCGGGCGGTGAAGTCGGCGGTCGCGACGGCCTCGGCGGGCACGGTGGCGACCGAGGTGACGTCCTCGCCGCCGGCCAGGTCCTCGGCCAGCGCCAGGGTGGCGATGTCCTCGACCTCGATCGGGTCCAGCCCGGCCGCCTCCAGCAGCTCGGCGAGCTGCGGGTCCAGGCCGGTCTCGTAGCCCTCGCCGTCCCCGCAGGCGCAGCCGTCGCCGCAGCCGCCCTGGTCGGCCAGCGGGAGTTCCTCGTGCGAGTGGGTCATGGTTCTACTGCTCCTCGGGGGTGCTGACGGGGTCGCCGGAAGCGGCGAGGGTGGTGATCAGGTGGCGCCGCCAGTGGGCGTCGTCGCGCTCGGGGAAGTCCTCGCGCCAGTGGCAGCCGCGGGTCTCCTCGCGCTGCGCGGCGGCCGCGACCAGTGCGGTGGCGACCAGCAGCAGGTTGGCGGCCTCCCAGGTCTCCACCCGGGGATCGGCCGGCTTCTCCTCGGCCACGTGGAAGTGAGCCTGCTCGGCGAGCAGGGCCAGCCCGGCCGCGGTGTCGGCCATCGAGGCGGCGGAGCGCAGGATGCCCGCGCCGCGCGACATCAGCCGCTGGACCTCCGCCCGGGCCTCGGACGGCGGCAGCGGGACGGGCCGCGCGGCGCGCGCGGCGCCGACGTCGACCGCGCGCTCGGGCAGCTCGCCGGCCGCGTGCCGGCCGGCCAGGTCGGCGGCGATCCGCTCGGCGAAGACCAGGCCCTCCAGCAGCGAGTTGGAGGCCAGCCGGTTGGCGCCGTGCACCCCGGTGCAGGCGACCTCGCCGCAGGCGTACAGGCCGGGGACGGTGGTGCGGCCGTGCCGGTCGGTGCGGACGCCGCCGGAGGCGAAGTGCGCGGCCGGGGCGATCGGGATCGGCTCGGTGACCGGGTCGATGCCGTTGGCGCGGCAGAAGGCGAGGATGGTCGGGAAGCGGTGCTCCCACATCTCGGCGCCGAAGTGCCGCCCGTCCAGGAACATGTGCTCGGCGCCCTGCTCCTGCATGCGCCGGGTGATCGCCTTGGCGACGACGTCGCGCGGGGCCAGCTCGGCCAGCTCGTGCTGCCCGACCATGAAGCGGACACCGTCCGCGTCGACCAGGTGGGCGCCCTCGCCGCGGACCGCCTCGGAGACCAGCGGCTGCTGGCCCTCGGCGTCCGGGCCCAGCCAGAGCACGGTGGGGTGGAACTGGACGAACTCCAGGTCGGTGACGGCGGCGCCGGCCCGCAGCGCCAGCGCCACGCCGTCGCCGGTGGAGACCGCCGGGTTGGTGGTGGCGGAGAAGACCTGGCCCATGCCGCCGGTGGCGAGCACCACCGCGCGGGCCCGGACGGCGCCGACGCCGTCGCGCTGGCCCTCGCCCATCACGTGCAGGGTCAGCCCGGCGGCGTGGCCCTCGGCGTCGGTCAGCAGGTCGAGGACGAGCGCGTGCTCGATCAGCTCGATGCCCGGGTCGGTGCGGACGGCGGCGACCAGGGCGCGCGACACCTCGGCGCCGGTCGCGTCCCCGCCCGCGTGGACGATCCGGCGGCGGTGGTGGCCGCCCTCGCGGGTCAGCAGGACCTCGCCGTCCTCGCCCCGGTCGAACAGGGCGCCGGTGGCGATCAGCCGGCGGACGGCGTCCGGGCCCTCGGTGACCAGGGTGCGGACGGCCTCCTCGTCACAGACGCCGGCGCCGGCCACCAGGGTGTCGTCCAGGTGCTGCTCGGGGGTGTCCCCCTCGCCCAGGGCGGCCGCGATGCCGCCCTGGGCCCAGCGGGTCGAGCCCTCGTCCAGCATCGACTTGGTGACCACCATGGCCCGCAGGCCGGCCTTGCGGACGTTGAGGGCGACGGTGAGACCGGCCACCCCGGAGCCGACCACGACCACGTCGGTGGTGGCGGTCCACCCGGGGTTCGGGGCGGTGAGGCGATGGGTAACGGACATGGCTCAGTGGCTCCTTCAGCGCGTGGCGGCGGTGACCGCGCCGTCTTCGCCACGGTACGCCGCGTCCCCGCGGAGCAGTCCGGTGCCCTCCTGGGCCTCGGCCGGGTCCCCGCCGAGGCCGGTGATCCGGTTCCGCTCGTCCACGAAGACGACCTTCGGCTCGTAGCCCTTGGCCTCGGCCGTGTCCATCTGCCCGTAGGCGATGAGTATGACCAGGTCGCCCGGGTGGACCAGGCGGGCGGCGGCGCCGTTGATGCCGATCACGCCGGTGCCGCGCGGGCCGGCGATGGTGTAGGTCTCCAGCCGGGCGCCGTTGTTGATGTCGACGATGTGGACCAGCTCGCCGGGGAGCAGGTCGGCGGCGTCGAGCAGGTCCTCGTCCACCGTGACCGAGCCGACGTAGTGCAGGTCGGCCTGGGTCACGGTGGCCCGGTGGATCTTGGACTTGAGCATGGTGCGGAGCATTGCGGGTCACGCCTCCTGTGAGTGCATGCCTGAAGGGGGGTTCTTACTGCCGGTGCCGCCGGACGAGCCGTCGGTGCTACCGGACGATCATGCGGACGTTGTCGATCAGGCGGGTCGAGCCCACCTTCGCGGCGACGGCCAGCACCGCCTCGCCCTGGAAGTCGTCCGCCGCCTCGGTGAAGGCGTGCGGGTCGATCAGGGCGAGGTAGTCGAGGGTGACGCCCTCGGCGCCGTCCAGGACGGCGGAGGCGGCCTCGCGCACGGCCTTCGGGCCCTGCGCGGCGACGTCCCGGCCGGCGAACAGCGCCTTGGACAGGGTGAGCGCCTGGCCGCGCTCCTCCTCGGAGAGGTAGCGGTTGCGCGAGGACAGCGCCAGGCCGTCCTCCTCGCGGGCGGTCGGCACGCCGACGATCTCGACGTCGAAGTCCAGGTCGGCGACCATCCGCTGGATCAGGGCCAGCTGCTGGGCGTCCTTCTCGCCGAAGAACGCGAAGTCCGGGTCGGTGATGTGCAGCAGCTTGGCGACGACGGTCAGCACGCCGTCGAAGTGACCGGGGCGGGTGGCGCCCTCGAAGCGCTCGCCCATCGGGCCGGCCGCCAGGCGCACCTGGGGCTCGCCGTTCGGGTAGACCTCGTCGACGGACGGCGCGAAGACCACGTCCGCGCCGTTCTCCTCGGCCAGTTTCACATCGGCGTCCAGGGTGCGCGGGTAGCGCTCCAGGTCCTCGGACGGGCCGAACTGCAGCGGGTTGACGAAGACCGTCACCGCGACCCGGCCCTCCCGGCCGACCTGCTTGCGGGCGGCCCGGATCAGCGCGGCGTGGCCCTCGTGCAGGGCGCCCATGGTCATCACCACGGCGTTGTCCACCGGCTGCTCGTCCGGCCAGAACGCGGCCTCGAAGTCGTCCACGGTGTGGGTGACCACGGCCCGGTGGACCTTCGGCGCCCGCTGGGCCTTGCTCGGCTGCTTACCGCGTGCCATCTAGCGCTTCTCCTCGTTCAGTACGTCCAGCAGCGCCGCCGCCGACGCGTCGTCGATCGTTCCGTTGGCGAGCGCCCGCTGGGCGGTGGCACGGGCCATCGCGCGGTAGGCCGCCGGGATGTCCGGGGACACCGTACTGAGCTGCGCCAGGTGGCGCCGCACGGTGCCCGCGTCGCCCCGGGCGACCGGGCCGGTGAGGGCCGCGTCGCCGGAGCGCAGGCTGTTGTCCAGGGCGGCGCCGAGCAGCGGGCCGAGCAGTCGGCCGGGCTCGGCGACGCCGGCCGTGCGCAGCAGGTCCATCGCCTGGGCGACCAGGGTGACCAGGTGGTTCGCGCCGTGGGCGAGGGCGGTGTGGTAGAGCGGGCGGACCTCCTCGGGGACCCACTCGGGCTCGCCGCCCATCTCCACCACCAGGGCCTCGGCGACCGGCCGCAGCTCCTCGGGGGCGGTCACCCCGAACGGGCAGCCGGCCAGCCGGGCGAGGTCGACGGAGGTGCCGGTGAAGGTCATCGCCGGGTGCAGGGCCAGCGGCAGCGCCCCGGCCCGGGTGGCGGGCTCCAGGATGCCGACGCCGTGCGCGCCGGAGGTGTGCACCAGCAGCTGGCCGGGGCGGACCGCGCCGGTGGCGGCCAGCCCGGTGACCAGGTCGGCCAGCGCGTCGTCCGGGACGGTCAGCAGGACCAGGTCGGCGGCGGCCATGACCTGCGGCGGGGTGACGATCCGCACGCCCGGCAGCAGCGCCTCGGCGCGCCGGCGGGAGGTGCCGGACACCCCGGATGCGGCGACCACGGTGTGCCCGGCCAGCTGCAGGGCGGCGCCCAGCGCGGGGCCGACCCGGCCGGTGCCGACCACGCCGACGGCCAGCCGGGCCGGGCGGTTGCCGGGGTCGCGGGGATCTCCGAAGGCCGGGTCGCCGAGGCCGTCGGCGAGCGGGGCGAACTCACCGGAGTCGGCGAAGTCGGACGAGTCCATGTCCACCCTTGTCCTGAATGACCGTTCCGGTCCATCTGCGGGTACCGGACGTACCGCCCCAGTGTACGGGCGGCCCCAGTCGGAGGCCCCGGCCCGGATCAGTCCGAGGCCCCGGCCCGGATCAGCCCCGCCTCGTACGCCAGCACCACCGCCTGGACCCGGTCGCGCAGCCCCAGCTTGGCCAGGATCCGGCCGACGTGGGTCTTCACGGTGGCTTCGGAGAGCACCAGCCGGGCCGCGATCTCGCCGTTCGACAGGCCCTGGGCGACCAGCAGGAACACCTCCCGCTCGCGCTCGGTCAGCGGGCCCAGGACGTCCGAGCCGGTGGCGCTCTGCGAGGTGGGCAGCACCTCGGCGAAGCGGTCGATCATCCGGCGGGTGGTGGTCGGGGCGACCACGGCGTCGCCGCCGTGCACCGCGCGGATCGCGGCCACCAGCTCGGTCGGCGGGACGTCCTTGAGTAGGAAGCCGCTGGCCCCGGCCTTGAGCGCGGCGAAGGCGTACTCGTCCAGGTCGAAGGTGGTGAGGATGAGCACGTGCGGGGCGTCCGGCAGCGGGCTGCCGTCCTCGGCGAGGCAGATCCGGCGGGTCGCCTGGACGCCGTCCAGGCGGGGCATCCGGACGTCCATCAGGATCACGTCCACCTTCGTGTGCCGCAGCAGCTCCACGGCCTGGGCGCCGTCGCCCGCCTCGGCGGCGATCTCGATGTCGCCCTGCGACTGGAGGATCATCCGGAAGCCGGTGCGCAGCAGCTCCTGGTCGTCGACGAGCATCACGCGGATGGTCAAGGTGGCTCCTAACAGGGGGCGGGGGGTTAGTGCGCCGTCTTGAGCGGGAGGACGGCGCGGATCCGGAAGCCGCCGCCGGGGCGGGGGCCCACGTCGAGGCTCCCGCTGACCATGCCGACCCGCTCGCGCATGCCGATCAGGCCGTGGCCCAGGCCGTCGGTGCCGCCGGCGGCCAGCTGTTCGTCGGTGCTGCCGCGGCCGTCGTCCTCGACCAGGACGGCCAGCTCGCGGTCGCCGAAGTCGACCGCGACCCGGGCGTGGACGTCGGGGCCGCCGTGCTTGCGGACGTTGGTCAGTGCCTCCTGGACGATCCGGTAGACCGTCAGCTCGACGCCGCGCGGCAGTTCGCGCGGGTGCCCGGAGGTCGCGTAGTCCACCTGCAGCCCGGCGGTGCGGACCTGCTCCAGGAGGTCCGGCAGCTCCTCGACGCCCGGCTGCGGGACGTACTCCTCGGCGGTGTCCGCGGTGCGCAGCACGCCCAGCAGGCGGCGCATCTCGACCAGGGCCTGCCGTCCGGTGGAGGCGATGGTGCCGAGCGCCTCCTTCGCCTGCTGCGGGGAGTTGTCGAGCACGTAGGCGGCGCCGTCGGCCTGGACGATCATCACCGAGACGTTGTGGGCGACCACGTCGTGCAGCTCGCGGGCGATCCGGGCCCGCTCGGCGGCGACCGCCACCTTGGACTGGGCGTCCCGCTCGCGCTCCAGCCGGGCCGCGCGGTCCTCCAGCTCGGTCAGGTAGGCGCGGCGCACCCTGGTCAGCCGGCCCCAGGCCCAGCAGAGGATGAACGGGGTGCTCATCAGCAGGGCGTACAGCACCGACTCGCCGAGGCCGAACGACCGGGAGACGTAGTGCCCGCCGCCGGTGGAGACCGTCTTGGTCGGGTGCAGCCGCCAGAACTCCAGCGGCCCGGCGGCCAGGCCGGCCACCAGGGCGAGCCGGGAGGTCCACTTCTGGCCGAAGGCGGCGCCGGTGTAGGCGAACACCAGGTAGGCGATGGCGGAGCCGCCCGGCGTGACGTCGGCGGCCACCTGGCCGAGGCCGATGCCGGTGGCCGCGGCCACGGTGACGTCGGGGAAGCGCCGGCGGAAGACCATCAGCAGCGGCAGCAGCACCGCGATCAGGAGCTCGGAGTCGAGGCCCCAGCCGTCGTCGGGGAAGTCGCCGTTCGGCAGCAGGCCGAGGAGGAGCACGATCGACGCCCAGACGGCGTCGACCACCATGGGGTGACGGCGGAGCCAGGCGTTGAGTCGATGCACGTGTCCAGCCTAGGCAGTCGCGCGAGGTGCCCAGGTCCGCCGGTAGGGCGATCCGCTCTACTCCGTAGGTCGGAGACGTCGTGGCTCCGGTTGGGAGGGGCCGCCCGGTGCCGGGTAGCGTCCCGCCCCATGACGTGGATGCGGTGGGCGCCCGCCATGGAACGGGCCCTGTACGACCGGGACGGTGGCTTCTACCGCAGGCCGGAGGGCCCGGCCGGGCACTTCCGAACCTCGGTGCACGCCTCGCCCCGGTTCGCCCGTGCGGTGGCACGGCTGCTGCTGGAGGTTGACGCGGCCCTCGGTCGTCCGGAGGAGCTGGCCCTGGTCGACGTCGGGGCCGGGCGGGGGGAACTGCTGACCGGGGTGCTGGCCGAACTGCCCGGCGAGGTGCTCGCCCGGCTGCGCCCGTACGGCGTGGAGCTGGCGGCGCGGCCCGACGGACTTCCGTCCACAGCCCTGTGGACGGCGGAGCCGCCGCGCGGGGTGACCGGGCTGCTGTTCGCCAACGAGTGGCTGGACAACGTGCCGCTGGACGTCGGCGAGGTGGACGACGACGGGGTGCTGCGCTACCGGGAGGTGGACACCGCGACCGGTGCGGAGCGCCTCGGCGAGCCCGTTTCGGCGGCGGACGCGGCCTGGGCCGAACGCTGGTGGCCGGTCGCCGAGCCCGGCGAGGTGGTGGAGTTCGGCGCCCCCCGGGACGCGGCCTGGGCCCGGGCCGTGGCCGGGCTGGACCGCGGGCTGGCCGTCGCCGTCGACTACGGGCACACCGCGGGGCGGCGGCCGCCGTTCGGCACCTTCACCGGGTTCCGGGACGGCCGGGAGGTCGCGCCGGTGCCGGACGGCTCCTGCGACGTGACCGCGCACGTCGCGCTGGACGCCGTCGCCGTCCCCGGTCTCCACAGCCTGTGGACAACCCAGCGCGAGGCCCTGCGCGCGCTCGGGGTCGGCGGCGGACGCCCGCCGCTGGCGCTCGCCTCCACCGACCCGGCGGCCTACCTGCGGGCGCTGAGCGGGGCGGGGGAGGCGGCCGAACTCACCGACCCGAACGGGCTGGGGGCCTTCGGGTGGGTCCTGCAGGCCGTCCGCATGCCGCCCCTTGACATCTTCGGGAGGGCAGCAAGACCGGCGGCCCTGCCGGGATGGCAGACTCTGGGGTCATGAGGGAGACCACGGTCGGCATCGGGGCGGGAGCCGAGAACTTCACCGGCGAGGCGGGCACCACCGACATGGTGCTCAACATCGGCCCGCAGCACCCGGCCACCCACGGCGTGCTGCGGCTGCGGCTGCTGCTCGACGGAGAGCGGATCGTCACCGCCGAGCCGGTGATCGGCTACATGCACCGCGGCGCGGAGAAGCTCTTCGAGGCCCGTGACTACCGGCAGATCATCATGCTGGCCAACCGGCACGACTGGCTCTCCGCCTTCTCCAACGAACTCGGCGTCGTGCTCGGCGTCGAGCGGATGCTCGGCATGGAGGTCCCCGAGCGGGCGGTGTGGGTCCGCACCCTGCTCGCCGAACTCAACCGGGTGCTCAACCACCTGATGTTCCTCGGCTCCTACCCGCTGGAACTCGGCGGGATCACCCCGATCTTCCACGCCTTCACCGGCCGCGAGGACCTCCAGCACGTGCTGGAGGAGGCCTCCGGCGGCCGGATGCACTACATGTTCAACCGGGTCGGCGGCCTCAAGGAGGACCTCCCGGCCGGCTGGCTCGGTCGGGTCCGCACCGCCGTCGCCACCGTCCGCTCGCAGCTGCCGGTCTTCGAGGACCTCGTCCTCGGCAACGAGATCTTCCGCGCCCGCACCGCCGGCGTCGGCATCCTCACCAGGGCCCAGGCCGAGGCCTACGGGGTCAGCGGCCCGATCGCCCGGGCCAGCGGACTCGACCTCGACCTGCGCCGCGACGAGCCCTACCTCGCGTACGGCTCCGAGGAACTGCGGCAGGTGCTCACCGTCGTCACCCGCGAGGAGGGCGACTGCCTGGCCCGCTTCGAGTGCCTGCTGGAGCAGACCCTCAACTCGCTGGACCTCGCCGACGCCTGCCTCGACAAGCTCGCCACCCTGCCGCCCGGACCGGTCAACCAGCGGCTGCCCAAGGTGCTCAAGGCGCCCGAGGGCAGCACCTACGCGTGGACCGAGAACCCGCTCGGGATCAACGGCTACTACCTGGTCTCGCGCGGCGACAAGACGCCGTGGCGGCTCAAGCTGCGCTCGGCGTCCTTCAACAACATCCAGGCGCTCACCGAGCTGCTGCCGGGGACGCTGGTGGCGGACATGGTGGCGATCCTGGGGTCGATGTTCTTCGTGGTCGGCGACATCGACAAGTAGGCCGGTGCCGGTGACCGGGCCGGCACCACCGGCGGGTCGGCCGTCAGGCCTTCTTGGTCTTCTTCCGGGCCGGGTCCGCAGGGTGCGGGGCCACCTTGCGGTCGCCCTTGGTGGCGATCCGCTCCTCGCACAGCCCGGCCAACACCTCGTACGCCGCCTTGCCCATCAGCTCGGTGAGCTCCGGGCGGTAGCTGACGTACACCGGCACCGCGCCCTGGTGCGCGGCCGGGGCCCCGGTGCACCACCAGTGCAGGTCGTGGCCGCCCGGGCCCCAGCCGCGGCGGTCGTACTCGCCGATCGAGACCTGGAGGTAGCGGGTGTCGTCGGGGCGGTCGATCCAGTCGTAGGTGCGGCGGACCGGAAGCTGCCAGCAGACGTCCGGCTTGGTCTCCAGCGGCTCGCGGCCCTCCTTGAGGGCGAGCGCGTGCAGGGCGCAGCCGGCGCCACCCGCGAAGCCGGGGCTGTTCACGAAGATGCAGGCGCCGTTGACCCGGCGGGTCTGGCGGTCGCCGTCCTCGTCCAGCATGGTGACGCCGCCGTCCGACCGGAGCCGGCCCTTGGCGTCGGTGCCCTCGGCGAAGTTCTCCCACAGCTCGGGCGTCAGCCGGGCCGCGTGCCCCATGACGCGCTTCTCGTCGTCCTCGTCCGAGTAGTGGGCGCCCAGCGTGCAGCAGCCGTCGGACTCGCCGCGGCCCTCGCGGATGCCGTGGCAGCCCTGGCCGAAGACGCAGGACCAGCGGGAGGTCAGCCAGGTGAGGTCGCAGCGGAAGACCTGCTCCTCGTCGGCGGGGTCGGCGAACTCGACCCAGGCGCGCGGGAAGTCGAGCGGGACCTCGTCGCGCGGGATCTCGCGGCGCAGGGTCGGCATCGCGAGGTCGACGGGGGCGGGGGAGGCCTTCGGCTTCGCCTTGGCCTTCTTCTGGGACGTTTCTGCTGGTGCCACCCGGCAAGGGTAGAGCTTTCCGGGGGCGTACGGGCCCGTGGTCGCGCCCGGGTCGCGGCCCGGGGTCTCCGCCGGGTCGCGGTGAAGGCGGGGTGAAGAGGTCCGGCCCCGGCCGCGGGCGTGCCTAGGATGGCGGCCGGTCCGCTACGGGGAGGTACGGGGATGGCAGGCGGCAGCACCGGGAAGACCGGCGGCGACGGCGGCTCCTTCGCCGTCAAGCCGTGGGAACTGCACGGCGAGGGGCGGGAGTTCGAGAAGCTCGGGCGCGAACTGGGCAAGGCCGTGGGCACCCTGGAGAAGGACCTCGCCGCGCTCGGCACGCCCTGGGGCGCCGACCAGCCCGGCAACGCGTTCGCCGCCGTGTACGGCCCGGCGCGCGGCGAACTCCTCGGCGGGCTGACGGCGTTGGCCGACCAGGTGGGGGGCGTCGGCGCCGGACTGCACACGATGGCCGAGCGGACCACCGACACCGACACCTCGACCGCGGACGGCTTCGGGGGCACCCCCGGCTCGTCCGGCCCGTCGGGCCGGACCGGCCAGGTCGCCCGACCGGCCGTCTATTCGGGAGCGGCCGTGCATCCGGGATCGGCCGTGAATGCGGAGCCGGCCGTGAATACGGAGCCCGGGGCAACCCCGGGGGCGGCACCGGCCGTCCCCCAGGACATGTCGGTCTGAACGGCCCGGCTCGAAGGGGGAGAGACGCGTGTCCCGGAAACTGCCCGAGGAACTGGTCCCGCTGCTGGCCAGGACCGGTCACCCGTGGCCGCAGGCCGATGAGGAGGCCCTGCGCAAGGCGGCCGCGCACTGGCGGGAGTTCGCCGCCGAGGCCGACCGGATCACCCGCCGCGGCGGGGAGTCCGCCCAGCGGGTCGCCGCCGACAACACCGGTCACGCGGTCGACGCCTTCACCGCCTACTGGCGGACGTACAGCGACGGCGGCAAGGGCCGGCTGGCGGACGCCCACACCGCCGTCGGGCTGGTCGCCGCCGCGTTCGACGCCGCCGCCCAGGCCGTCGACGGCGGCAAGGCCGAGATCATCACCACCCTGCAGAACCTGGCCGCCGACCTCCAGCAGGCCCGGGAGCAGGCCGCCAAGGTCCAGCAGACCGCCGCCGTGGTCGCCCGGAACGTCGGACGGACCGGGCAGACCGGGGTGTTCGGCGGACTGGAGAAGTCCGTCGCCGGCCTCGCGGACGACGTGAAGAACGCCGCCGCCGGTCAGGTCGCCGCGGGCGTCGAGGCCGTCGCGGTGGAGACCGCCGCCCTGAAGATCGCCGGGCTGCTCACCGAACTCGGCCGCGCCATGAAGGACGCCCTGGCCACCGCGCTCGAGGACCCCGCCGCCGTCGCCCTGCTGCGGCTCGGCACCGCCGCCGCACCGGGCGTCACCACCGCCTCCTACCGCACCGGGGGCGGCTTCGACCCGCTCGCCGCCGGACTGCCCGCCGCCCTCGGCGAGCCCGGCGTGCTCGGGAAGGACGGCACCGGCCTGATCGTGCTCTCCGGTCGGGACGGCAAGCCCCTGGTCGGCGTGCCCGGCCTGAGCGTCAAGCTCGACGGGCACGGGCAGCCCGTCCTCGGCCCGGACGGCAATCCGGTCATCCTGCGCTCCGACGGCACCCCGGTCGCCGACGCCGCCGGGCTGCTGGTGACGACCGGGCCGGACGGCAAGCCGGTGGTCGGGGTGGCCGACCTGGCCGTCCGGCTGGACGAGCACGGGCAGCCGGTGCTCACCGACCAGGCCGGCCGGGAGCTGCCCGGGCTGCCGCTCGCCGATCTGACCGACCCCCGCGCCCCGCGCCATCCCCACAACCCCACGGCACCGGGCGTGCTGCCGGTGGTGGACCCGGCGGACGCGCCGGCCGCCCCGTCCGTGCTCTCCGGGGTCGATTCCGCCGCGGCTCCGGCCGTCGCGCCGGTGGCCGCTCCGATCGCGGCTCCGGTGGTCGACGGCACCCAGGCCGCGGCGTCGGCGAGCCCCTCGTACCCCGGCTCGCACCGGGCCGTGGCCGCCGCCGACTGGTCGCCGCCCGCCCGGGACGACGGGCCGTCGGTCCGTGCGGCCGCCGGGCCCGGCCACCAGGGCGGCGGCCCGGTCGCGGCGAGCTGGTCGGACGGGGACTACCCGCTCCAGGCACCCGCCCACAGCGGCGGGGGCGGCTGTCCGCCGGTGACCGTACGGACCGACTCGGTCGGTGCGCCGCCCGCGCCCGCCGCTCCGCTCTCCACCCCGCTCTCCACCGGCGGCCCGGTCTACCACCCGGCGCCGGACGCGCCCCCGGTGGTCCGGCCGGTCGGAGTCGTCGGGGTGCCCGCACAGTTCGGCACACCGGTGTACTCCGGCGGCTACCCGGTGACCGGCCCGATCGGCACCGTCGGGCCCGGCCCGCTCGCGGTCGGCGGCGGGTTCCCCGCGCACCCGGCGGCGCCCTTCGGCAGCGGCATCGGTACGGGCCTGCCCGGCGGTGCGGCGGGCGGTGCACCCGTGACCGGCGGACCGGCGGCCGGTGCTCCGGCGGCCGGTGCCCCGGTGGTCGGCGGACCCCGCAGCCCGGTCGGCGCCGCGCCCCACCCGGGCACCGCCCCCGGCCCGGGCACCGCCCCCGGCCCGGGCACCGCGCCCCACCCGGGCACCGCCCCCGGCCCGGGCACCGCCCCCGGCCCGGGCGGCACGCCGCCGGCCCCGGCCGAGCCGCCGATCGTCGGCACCACCCCGGTCATCGGCCGGCCCGAACCCCAGCACACCGACGGCCGCCGCCGGGACACCGCCGCCGCCCTCGCCGACCCGACCCTCGTCTGGGGCGCCGTCCCGGTCGCCACCGCCCACGCGATGGCCCTCCAACTCGCCCTGCGCGCCCGCCGCGGCCCGCTCGCCGACGACCCGCAGACCCGGCCGCGCACCATCGCCGACAGCCGCCCGTACGGACTGCCCGGCGGGCTCGGCCCCGTCGACCCCGCACACCAGGCCGAACTCGAACGCCGGGTGCCCTGCGACGAGGACGGCCTGCCCGTCCGCCACCCCGACCCGGCCGGCGGCTGGACCGAAGCCGTCAACGCCGGCGGTCCCCGCGACCCCGGCCGGGCCAACAACAGCCTGGAGATCGCCCTCTCCGCCGTCGACACCTACACCGGCCGCCCCACCTGCGCGGCCCCGCGCATCCCCACCGAGGGCGACGCCGGCGAACGCGGCGGCCGCGACCGCGCCGAACGCGAACTCGGCGCCCCCTTCCGCGACCTCGGCGACGGCGGCCTGGCCTTCACCCGCCTCACCGCTGAACTCCGCCGGGCCGGCCACGGCGCCCAGGCCGTCCTGCTCACCCTCGACGCCTACGGCCGCCCGCACGCCTGGAACGCCGTCAACCACCGGGACGCCGTCACCTACCTCGACCACCAACTCGCCCGCCGCGGCCCCACCCCGCTCCACCCGGCCACCCAGGGCCTCTGGGCCATCGCCCTCACCCCGGACGGCCGGCCCCTGGACCTGGCGGCGGCCTGAGCCAGCCGGCAGAAAGCGACAGCACTACTGCACGCATGACCGCCCTGACGATCCGGGACGTCCCGGAAGACCAGATCCAGACCCTGAAGGTGCGCGCGGCCCAGGCCGGTAAGTCCCTCCAGGCCCACTTCCTCGACCTCATCGCGCGCGAGGCGTCCAAGCCGACCATGGCCGAGATGGTCGCGCGCCTCGACCGGGAGGCCGCCGCCAGCATCAGCGCTCCGGCACGAGACGCTCGCGTGCTGGGACCGGGTCCAGGTGCTCCACGGGAACCTGAACGCCTACGGCGCCCAGTGCGTCGCCCTGGCCGAGGCCCTCACCGGGACGCTGACCACCAGTGACGCGCGGATCGCGCGGAGCGGCGCCGCCAGGTGCGGCATCGAGGTGTTCGGCTCGAACTGACCACGGTCGGCTGGGTGATGATGGGGGCCGGATCGATGACGGGGGTGGGCGGATGATCTCGCGGGCGCAGGCGGTGGAGGCGGGGCACCGGTGGATCAACGGGGACCTGCCGCAGGGGGCCGGGGCCGTGCGGCGGGTGTGTGCGCACGAGTTCGAGCTGGGGTGGGTGGTGTGGGCGGAGCCGCCGAGGCCGGAGGTGGATCCGCGGACGGGGGAGCGGCGGGCGCCCGCGGAGGTGGGGGCCGCGTGCGCGGTGGTGGACCGGGAGAGCGGGCGGTTCACGGTGTGGCCGTCCGTCCCGGTGGACGAAGTGGTCGGTCTCTACCGGGACTTCGTCGGCGCGGGCGGCTACGACCCGACCAGGCCGCCGGCCACCGGCCGGGGCGCCCGGGCCGAACTGACCTACCGGGACGGCGCCGACGGCACCCGCTCGCTGGCCCTGCGCTCGGCCGCCGGCCTGCCGCACCCGGCGCTGCGCGGCTGGTGGTGGCTGCGGGAGCAGGGCGTCGCGGCCGAGGACGTGCTCGCGGTGCGGACCGACCTGCGGATGGCCGCGCTGCCCGGCGGCTACTGGTCGTACGCGCTGGCGGCCGAACTGCCGCACGCCCGGCTGGAGTCGGACCTGCCGTACGGGCCCCGCTTCGACCACCGGGCCGCCGCCGTGCGGGAGTTGCCCGCCGAGCCGGACGGCCCGGGCCGCAACCGGGTGCCCTTCCCGCGGGCAGTGCCGCCGCTGCCGGAGGAGCCGGACGCCGCGCTGGCGGAGCGGCTGGCCGGGCGCTTCGGCCCGGCGGGCGTGCAGCGCTTCGAGCCGGCCGACGTGGGGCGCGCGGAGCTGCCCGGGGACGCGGCCGCGCTGCTGCTGACGGTGGGCGTGCCGAAGGCGGTGGACGGATTCTTCGCGCTGCACCACCCGGGCGTCGAGGCGATCGCGGACGGCTCCCGGCCGGGCACCGTGCTGCCGCCGCTCGCCCCGCACCTCGCGGCGCTCGACCGGGGCGCCAGGGCGGCCGAACGGGAGCGCTCGGCGCTCGCCGGCCAGTCGGTGCTGGGAACGGACGGCTGGGCGCTGATCACCCTGGACTCCCGCCAGGGCACCGTCCGGGCCATCGACCCCGACCACGCGACCGCCCGTCACTGCAACGCCGACCTGCGCGCCTTCCTCCGCTGCCTGGAGCTGTTCGCAGGCTGGTGGCCCGCCCTGCGCGGACTCGACCCGGCCGCGGCGGGCACCGCGGTGGACGCGCTGCAGCGGGGGCTGGCCCGGCTGGACGGTACGGTCTACGGCGATCCGGAGAACTGGTGGGCCGTCATCGTGGAACAGTTGTGGGACGGCCTGCTCTGACCCGGCCTCGGCCGGTGCGCCCGGCTACCGGCTACCGGCCACCGGCCAACGACCGCCCGGAGCGAGCCGGAGAGAGCAGCGCCGAGTCGGACCGAGCCGGAGAGAGCAGCGCCGAGCAGGGCCGAGCCGAGCCGGACCGAGCAGGTCCGAACCGTAGTCACCGAGACCGCAGCTGGAGCACCGAGCCGTGACCGCCCCGCCCCGCGCCGCCCAGACGGCCGTCCTCGCCGCGCTCGCGGTCCTGGCCGCCGGGTGCGCCTCCGGCGGCCCCGCGCTGCAGGCCCGTTCCGCCGCCGAGCCGCCGGTGTGCGGCTCCCCGGTGGTGATCGGCCACCGCGGGGCGCCGTTCAACGCGCCGGAGAACACCATGGCCTCCTTCGAGACGGCCCTCGACCAGGGCGCCGACTGGCTGGAGACGGACGTCCAGACCACCCGGGACGGCGTCCCGGTGCTGATGCACGACCCGACGGTGGACCGCACCACCGACGGCAAGGGCGCCGTCGCCGACCTGACCGCCGCCCAGGTCGCCGCCCTGCGGGTGACCGTCGGCCCCGGGGCCGACCAACCCGTCCCGACCCTGGAGCAGCTGCTCGGGCGCCTCTCCGGCAGCGGCACCACGCTGCTGATGGAGATCAAGTGGCAGCGCCCCGAGGACGTCGCCCGGATCGCCCGGATCGCCGCCGACAGCCGGGCGCACGTCGTCCTCTACTCCTTCTCGGCCGACCACCTGCGCCAGGCCCGCTCCGTGGCGCCCAGGCTGCCGGTGGTGCTGATCCAGAGCGGCGGGATCGCCGAGGACCCGAAGGACCTCAAGCTGGACGGGATCGCCCTGGACGCCGGCCTGGCCACCGCCGCCCGGATCGCCGCCGAGCGCAAGGCCGGGCGCGAGGTCTACGTCTGGACGCTGGACGACGCGGACGCCTGGCAGCTGATGACGGCCCGGGACGCCGACGGTCTGATCACCGACACCCCGGGCCCGGCCCGCCGCTGGGTGGACGCCAACTGCCGCACCGAGCGCCGGGCCGGGCCGCGCGGCCACTGAGCGGTGGCCACCGGACGGCCTCGCCGAACGACCCCCACCGATCGCACCCGGAACGGTCGCGAACGACCGGGACCAGCACTCATGCCGTCACACCCGATCACCTCCACAGCCGAATCGCGTAGCGTGGAGAGTTATGCGACTCGGTGTGCTCGACGTAGGTTCCAACACGGTCCACTTCCTCGTGGTGGACGCCCATCCGGGTGCCGCTCCGCTGGCCGCGTACTCGCACAAGGCCGAGCTGCGCCTGGCCGAGCTGCTGGACGAGTCCGGCGCGATAAGCGAGGCCGGCGTCCAGCGGCTGATCGGGCACATCGCCTCCTCGCTGCGGGTCGCCGAGGACAAGGGTGTGGTCGACATCCTGCCGTTCGCCACCTCCGCCGTCCGCGAGGCCGCCAACGGCGAGCAGGTGCTGCGCCGGGTCGCCGCCGAGACCGGGATCGAACTGCGGGTGCTCTCCGGGCAGGACGAGGCGCGGCTCACCTTCCTGGCGGTCCGCCGCTGGTTCGGCTGGTCCTCCGGCCGACTGCTCAACCTGGACATCGGCGGCGGCTCGCTGGAGATCGCCTGCGGCCTGGACGAGCAGCCGGACGTCGCCTGCTCGCTGCCGCTGGGCGCGGGTCGGCTGACCGCCCGCTGGCTGCCCGGGGACGTCGCCGACCCGGACCGGCTGCGCGAGCTCAGACGGCACATCCGGGCCGAGATCGCCCACGTGGTCGGCGAGGTCTCCCGGCTCGGGCCGCCGCGGCACGCCGTCGCCACCTCCAAGACCTTCAAGCAGCTCGCCCGGATGACCGGCGCCGCCCCCGCCGACGCGGGCCCGTACGCCGACCGCCGGCTCACCCGCAGCGGGCTCTCCGCCTGGCTGCCGCGGCTGTCCACGATGACCGTCGCCGAGCGCGCGCAGATCCCCGGGGTCTCCGAGGGACGGGCCAAGCAGCTGCTGGCCGGGGCGCTGGTCGCCGACGCCGCGATGGACCTGTTCGGCCTGGAGGAGCTGGACGTCTGCCCGTGGGCGCTGCGCGAGGGCATCATCCTGCGCGAGCTGGACGCCATGGACAGCCCCGCCGACCACCGCCGGCCCGCGCTCACCCCGTAGGGCCCGTCCTTCAAACCCCCGCCTCCGGGCGGACGACGGCGGTTTGAAGACGGGCCCTACCCGCCCGGCGGGAGCGTGCCGGTGGTCACTCCGCCGGGCATCCGACCCCGTTCGCCGCGTGCTCCGCTTACGCTGTCTCCCGTGGTGCAACCAGCGGGCGAGGACGGAACGCAGGAGGGCCGCGCTCCCGGAGACGGGCAGCCGCGGCCGGAGAGCCCGCGCCGCCGGCTGGGCAAGACGGGCCTGGGCAAGACGGGGCTCGGCAAGGCGGTCAAGGGCGCCACCGTCGCCAAGGCGGCCAAGGCCACCGAGGCCGTCAAGGCGGCCCAGCGCACCGCGAAGACGGCCGCGGCGAGGACGGCGGAAGTGAAGAAGTCCGCAGCGAAGAAGACCGCAGCGAAGAAGACGGCGAAGACGGCGAAGAAGACCGCCACCGCGAAGAACACCGTCGGCACCGAGAAGACCCCCGCCGCGAAGCCGGCCCCCGGCACCCGGCAGCAGCCGCCCAAGGAGACCCGCGCCGCCCGGGCCGCCGGCGCCGCCAAGGCCGCCGTCCAGTCCGTCCGCTCGGTCAAGGCCGCCAAGCGGGACGCCGCCCGCCCGCCGCTGCTGCGCACCACCGACCGGCTTGTGCTGCCCCAGCACCCGACCCTGCACATCCCGGACACCAAGGTGGCGCTGTCCACCGCCTCGGTGTACCCGGCGAGTACCGCCGTCGCCTTCGAGCTGGCCGCGAAGCTCGGCTACGACGGGGTCGAGGTGATGGTCTGGAACGACCCGGTCAGCCAGGACCTGGGGGCCCTGCGCCGGCTCTCCGACGCCCACCAGCTGCCGATCCTGGCGGTGCACGCGCCCTGTCTGCTGATCACCCAGCGGGTGTGGACCACCGACCCGTGGACCAAGCTGGTCCGGGCCCGGGCGGCGGCCGAGAAGCTCGGCGCGAGCGCCGTCGTCGTCCACCCGCCGTTCCGCTGGCAGCGGCAGTACGCCCGGGAGTTCGTCGAGGGCATCAACCGGATGGCGGGCGAGACCGACGTCCGGTTCGCCGTCGAGAACATGTACCCGTGGCGCTACCGCGACCGCGAGGTGCTGGCGTACGCCCCCGGCTGGGACGTCACCGACGAGGAGTACCGGCACTTCACCATCGACCTCTCGCACGTCGCCACCTCCCGGATCGACACCTTCGCCATGGTCGAGCGGATGGGAGACCGGCTCGCCCACGTCCACCTCGCCGACGGCAGCGGCTCCGGCAAGGACGAGCACCTGATCCCCGGCCGGGGCAAGCAGCCCTGCGCCGAACTCCTGGAGCACCTCGCCCGCACCGGCTTCGACGGCCACGTGGTGCTGGAGGTCAACACCCGGCGCTCCGCGTCCCCCGCCGAACGCGAGGCCGATCTGGCCGAGGCCCTCGCCTTCACCCGCTTGCACCTGGCGACTCCCTCGCGCGTACGCTGAGCCGTCGGGCCCGGCCGGGCGCGAACTTCCTTACGGAGGGGGAGACGTGGCGCAGCGTCAGGAAAACCGGGAGATAGCCCTGAGCTTCGGCGCGGTCGCCGCCGAGTACGACCGGGGCCGCCCCGGCTACCCGGACGAGCTGTTCGACGCGCTGGAGCGGCTGTGGGGCCGGCGCCTCAAGGGCGCCAGGGTCCTGGACGTCGGCGCCGGCACCGGGATCGCGACCCGGCTGCTGGCCGCCCGGGGCGCCGAGGTCGTCGCGGTGGAGCCCAGCGGCGGCATGGCCGCCCAGTTCCTGGCCTCCTCGCCGACCCTGCCGCTGGTCCGCGGCACCGGCGACGACCTGCCGTTCCACGACGCCTGCGTCGACCTGATCGGCTACGCCCAGGCCTTCCACTGGACCCGCCCCGAGCTGTCCGTCCCGGAGGCGCTCCGGGTGCTGCGGCCCGGCGGCGCCCTCGCCACCTGGTGGAACGTGCAGGACGAGACCGTGCCCTGGGTCCGGGCCCGGGCCGAGCGGCTGGCCGCCGCCCTGCCCGACCGCTACCACGGCTACGGCGGGATCAGCGCCCACACCGGCCACTTCGCCCCGGCCGGACTCGCGGTCGAGCGCACGGTGCTGCGCTGGGAGCGGCGGATCACCGTCGAGCACCTGCTCACCGACCTCACCTCCCGCTCCTACCTGGCCTCGCTCAGCCCCGAGGAGCGCGCACCGGTGCTGGCCGCCGAACGGGAGGCCACGCTCGCCGAGTTCCCGGACGGCGTGGTGATCGAGCCGTACACCCTGAACCTCACCGTGGCCGTCAAGCCGAGCTGACGCACCGGGCCCGCCCGCTGCCCGCATCGCGGACGCCCGGTCCGCCGGCCGGACGGCGGGCGTAGGCTCGGACACCACACGGCCCCCGCACCCTCCTCACCGGCGGGGCGCCGGCGAGAGCCCCGAAGGAGTGGAGCACAGTGCCCGAGCTGAGGTCCCGTACGGTCACCCACGGTCGCAACATGGCAGGCGCCCGGGCGCTTCTCCGGGCCGCCGGCGTAGCCCGCGAGGACTTCGGCAAGCCGATCATCGCGGTCGCCAACTCCTTCACCGAGTTCGTCCCCGGCCACACCCACCTCCAGCCGGTCGGCCGGATCGTCTCCGAGGCGATCAAGGAGGCGGGCGGCATCCCGCGCGAGTTCAACACCATCGCGGTGGACGACGGCATCGCGATGGGCCACGGCGGCATGCTCTACTCGCTGCCCTCGCGCGACCTGATCGCCGACTCGGTCGAGTACATGGTCAACGCGCACTGCGCCGACGCGCTGATCTGCATCTCCAATTGCGACAAGATCACCCCCGGCATGCTGATGGCCGCGCTGCGCCTCAACATCCCGACCGTCTTCGTCTCCGGCGGCCCGATGGAGGCCGGCAAGGCCACCCTGGTCGACGGCACCGTGCGCCGGCTGGACCTGATCGACGCGATGTCCCAGGCGGTCAACGAGAGCGTCTCCGACGAGGACATCGCGATCATCGAGGAGAACGCCTGCCCGACCTGCGGCTCCTGCTCCGGCATGTTCACCGCCAACTCGATGAACTGCCTCACCGAGGCGATCGGCCTCTCGCTGCCCGGCAACGGCTCGGTGCTCGCCACCCACACCGCCCGCCGCGCCCTGTACGAGAACGCCGGCCGGACCGTCGTCGAGATCACCAACCGCCACTACGGCCAGGACGACGCCTCGGTGCTGCCGCGCGCGATCGCCGGCCGCGCCGCCTTCGAGAACGCCATGGCCCTGGACATCGCCATGGGCGGCTCGACCAACACCATCCTCCACCTGCTCGCCGCCGCCCAGGAGGCCGAGCTGGACTTCGACATGCGGGCCATCGACGCCATCTCGCGCAAGGTGCCCTGCCTGGCCAAGGTCGCGCCCAACGGCTCGTACTACATGGAGGACGTGCACCGGGCCGGCGGCATCCCGGCCATCCTCGGCGAGCTGTACCGGGGCGGGCTGCTCAACGAGGACGTCCGCACCGTGCACACCGACTCGCTCGCCGAGTGGCTCAAGAACTGGGACGTGCGCGGCGGTTCGCCCTCCGCCGAGGCCGTCGAGCTGTGGCACGCCGCGCCCGGCTGCAAGCGCTCCGCCGAGGCCTTCTCGCAGTCCGAGCGCTGGGAGTCGCTGGACACCGACGCCGCCGGGGGCTGCATTCGCAGCGTCGAGCACGCCTACTCGGTCGAGGGCGGCCTCGCCGTGCTGTACGGCAACCTCGCCGAGGACGGCTGCATCGTGAAGACGGCCGGCGTGGACGAGTCGATCTGGACCTTCAGCGGCCCGGCGGTGGTCTGCGAGTCCCAGGAGGAGGCCGTCGAGGCGATCCTCGCCAAGCGGATCAAGGAGGGCGACGTCGTCGTCATCCGCTACGAGGGCCCCAAGGGCGGCCCGGGCATGCAGGAGATGCTCTACCCGACCTCCTTCCTCAAGGGACGCGGCCTCGGCAAGGCCTGCGCGCTGATCACCGACGGCCGCTTCTCCGGCGGCACCTCGGGCCTGTCCATCGGCCACGCCTCCCCTGAGGCCGCCTCCGGCGGCACCATCGCGCTGGTCGAGGACGGCGACGTCATCGCCATCGACATCCCGGCCCGGACGATCTCCCTGGAGGTGCCGGCCGAGGTCCTCGCCGAGCGCCGCAGCGCGCTGGAGGCCGGGCACGGCTACCGGCCCAAGGATCGCGAGCGCCAGGTCAGCCAGGCGCTGCGGGCCTACGCGGCGATGGCCACCTCGGCCGACAAGGGCGCCGTCCGGGACGTCAGCAAGCTCGGCTGAACCCCGCGCACGACCGGAGGAGCCGTCCCGCCGCCCGGGACGGCTCCTCCGTCGCATGTGCCGGTCGGGTGATAATCGACGGCGTGAGCGAGCAGCCCCCCACCCCCGCCCCCACGTCCGCCGGCGCCCCCGAGCCGGAGCCGATCCGCTTCTTCGGCACCAGCTGGGTCGACCGGGACAACGGCTACTGGCTGCGCCGGGTCGGCGTCTCCGCGGGCGCCCTGGCCGCCACCGCCGCCGCCGTGCTGGTGCTGCGCTTCGGTGTCGAGGGCATCGCCCTCTCCGACAACGGCGGCTTCCTGAACGGCCTGCTGACCGCCGCCATCGCGGTCTGCTCGCTGATGGCCGTCCGACGCACCTGGAAGGCGCTCACCGAGGGCAAGGACCAGCTGACCGGCTGGATGGCCGAGGACAAGTCGCTCGGCGCGGTCTGGCTGATCGGCGGGGCCGGCAGCCTGGCCGCCTACTTCGCCCGCAGCCTGGTCGAGGCCCCCGGCGAGGCGGTCCGGCGGGCCGCCCACCAGAAGGCCGTCGAGCAGTACCAGCGGCGCCGGGCCGGCCGCGGCGGCCGCCCCGGCGGGAAGCGCAAGCGCTGACCGTCAGGTGCGGCTGATGGTGCCGCAGCCGCGGTTCTCGTCCAGGTCCTGGCTCCGGTCGTACGGATCGCCGGTCGGGCCGGTCTGCTCCGGGTGGGGCCGGGCGAACTGGTTGAACTGCGGGTGGACGAAGCCGTCGTAGACGTAGCAGTCGTTGTTGCCCAGGTCGACCTGGTACCGCTTGAAGACGATCTTCTTGGGGTCGACCTTGTAGCGGGACGGGTCGTAGAAGCGGTAGTCGTCGACCCTCCGGACGATGGCCCGGGTCGTCCAGGTGTCCCCGGCGGAGGCGGCGGCCGCTCGGACCAGGCCCACCGACTGCGGCGCGGAGCCGGACGGGGCCGGGCGGGCCTCGGCCAGCTTCCGGGCGTCGGGGCCGGGCTGCACCGGGTAGACGAAGGTGAAGTCGGTGTGGATCAGCACGCCCCCGCTGCCGTCCCCCTCGTAGCTGATCCGGCCCTGGGCCTTGACGCTGTCGCCGACCAGGAGCGCCTCGCGCGGGTCGAAGCGGGCGAACCAGTTCAGCGGGTCGCTGTCCTTGCCGGGGTGGTCGAGGGCGGCGGCGACGGTCTTGCGGTCATCGCGGTCGAGCATCGCCAGCGCCGCGTCGGGGCGGGCGCCGCCGATCACCTTGGGGTCGAGGTTGGCGGCCGCGAGGTAGTCCTTGACCTGCTGGAGCTGGGCGGCGACCTCGTCGGCCGAGAAGACCCCGGTGGCCTTCGCCTCGGGCAGCACCATGGCCTCGGTGCCGGTCGGCCAGCCCTCGGCGGGGGAGGCCTTCCAGGGGTGGTCGACGGTCGGCTGGTCGTCCGGGGTGGACGGCGGGGCCGTGGTCGGCCTGGCCGTCTCCGGGGCCACGGTCGGCACCGGGAAGTGGACGGCCGAGGAGCCGCCGCCGGTGTCCTTGTGCAGCCAGTTGCGCAGCGCGTCGACGTTCAGCGCGGCCAGCAGCACCGCGACCGTCAGCGCGATGAACAGCGGCGTGCGCCACTCGAATCCGCGCCGGCGCTTGGCCGGGCGCGGATTGCCCCATGGGTCGACCACCTGGAGCTCAGGCCTGCGGCCGAACCGGCGCTTGGCCGGCGCCGGGCCGTCGTTGACCGAGCGTCGGCCGCCCGGGTCGACCGGCGGGGTGTGCTTCCAGCGGGCGGACAGCATCCGGGTGCGCGCGGACTGCTCCTTGACGCTGGCTGCCCTGATGAACTGTTCGTCCAGGACGAGCTCGGCGAACGGGTCCTTCCCGCCCGCTCCGGACGGGTCGGACCCGCCCGGCTCGCGGCCCTCGGAGGGGCGCGGTTGCGGATCTTCGGCTATCGGCATCGCGCCAGTATGCCGACGGGGTGTGACGATTCGTCGATCGGGGGCACGTCCTGTGGTGAACCGGTGTGCGGCGCCGGAAGGTTCGCCACTGTTTGTCTGAAAATCGCCCCCCGGTTCAGCCCTTGCCGCGGGCCTGCTTCACCGAGCCGACCACTCCGGCGATCGCCAGCAGGATGCCGGCGGGCAGCAGGGAGACGAAGAAGGCGCCGAACACTCCGGCGTCGCCGAGGAACAGCTGCGCCAGCATGTTGAGCACCAGCAGTCCGCCGGCCGCCGGGAGGGCGGACTTCCACGGGTGGGCCTCCGCCCAGCGGCGCAGTCGCCGGTCGGCGGTGTCGCGGCGCAGCTGACCGCCGACGCTGCCGATCAGGAAGAAGAAGAACAGGCCCCAGCCGGCCGGCCCGGCCAGCATGCTCAGCGACCAGTTCCCGGAGATCGCCTCGATCCCCAGGGACGTCGCCCCCACCACCGCACCGACTCCCGCGGCCGTCCGCCACGGGCCCGCGGTCGCCGAGGCGACCGCGAGTTGCCGGTTCTCTCGTCGGGACATTCCGTCGTGTGCCATGGCTCCACGGTGCGCCCGCGCGGGCCGGGAGGCCATAGGGGAAACCCCCGAGTTTTCTCCCTAGGGGCGAGGCCGGGCGCGACCTGTGCGCGGCCGGGGCGCGGGGACCACGGGCCGGACGGCGACCACGGACCGGACGGTCCCGACGGGCGCCGCCGCCCGGTGCGAGGATGGCCGCAGTACCGAGGCAAGGAGCGGACCATGGGCAGCAGCGCAGCGCACGGACAGAAGATCGCCTTCCTGGGCACCGGCAAGATCGGCGAGGCCCTGCTCTCCGGTCTGCTGCGGGCCGGCACGGACCCGTCGGACGTCCTGGTGACCGCCCGCCGCCCCGAGCGCGCGGCCGAACTCGCCGACCGCTACGGGGTGGTGGCCGTCTCCAACGCCGAGGCCGCCAAGCTGGCCGACACCCTGATCCTCGCGGTCAAGCCGCAGGACATGGGCAGCCTGCTGGAGGAACTCGCCCCGCACATCAGCCCGGACCGGCTGGTGATCTCGGCGGCGGCCGGCGTCCCCACCGCCTGGTTCGAGGAGCGGCTGGCGGCCGGCACCCCGGTGGTCCGGGTGATGCCCAACACGCCGGTGCTGGTGGACGAGGGGATGAGCGTCATCTCCGGCGGCTCGCACGCGCGGGAGGAGCACCTGGCGCGCGCCGAGGAGATCTTCAGCTCGGTCGGCAAGGCGCTGCGGCTGCCCGAGACCCAGCAGGACGCGGCCACCGCGCTGTCCGGCTCCGGCCCGGCCTACTTCTACTTCCTGGTCGAGGCGATGACGGACGCCGGCATCCTGCTCGGCCTGCCCCGGCAGGTGGCGCACGACCTGATCGTGCAGTCCGCGATCGGCGCCTCGGTGATGCTGCGCGACTCCGGCGAGCACCCGGTGAAGCTGCGCGAGGCGGTCACCTCCCCGGCCGGCACCACCATCGCGGCCATCCGCGAGCTGGAGAACCACGGGGTGCGGGCGGCGCTGCTGGGCGCCCTGGAGGCGGCCCGGGACCGCTCCCGGGAGCTGGCCTCCGGCGGGAAGTAGCCCGCGGGCACCGGCCGCGGAAGTCCCTGCGCGACCCCTCCCGCAAAGGCGCCGCACCGCCTACGCTCTCGGCCAACATCGTTCTACCGGCCGGTAGCGGGGCCCGTACGGGGGCTCGCGCGGGCCCGTGCGTGGAGGTCCGTATGAGTGCCGCACCGCCCGTGCCCGCCCCGGCCGCGACACCGCCCGGCCTGCGCGCCGGGCGGGCCGCGCTCGCCGTCAGCTTCCTGCTCCAGGGCACGACCTTCGCGCTGCTGGTGACCTGCATCCCGGAGATCCAGCACCGGTACGGGCTGAGCGACGGCCTGCTGCCGGTCTTCCTGGCGGCGGTGCCGATCCTGGCCGGGGCCGGTTCGATCCTCTCCGAGCAGTTGGTGAAGCGCACCGGCGCCCGGGCCGTGCTGCGGGTCGTCCAGCCGGCCGTCTGCCTCAGTCTGGCGGGCGCCGGCCTGGGCGACTCGCTGTGGCAACTCGCCCTCGCACTGGGCGGGTTCGGGCTGCTGGTGGGGGCGCTGGACGCCAGCATGAACATGCTCGGGGTGGGCCTCCAGCACCGCTACGGCCGCTCGATCATGATCGGCTTCCATGCCGCGTTCAGCCTCGGCGGCATCCTCGGCGCGGCGATCGCGGGCCTCGGCTCGCACTACGACCTGGGCCTGCCAGTGCTGTTCGGCACCGCCGCGGCGGTGATCGCGCCGCTCGCGGTGCTGACCGGCACCCGGTTCGCCGGCCCGGCCGAACTCGGCGACGCCGTACGGGAGGCGGCGGCGGCCGCCGCCCGGTCCATCCCCTGGCGCCCGCTGCTGCCGCTGTGCCTGGCGATGGCCTTCGCCTACATCGCGGACGCCTCGGTCTCCAACTACAGCGTCAAGTACCTCACCGACGGCCTGGGCAGCCGGGAGGACCTCGCCAAGCTGTCCTACCTCGGCTACATGGTCGCGATGCTGCTCGGCCGGGCCCTGGGGGACCGCGCGGTTCAGCGCTTCGGCGCCGTCCCGGTGGTGCGCGGCGGCGCCGCGCTGGCCGCGCTGGGCTTCGGGCTGGCCGCGGTGGCGCCCGCGCCCTGGGCCGGCATCGCCTCGTTCACCGTGCTGGGCTTCGGCATCTGCGCGATCATCCCGCAGGTGTTCGCGGCCGGCGGCCGGCTCTTCCCGGCCGACTCGGACGCGGCCGTGGCCCGGCTCAACCTCTTCAACTACGTGGGTTTCCTGGTCGGTTCGCCGCTGGTCGGGGCGATCGCGGATGCCGGTTCGTACCGCTGGGCGCTGCTCGCCCCGATGCTGCTGGTGCTCGCCGTGCTGCCGCTGGCCGAGCGCTTCGCCCCGGCCCCGGTGGCGGCCCCCGCCCCCGCGTGACGGCGGGGGTTCGGTGAGGCCCGACGCCCCCACCCACTACGGTGGAGGCCATGCCCGAAGCCGAGCGTGACACCCCCTGCGGCCTGCACCTCTTCTGGGACGAGGCCGTCACCGCCTACGACTTCGGCCCCGGCCACCCGATGGACCCGACCCGGCTGGCGCTCACCATGCGCCTGGTCGAGGACCTCGGACTGGCCGCCGGGCCCGGGGTGACCGTCCGGTCCGCGCCGCCCGCCGGCGACTCCACCCTGCGGCTGGTGCACACCGGGGAGTACGTCGAGGCGGTCAAGCACGCCGCCGCGCACCCCGAGCGGACCGACCCCCGGCACGGGCTCGGCACCGACGACAACTGGGCCTTCCCGGCCATCCACTCGGCCTCCGCGCTGATCGCCGGCCAGTCGGTCGCCGCCGCCGAGGCGGTCTGGCGCGGCGAGACCCCGCACGCCGTCAACTTCGCCGGCGGGCTGCACCACGCGATGCCCGGCAAGGCCTCCGGCTTCTGCATCTACAACGACCCGGCCCTGGCCATCGCCCGGCTGCTCGAACTCGGCGCCGAGCGGATCGCCTACGTCGACGTGGACGTCCACCACGGCGACGGCGTCCAGGAGGCCTTCTGGAACGATCCCCGGGTGCTCACCGTCTCGCTGCACGAGCACCCGGCCACGCTCTTCCCGCAGACCGGCTGGCCCACCGAGACCGGCGGCCCCGACGCCCCCGGCTCCGCCGCCAACCTGCCGCTGCCGGCCGGCACCGGCGACAGCGGCTGGCTGCGCGCCTTCCACGCCCTGGTGCCCGAGCTGCTCACCGCCTTCCGGCCGCAGGTCCTGGTCACCCAGCACGGCGCGGACACCCACCTGGAGGACCCGCTCGCCCACCTCGCCGTCACCGTGGACGCCCAGCGGCTGATCGCCGAGGAGCTGCACGAGCTGGCCCACCGGCTCACCGGCGGCCGCTGGGTGGCCACCGGCGGAGGCGGCTATGCCGTGGTGGACGTCGTCCCGCGGACCTGGACCCACCTGGTCGCCACCGCCGCCGGCCGGCCCGTCGACCCGGCCGCCGAGACCCCCGACAGCTGGCGCGCCGAGGTCCACCGCCGCACCCGCCGCCCGGCCCCGCTGCGGATGACCGACGGCGCCCGACCGGCCTGGCGCGACTTCGACTCGGGTTACGATCCGGCGGACCGACTCGATCAGGCCATCCTCGCCAGCCGCCGCGCGGTGTTCCCGAACCACGGTCTGCTGGCCTGAAACCGCCGCCCCGGCCGCGCGCCGGGCGGGCCGTGCGTACGCCCACCGGTGCCATCCGGGGGGTGACTACGTACTGCAACGGTCCTATCTCCCACCGTACGAGGACTGCACCTCCCCTCTTCCCACTGGTACCACCCATAACTACTCTGGGGATACACGTGTGCCGGTGGAGTCACCGGAGGGGAAGCCGGTGCCTTGCACACGGGTAAGGGTCGGGTGATGGTCATGAGTTCCGTCGAGCGTCCCCTGCAGGAAGTCGTCTTCCTGACCGTGGCCGAGGTCGCCGCGGTCATGCGGGTGTCCAAGATGACGGTGTACCGGTTGGTGCACAGCGGAGAGCTGCCGGCCATCCGGGTCGGACGGTCCTTCCGGGTGCCCCAGCAGGCGGTGCACGAGTACCTCAAGGAGTCCTACGTGCGGCTGGAGAGCGCGTAGCCGACGGGCGGACGGGGGCGGGCCACAGCCGTGGATCCGCCCCCGTTCGCCCCGGATTTCCCATGAGTTTCCCGGTCACGGGGAGCGCGATTTACAGCCCCGGCCACGCGGACGGTAGGCTAGGCCCTCACGTCAGTCGTATGGACTCCGTCTCTCACGGACGAGAGTCTCAGTGAGCGAGGGTTGTTCCGTGGGCTCTGTCATCAAGAAGCGTCGCAAGCGTATGGCCAAGAAGAAGCACCGCAAGCTTCTCAAGCGCACTCGCGTTCAGCGTCGCAACAAGAAGTAAGCGCCCTCGGCCGCGCCCAGCGCGCCCAGCGCTTTCGCCGCCCGTCCTGGTCCCCGTGGCCAGGGCGGGCGGTGTCGTTTCACGGCCCCCCGGGGCGGCGCGGTACGGTGCAACGAGGGCCGCTCGGGCCGAGGGAATGGGGTGCAGCACCGTGGGCGTGGTCGTGCTCGTCACCGGCGTGGCACGCCATCTCGGCGCCCGCTTCGCCGCCGAGGTCCGCCGCCGGCCGGGGGTGGACCGGGTCGTCGGCGTGGACGTGCAGCCGCCCCGGCTGCCGGTCGAGGAGCCGGCCGGACCGGCCGCGCCGTACACCTTCCACCAGCTCGACCTGCGCCGGCCCGCGGTCTCCCGGGTGATCGCCGAGCACCGGGTGGACACCGTGGTGCACCTGAGCGTCAGCGCCACCGGACTGGGCTCCACCAACCGCTCCGCGGTCAAGGAGGCCAACGTCATCGGCACCATGCAGCTGCTCGGCGCCTGCCAGAAGGCGCCCGGGGTGCGCCGGCTGGTCGTGAAGTCCACCACAGGCGTCTACGGCTCCGCGCCCCGCGACCCGGCGGTGTTCAGCGAGCGGATCCAGCCGAAGGACCCGCCCGGCGGTGGTTTCGCCAAGGACGCGGCCGAGGTCGAGGGCTACGTCCGCGGCTTCGCCCGGCGCCGCCCGGACGTCGCGGTGACGGTGCTGCGCTTCGCCAACATCGTCGGCCCCGGTGCCGACACCCCGCTCAGCGAGTACTTCGCCCTGCCGGTGCTGCCGACCGTGCTCGGCTACGACCCCCGGCTGCAGTTCGTTCACGAGGACGACGCCGTCGAGGTGCTCTGCCGGGCCGCCGACGAGCCCGTACCGGGCACCGTCAACACCGGCACCCTCAACGTGGCGGGCGAGGGCGTGCTGCTGCTCTCCCAGTGCGCCCGCCGGCTCGGCCGGCCCACCCTGCCGCTGCTGCTTCCCGCGGTCAGCTGGATGGCCGTGCTGGCCCGGCAGACCCGCTTGGTGGACGTCTCACCGGAACAGCTGCGGCTGCTCACCCACGGCCGGGTGGTGGACACCACCCGGCTGCGGGAGACCTTCGGCTACCGCCCGGCGTTCAGCACCCCGGAGGCGTTCGCCGACTTCGCCACCGCCCTGGGCCCCGGCCTGCTGCCGCCCGAGCGGCTGGCCGCCGTCACCGACCGGCTGACCGCCCTGCTCGGCCCCGAAGGGGCCGGCGACGCCGTACCGACCCACCGCCCGAGGAGCTGAACCCGCGATGAGTGCCGCTGCCGAGAACACGCCGGGCGAGGCCAAGGTCATTCCGATCGAGTCCGCCCCCAGCTACACCTCGCCCGAGGGCCCCGGCCTGGCCGACCGGCTCGCCGGGGCCGTCGGCGGCGCGCTGTCCGGGCAGCTCGGCCCGGCGGCCACCCGGCTGTTCGGCAAGGGCTGGGAGGGCCGGGCCACTGAGGGGCTGGCCTTCCTGCGCCGCCGGATCACCGGCGACTACGAGGTCGACGAGTTCGGCTTCGACCGGGAGCTGACCGAGGAGGTGCTGCTGTCGCTGCTGCGCCCGCTGGCCGAGAAGTACTTCCGGATCGACGTCCAGGGGATCGAGAACATCCCGGCCGAGGGCGGTGCGCTGATCGTCGCCAACCACTCCGGCACCATCCCGCTGGACGCCCTGATGACCCAGGTGGCCATCCACGACCACCACCCGCACCACCGGCACCTGCGGATGCTCGCCGCCGACCTGGTCTTCGTGCTGCCGGGCATCAACGAACTGGCCCGCAAGGCCGGCCACACCCTGGCCTGCAACGAGGACGCCCAGGCGCTGCTGGAGCGCGGCGAGGTGGTCGGGGTCTGGCCGGAGGGCTTCAAGGGCATCGGCAAGCCGTTCTCGGAGCGCTACAAGCTCCAGCGCTTCGGCCGCGGCGGCTTCGTCTCCTCGGCGTTGCGGGCGCGGGTGCCGATCGTGCCGTGCTCGATCGTCGGGGCGGAGGAGACCTACCCGATGATCGGCAACGTCAGGACGCTGGCCCGGCTGCTCGGCCTGCCGTACGTGCCGGTCACGCCGACCTTCCCGTGGCTGGGGCCGCTCGGGGTGCTGCCGCTGCCGACCAAGTGGACGATCCGCTTCGGCGAGCCGATCGCCACCGACGGCTATCCCGCGGAGGCGGCGGACGACCCGATGCTGGTCTTCGACCTGGCCGACGAGGTGCGGGAGACCATCCAGCACACCCTGTACCAGCTGCTGGTGCAGCGGCGCTCGGTGTTCTTCTGACCCGTCCCGGCCCCGTCCCGGCTCCCTCCGGGCTCCGCTGAGCCCCTTCGGCCCGGCTGAACCCCGTCAGGGGGCCCCGACGCGACCGGGCCCCGGCGGGCGTTCCGCCGGGGCCCGGTCGCGTGCCGCTCAGCTGCCGCCGAGGATCCGCAGCCCGGGCAGCAGGCCGGGGATCAGCGGGGGCACGTCCACGCCCTGCTGGGCGCCGCTGGGCGTGCTGGGCGGACCGGACGGCTGCTGCGGCACCTGCGGCGGGGCCGCGTCGGCGCTCGGCGAGGGCCGGCCGGCCCCGGTGAGCCCGTTGGTGAGGTTGCCGACCAGGCCGTTGACGGCGTCCGGTGCGCTGCTGGGCAGGGTGCTCGGCAGCCCACCGCCCTTGCCGGCGCTGCCGACCGTGCCGCCGGTGTCGGCCGGGGAGCGCTCGGTGCTGCCGGGGCGGCTGCCGTTGCCGGTGCCGTCCTGGGGCTGCCCGGAGCCGGGGGCGGTGCCGGAGCCGTTCGCTCCGGAGCCGGCCGGGGATCCGCCGGTCGAGGAGGACGAGTCGTCGCCCGCTCCGGTGCCGGCCGCGCCACCGCTCTTGGCGGGGGGCTGGGCCAGGCGCAGGGGCGCGACGTCCTCGCTTATGTCGTCGAAGAGCTGGTTCACCAAGTGAGCCTGATCGGTGAGCTGGACGGGCAGTCTGCCCTGCAGCTCGCTCCAGCGGCCGTCCTCGTCCTGGGCGAAGCCGGCCAGCGCGCGCATCGGGTCCAGCGAGCCGTTGCTGCGGTAGACCGAGCGCAGCAGGTCGCGGCCCTTGAGGGCGTCGGCGTGCATGTCGTCCAGGGCCCGGCGGACCCGCTCGACGGTGGCCGGGCTGAGCCCGGTGGCCGAACCGGTCTGCCCGACCAGGGTGTTGGCCTCGCCGAGCCGGGTGGCGGCGTTGCCGAGCAGCAGCTCGCCGCGTTCCGAGTCGGAGTCCGCGAGGTCCAGCCGGAGCCCTTCGAGGCCGCGCTTCATGCCGTACAGCGTGTCCCCGGGGAGGGCGTTGGTACTCGCGGCGGCGGCCCCGGCCAGGCTGCCGACGGCGAGCCCGGCGACCAGCCCGCCGATCGCGAAGCGGCGGCTCCACCGGCCGCGCGGCGCCGTCCGGACCGCCCGGTGGCGGCGCTGGCGGGGCACCGTGGCACCCGGCCCGCCCGCGAAGGCCTGCTCGAACGCGGCCATCAGCTGGGCGCGTTGGACCGTCCGGACCTCCTGGTCCAGGGCCGGTCCGGGCAGCGCCCCCAGTGCGTCGGCCAGACCGACCAGTTCGGCCATCGCGACCGAACCGGCCTCGCCGGCAGCGGCGTTGGCCGATTCGGCGTCGGCCGCGCGGCGTTGCTCCGCCTGGTGGGCCTCCAGCGCCTCGGCGAAGGCCTTCGCCCGTCGGTGCTCCAGCACGTTTGCCGTCACGGGCCACACCTCCCTTCGTCGTTGTCGACACCCCGGCCTGCCGGACGGTTGCCCCGGCGGGCCAAAGCCACTCCATCGGGTGATAGGTCACAATTCGGCTTGACCGTACGCCTGGTGGGGGCTTGCACGTTGGCCAACGAGCGGTGCGGGCGGTCGGTTACGCACGGCTGATCATCGGACCGACCGTTCACCCGGACGTGTCGGTCTGACGGGTGTGGTGACGGGCCGTCGGGCCGGCCCCGTCGCCGGGCTATCGCCCCCTCGGTCACCGTCGCCTCACCGCGCGTCGGGCGGGAGGAGCCGGGCCAGGGTGCGGACGGCGCGGTACTGGAGGGTCTTGATCGCGCCCTCGTTCTTGCCCATGATCCGCGCGGTCTCGGCCACCGAGAGGCCCTGCAGGAAGCGCAGCGTCACGCACTCCTGCTGCTGGGGGTTGAGCCGGCGCACCGCGTCCAACAGGGCGGCGTTGGAGAGCGACTCCAGCACCGACTCCTCCGGGCTGCGCTCGCACTCGTTGGAGTCGAGCATCTCGCCGGTGGTGACCTCCAGCCGGAACCGGCTGGACTTGAAGTGGTCGGCGACCAGGTTGCGGGCGATGGTGACCAGCCAGGCGCCGAAGTCCCGCCCCTGCCAGGTGAAGGTGCCGATCCGGCGCAGCGCGCGCAGAAACGTCTCGCTGGTGAGGTCCTCGGCGGTGGCCCGGCTGCCGACCCGGTAGTAGATGTAGCGGTAGACGGTGTCCGCGTAGTGGTCGTAGAGCCGGCCGAAGGCCTCGCTCTCACCGGCCTGGGCCCGCTCGACCAGCTCCATGATCGGGTTGTGCTCGGTCTCGTAGCCGGGGCTCGGCGCGGTGCGGGTACGGCTGCGGCCGACGCCGGAGCTGCCCGTGCGGCCCCGCGAGCCGGTGCCGGTCGAGCCGGCGGCGGTGGTGCGCAGCGCCGTCCCGGGGCCGTGCTGGTGGCCGAACGAGCCGCCGGCGGGCACGAGTTGGGGCGTGGTGGCGAGCTGACTGAGGAGCACCGTGCGCAACAGGTCCAGGCCGGTGGAGATCTGCCGCTCGGCGGCCGGGCGGCCGCGGAGGCCGGTGCGGGGGCGCAGGGACGCGGACGACGGGCGGGAGGGTGCAGGCGCGTCGTTCCGGACGGGTGGGTACACGGGACTCCCAGAGGCAGAACTGTGGACGGATCACCTCCGCCTGCGCGGAGAGCACTCCCCATGACACCCGTTCGAGCGGGATGCATGGGTGACGTGCATCCAGGAGAGAATAACGCTTTGTGCAATGACAGCTACACCGTGTGGTCGAAGTGGTCGTTTGGGATCCATTTGTTGTGCATATTCGGCTGACACTGACCGGAGATGTCATCGTTCATCCGGCTCAACGTGACCGTTCGGGCGCCCAGGGTGACCAATTCGGCGGTGATGGGGGCGGTTTCCCAGCCTTGGGGCTCGGCAACCCCTGACTTTCCCGGCCTGACGAACGATCAGAACCGGTCACCGGGTGACAGGTTCGGACAGCCGACCCGGACGGCCGTGTCGGAGCTGGGAGTTCGCTCGTACGAGGGGCCAGGTCAGGCCCCTGATTGACGCCTTCTCACCCGCGCGGGGGAGCGGCGGGAAGCGCGGCAGAAACGGTTCCGTGGAGGGGGCCGGGCCGGGGCCGACGGAAGTTCGGCCGGAGTTCGTCCCGACACCGGCCTCAGGCCGGAGTTCAGCCGCGCCGACGGCGCCGCTGCAGCGCCACCCCGGCCGCCGCCGCCCCGGCGAGCACCCCGAGCGCGGCCGCCGCCGGCAGCCCCACCCGGGCCGCCTTCCGGCCGGTCCGGAAGTCGCGCACCCGCCAGCCCTGCGCCCGGGCGTGCCGCCGCAGCGCGCCGTCCGGGTTCACCACGTACGGGTGGCCGACCAGCGAGAGCATCGGGATGTCGTTGGCCGAGTCGCTGTAGGCGGCGCAGCGGTCGAGGTCCAGCCGCTCGTGCCGGGCCAGCGCGTTCACCGCGGCGGCCTTGGCCGGGCCGTGCAGCAGGTCGCCGACCAGGCGGCCGGTGTAGTGGCCGTCCCGGGCCTCGGCGACGGTGCCCAGCGCGCCGGTCATGCCGAGCCGCCGGGCGATGATCCGGGCCACCTCCAACGGGGCGGCGGTCACCAGCCAGACCCGCTGGCCGGCGTCCAGGTGCATCTGGACCAGGGCGCGGGTGCCGGGCCAGATCTTGTCGGCGACGACCTGCTCGAAGACCTCCTCGCAGATCACCTCCAGGTCGGCGGTGCGCTTGCCGGCCACGATGCCGAGGGCGGTGTTCCGGGCGTCCGAGATGTGGTCCGGGTCCTCGGTGCCGTGCAGCCGGAAGAGCGCCTGCTGCCAGGCGAAGCGGGCGATGTCGCGGCGGGTGAGGAAGCCGTGCCGGTAGAGGCCGACGCCGAGGTAGAAGATCGCGGCGCCGCGCAGGATGGTGTTGTCGCAGTCGAAGAAGGCCGCGGCGCGCGGGTCGTCCTGGTCGGGGGTGTGGTTCCCGGTCGGGGCCTTGGGGGCCTTCCCGGGCTTGCCCGCCGCCGCGGCCTCGGGCGCGTCCGTCCCGAGGGCATGCCCGGCGGCGGCGTTCCCGGCGGGAGCGTCCACGACGGTGCCCTCCATGACGGTGCCGTTCGCGGCCGTGTCGTTCCCGGTGGGACCGGCGGGGGAGAGCAGCGGTTCGGCGCGCAGCGCGGCCTCGGCGGCCGCGGCGGCGGCCTCGCCCGCCAGGGCGCTCCGCTCGGTGGTGGAGCGCCTCGCCTGGGTGAGCCTTCGGAGCACGGCCATGTCATCGAGCATATCCAGCCGGGCGGGGAGCGGCCGTGACGGAGCCGTGCCCGTGCGGTGAACGGCTCCCCGCCACCGCTCCGGGGGCGGGCGGGTGGGCAGCCGCCACAATGGCGGGGTGAGCCCACTGCTGCGACGCAAGAGCCCCGAGCCGGCGGACCGTACCGTGACCCTGGTCGGCAAGCCCGGCTGCCACCTGTGCGATGAGGCCCGGGAGGTGATCGTCCGGGTGGCGGCGGAGCTGGGCGCGACCTTCGAGGAGAAGGACATCACCCGGGACGAGGAGCTGTACCGCCGCTACTGGGAGCAGATCCCGGTCACCCTGATCGACGGTCGCCAGCACGACTTCTGGCGGGTCGACGAGAGCCGTCTGCGCAAGGCCCTGGGCGCCTGACGAGACGCTCGTACGGGCACCGCCGCCCCCGCCGACCGGCGGGGGCGGTTCGCCGAATCGTTGCCAAAGACACTCCGTCCGGGCTTGGGGTGGGGCGCCTCGGTCGGCTTACGATCGAACGCGTTTGCGCCCGTGGGGGGCTGAGCACACGAGGAGTGCCGTCATGCTTCCCCGCCCGGTCCCAGGGACGCCCGTAGCCTCCGAGGGCTTCGCGGTGGTGGACGTGGAGGCGACCGGCCGCAGTCCGTGGCGGCACCGGGTGGTCGAGGTCGCGGTGGTGCTGCTGGACGCCCGGCTCCGCCCCGAGGGCGAGTTCGCGACCCTGCTGGACCCCTTGGGCCCGGTCGGCCCGACCCATGTGCACCGGATACACCAGGCCGACGTCGAGGGTGCCCCGCGCTTCCGGGAGATCGCCCCCCGGCTGCTGGAGCTGCTGGCCGGCCGGGTGCTGGTCGGCCATCACGTCAGTTGCGACCACGCCTTCCTGGACCGTGAGTTCGCCCGGATCGGGGTGCCGCTGCCGCCCGTCCCGCTGCTGTGCACGATGGGGCTGGCCCGCGCCCACCTGCCGGAGGCCCGCAGCCACGGCCTGGCGGCCTGCGCGGAGGCGGCCGGTCTGGGCTGGTACCCGGCGCACACCGCGCTGGGCGACGCCCGGGTGACGGCGGAGCTGCTGCGGTACTGCGCGGGCGCCCCGTCCTGCCCGCCGGGCGACTGGACCGGCCCGCTGCGCGAGGCCGCCCGGGTGCCCTGGCCACGGCTGGGCCGGGCGCGGTCCCGGCCGTCCGGCGGCGCCGTCCCGCTGGTGCGCCGGGAGGCCCCGTACGGCCCCTGGCTGCCCGGTTCCGCGGCCCCGGAGCTGGTTCTGACCCAGGCCGGTGTTATGAGCACAACGGCGTGATGCGCATCACTGTGCAGGGACAAAACGGACACCATCTTTGTGCACACGTTCACAAACGCTTAGCCTGGCTGCCAAAGCCCAGCTTCACCCACAGGAGCACCGTGGCAATCGGCCGATCACCACAGAGCAGTTCGCAGACGCCCGACCAGGGCGCCGCGCGCCGACCCTCGCGCGCCCGGGGCATCCCGGAAGCGACGGTCGCCCGGCTCCCCCTCTACCTGCGGGCCCTCACCGCGCTCTCCGAGCGCTCGGTGCCGACCGTCTCCTCCGAGGAGCTGGCCGCCGCCGCCGGCGTGAACTCGGCCAAGCTGCGCAAGGACTTCTCCTACCTCGGCTCCTACGGCACCCGCGGTGTCGGCTATGACGTCGAGTACCTCGTCTACCAGATCTCCCGCGAGCTCGGTCTGACCCAGGACTGGCCGGTCGTCATCGTCGGCATCGGGAACCTCGGCCACGCCCTCGCCAACTACGGCGGGTTCGCCTCCCGCGGCTTCCGGGTCGCCGCCCTGTTGGACGCCGACGCCAACGTGGTCGGTTCCACCGCCGCGGGGCTGCCGGTGCGCCACATGGACGAGCTGGAGGCGATCGTCGAGAGCCAGCACGTCTCGATCGGCGTGATCACCACCCCGCCCGGCGCCGCCCAGCAGGTCTGCGACCGGCTGGTCGAGGCGGGCGTGACCAGCATCCTGAACTTCGCCCCGACCGTGCTGACCGTCCCGGACGGCGTGGACGTGCGCAAGGTGGACCTCTCCATCGAGCTGCAGATCCTCGCCTTCCACGAGCAGCGCAAGGCCGGCGAGGAGCCCGACCGCACCGAGTCCGTGCTGGACCGCGCCCCCGGCCCGGTCCGCGCGGCCGCGGCCAAGCTGCGCCGGGCGGCAGGCGGCACCGCCAAGGGCCGCGGCGGCGCCGAGCCGGCGGCCAAGGACCAGGCCGAGCAGTCGGCCAAGGGCAAGTCCGCCAAGGGCGGCGAGGGCGAGCTGTCCGCGGTGATGCCCGCATGAACACCGAAAGCTGTGGGGGACGGGCATGAGTCTTCTCGTCGTCGGACTGAGCCACCGGACGGCCCCGGTCGGCGTGCTGGAGCGCGCCGCGCTGACCGGTGAGGTCCCGACCCGGCTGCTGCACGACGCGGCCGCGTCCTCGACCGTCGCCGAGGCCGCGCTGCTCAACACCTGCAACCGGATCGAGCTGTACGCGGACGTGGACAAGTTCCACGCGGGCGTCGCCGAGTTGTCGCTGCTGCTGGCCCACCACAGCGGGGTGGACCTGGAGGAGCTGACCTCCCACCTGTACGTCCACTACGAGGACCGCGCCGTCCACCACCTCTTCTCGGTGGCCTGCGGCCTGGACTCGATGGTGGTCGGCGAGGGCCAGATCCTCGGCCAGCTGCGCGACGCGCTGGCCAAGGCCCAGGACGAGCACACCGCCGGGCGCGACCTGAACGAGCTGTTCCAGCAGGCCCTGCGGGTCGGCAAGCGGGCGCACAGCGAGACCGGCATCGACAAGGCCGGCCAGTCGCTGGTCACCTTCGGCCTGGAGCAGGTCGCCGCGGGCGCGGGCGAGATCGCCGGCAAGCGCGCGCTGGTGGTCGGGGCCGGCTCGATGAGCTCGCTGGCCGCCGCCACCCTGGTCCGCTCCGGGGTCACCGACCTGCTGATCGCCAACCGCACCCCGGCCCGCGCCGAGCGCCTGGTGGAGATCCTCGGCCCGGACGTGGCCCGCACCCTGGACCTCGCCAAGGTGCCCGAGGCACTGGCCGACGTCGACCTGGTGATCTCCTGCACCGGCGCGGCCGGCGTGGTGGTCCGGGCCGAGGACGTGGCCGCCGCGGTGGCCGTGCGCCGCTCGCCCCGGCCGCTCGCCCTGCTCGACCTCGCCATGCCGCGCGACGTCGACCACGCCGTGCACGAGCTGGACGGTGCCCTGCTGGTCGACCTGGAGAGCCTCTCCCACGCGCACGCCGCCAGCCCCGGTGCCGGTGACGTCGACGAGGTCACCCGGATCGTCTCCGACGAGGTGACCGCCTTCGGCGCCGCCCAGCGGGCCGCCCGGATCGCGCCGACCGTGGTCGCGCTGCGGGCGATGGCCTCCGACGTGGTCGCCGCCGAACTGGGCCGGCTGGACACCCGGCTGCCCGACCTGGACGAGCGCTCCCGCGCCGAGATCACCCAGACCGTCCGCCGCGTCGTCGACAAGCTGCTGCACGCCCCGACCGTCCGGGTGAAGCAGCTGGCCGCCGAGCCCGGCGGCGCCTCCTACGCGGACGCCCTGCGCGAGCTGTTCGACCTCGACCCGGCGGCCGTGCACGCCGTGTCGGGCACGCCCGTCGGCGGCCGCTCCCAGCCTTCGGCCGGGAGCACCAGATGAACCGTCAGCCATCCCACGAGTACCACCGGGACGATCACCTCATGAATGGTCAACCGCTCTCCGAGCAGGCTCCGGCCGCCGCCCTGCGGCTCGGCACCCGGCGCAGCGCGCTCGCCATGGCCCAGTCGGGCATGGTCGCCCGCGAGGTGACCAGGCTCACCGGCCGCCCCGTCGAGCTGGTCGAGATCACCACCTACGGCGACACCTCTCGGGAGGCGCTCGCGCAGATCGGCGGCACCGGCGTGTTCGTCTCCGCCCTGCGGGACGCCCTGCTGGCGGGTCGGATCGACTTCGCCGTGCACTCGCTCAAGGACCTGCCCACCGCCGCGCCCGAAGGCCTGACGCTGGCCGCCGTCCCCGCGCGTGAGGACGCCCGGGACGCCCTGGTCGCCGCCGAGGGCCTGACCCTGGACGAGCTGGTGGAGAAGCTGGCCGGGGCCGGCCGCCCGGCCCGGATAGGCACCGGCTCCCCGCGCCGGATGGCCCAGCTGAACGCCTGGGCCCGGGCCCGCGAGGCCCAGCTGGAGACCGTCGCGATCCGCGGCAACGTGGACACCCGGATCGGCTACGTGAGCGCCGGCGAGCTGGACGCCGTGGTGCTGGCCACCGCCGGACTCAACCGGCTCGGCCGCAGCGCCGAGATCTCCCAGTACCTCGACCCCGAGCTGATGGTCCCGGCCCCCGGCCAGGGGGCGCTCGCGATCGAGTGCACCACCGCCGACACTGGGCTGACCGCCGCACTCGCCCTGCTGGACCACACCCCCACCAGGGTCGCCGTGGCCGCCGAGCGCGCTCTGCTGGCCGCTCTGGAGGCCGGTTGCTCGGCCCCGGTCGCCGCACTGGCCACCTGGGGCCGGGAGAACGAACTGCAGCTGGACGGCGTGGTCGGCGACGCCGACGGCGCCGCCCTGCTGAAGATGTCCGCCAACGGTCCGATCGTCCTCGACGAGACCGCCGAGCAGCAGGCGCGGGCCCTCGGCCACGCCCTGGCCGCCCGGCTGCTCGACGCGGGCGCGGCCACCCTGATGGGGGAGCGAGCCCGATGAGCCCCACCGCCGCCACCGATGCCCTGTTCCCGGCCGGGCAGCCCACCGGACGGTGCACCTTCCTGGGTGCGGGCCCCGGTGACCCGGGCCTGCTGACCCTGCGCGCCGTCGAGGTGCTGTCCTCGGCCGACATCCTGGTCGCCGACCCGTTGACCGCCGCGGCCGTGCGCACCCACTGTCCGACCGGCGTGCAGGTGCACGCCCCGGCCGCCGAGGGCACCGGCTTCGACCTGGCCAAGCTGGTCGCCGAGGCCGTCCGGGCCGGCAAGCACGTGGTCCGCACCGTCGACGGCGACCCGGGCCTGGACGGCTGCGCCGCCGAGGAGATGCTCAGCTGCGCCGGTGACGGGATCCCCTTCGAGGTGATCCCGGGTGTGGCCCAGTCGGTCGGCGTCCCGGCGTACGCGGGCGTCCCGCTGCGCGGCGCGGCCGGCACCGACGTCCGTTTCGTGGACGGCGGCCAGCTGCTGTCCGGCGCCCCGGTCGACCTGGGCGCGCCGGAGACCACCCTGGTGGTCCGCACCACCCTGGGCCAGCTGCCGGCCACCGCGAGCGCGCTGGTCTCCAACGGCCGCAAGCCGGAGTCGGCGCTGAGCGCCACCCTCTCCGGCACCACCACCCGCCAGCGCACCTTCACGTCCACGCTGGCCACCATCGCGGCCGACCTCAAGGTGGCCCGGGTGCTGCCCTCGCCGGTCTCCGCCCCGGTGGACCCGGCGACCTCGGTGATAGCCGTGGTGGGCGAGCAGGTCGCCCACCGCGCCTCGCACTCGTGGTTCGAGACCAAGCCGCTGTTCGGCTGGAACGTCCTCGTGCCGCGCACCAAGGAGCAGGCCCACGGCCTGTCCGAGCAGCTGCGCTCGTACGGCGCGGTGCCGCAGGAGGTGCCGACCATCGCGGTCGAGCCGCCGCGCACCCCGCAGCAGATGGAGCGGGCCATCAAGGGACTGGTCACCGGCCGCTACGAGTGGATCGCCTTCACCTCGGTGAACGCCGTCCGTGCCGTCCGGGAGAAGTTCGAGGAGTACGGCCTGGACGCCCGGGCGTTCGCCGGGATCAAGGTCGCGGCGGTCGGCGAGACCACCGCCCAGGCCTTGGTGGACTTCGGCGTGAAGCCGGACCTGGTGCCGTCGGGTGAGCAGTCCGCCGCAGGGCTGCTGGAGGACTGGCCGCCGTACGACCCGGTCTTCGACCCGATCGACCGGGTGCTGCTGCCGCGCGCCGACATCGCCACCGAGACCCTGGTGGCCGGCCTGGTCGAGCTCGGCTGGGAGGTCGACGACGTGACGGCGTACCGGACGGTGCGCGCCTCGCCGCCGCCGGCCGAGACCCGCGAGGCGATCAAGGGCGGCGGCTTCGACGCGGTGCTGTTCACCTCGTCCTCGACCGTCCGGAACCTGGTCGGCATCGCCGGCAAGCCGCACAACGTCACGGTCATCGCCTGCATCGGCCCGGCCACCGCCAAGACCGCCGAGGAGCACGGCCTGCGGGTCGACGTAATGGCCCCGGCGCCGTCGGCGGCCGCGCTGGCCCAGGCGCTGGCAGACTTCGGAGCCAAGCGCCGGGACACCGCGACGGCCGCGGGCGAGCCGGTCTACCGGCCCAGCGAGCGCCGTCCGGGATCCCGCCGCAAGGCCCGCTGAGGATTCCCGACAGGATTCCCAACTATGGTGCTGGGGGCGGCAGTTCGTCGCCCCCAGCGCTGCACAACCGTTCGGAGAGAGAAGCCGTGTCCGCTGAATTCCCGTACGTTCGCCCGCGCCGGCTGCGGCAGAGCCCGGCGATGCGCCGGCTGGTCGCCGAGACCCGCCTGCACCCCGCGGAGCTGGTCCTGCCGCTGTTCGTCCGCGAGGGCGTCAGCGCGCCCGTCCCGGTCGCCTCGATGCCGGGAGTGGTCCAGCACACCCGCGACACCCTGCGCAAGGCCGTCGTCGAGGCGGCCGAGGCCGGCCTGGGCGGCGTCATGCTGTTCGGCGTCCCGGCCGTGCAGGACGCGATCGGCAGTGAGGGCACCAACCCGGACGGCATCCTCCAGCAGGCGATCCGGGACGTGGTCGCCGAGGTCGGCGACTCGCTGGTGGTCATGTCCGACCTCTGCCTGGACGAGTACACCGACCACGGCCACTGCGGCGTGCTGGCCGCCGACGGCAGCGTGGACAACGACGCCACCCTGGAGCGCTACGCGGAGATGGCCCGGGTGCAGGCCGACGCGGGCGTCCACCTGGTCGGCCCGTCCGGCATGATGGACGGTCAGATCGCCGTCGTCCGGCGGGCGTTGGACGAGGCCGGGCACCAGGACACCGGCATCCTCGCCTACACCGCCAAGTACGCCTCGGCCTTCTACGGCCCGTTCCGGGAGGCCGTCGGCTCCTCGCTCAAGGGCGACCGCAAGGCCTACCAGCAGGACCCGGCCAACGCCCGCGAGGCGCTGCGCGAGCTGGAGCAGGACCTCGCCGAGGGCGCCGACATGGTGATGGTCAAGCCGGGCATGGCCTACCTGGACATCCTGCGCCAGGTCGCCGACGCCTCCCCGGTGCCGGTCTCCGCGTACCAGGTGTCCGGCGAGTACGCGATGGTCGAGGCCGCCGCCGCGAACGGCTGGATCGACCGGGAGCGGATGATCATGGAGACGCTCACCTCGCTCCGCCGGGCCGGTGCCGAGCAGATCCTCACCTACTGGGCGGTCGAGGCCGCCGGGATGCTCAAGTAGCGGACGCGCACAGCGGAAGGCCGGGCCACCCCCGACGGGGGCGGCCCGGCCTTCCGGCTGTTACTTCCAGCCGTTGATGTGCGCGAAGCCCTCGCCGCCGCCCATCAGGTCGGTCGCGGTGGCGGCGCCGCCACCGAAGCCGCCGGCGATGGTGTTGGAGGTGTGGCCGACGCCCCACTCCATCCCGGCCACGAACGGGTGGTCGCCGGAGGCGACGAGGCCGCCGCCGCCCGCCAGGCCGACGTGGGCGAACGCCGGGGTGGCGGCACCCGCGAGCGCGAGCGCGGCGGTGGCGGTCAGGGCGGCCTTGGCCAGCTTGCTCTTCATGGATCTGCCCTCTCTGTGGGGGCGCCCCAGCGGGCGCCCTTGCTGTGACTGGTGATCACCTCGGCCCGTCCGGCCGACGCCCCGCGCGCCGGTCCGGACGGACGGTCACCCGGTCGGCCGCAGCGGTTCGGCGGCCGACCGGACACCTCGGTCAAGCCCGGAGGGCCCGGGGAGACCTTCCTCCCCGGGCCCTCCGTCCGTGCCATGCCCCTTGATCAGCCGATCAGGTGCGAGACACCCGCGTCGCCCGAGGACTGGGTGTTCTGGCCGACGTTGCAGATCTGCTTCGGGGTGCTGTTCAGGACGGGCACCTCGACCGGAACCGCGACGCCGACGACGGCGACGGCGATGTTGTGGACCTCCGGCAGGCAGATGTTCGCGTTGTCCAGGGTGTGGAAGTTCGGGCTGCCGTTGCCGTGGGTGCCGGTCTGGTTGGTGCCGCCGTTGCCCTGGACGGAGGTGGCGGCGCCGTCCGAGTCGACGATGGCGGAAGCCGAGCCGGCGGACATCGCGATGGCGGCGGCGGCCAGGCCGGCGGCGGCGAGGGACTTCTTGATCATTTCCGGTTTTCCTCTCAAGGGTGAATCGGGGAGCGATTCGAGGGTGGTTCGGGGGGTGGTGCGGAGGTGGGCTGTGGGAACGTCAGCCGACCAGGTGGGACACGCCCGCGTCGCCGTGGCTCTGGGTGCCCTGGCCCTGGGTGCAGTACTGCTTGCCACCGCTGTTGGCGATCGGGACCTCGACCGGGACGGCCACACCGAGGACGCCGACGGCGATGTTGTGGATCTCGGGGAGGCAGACGTTCGCGTTGTCCAGGAAGTGGAAGTTCGGGCTGTTGTTCCCGACCGTCCCGGTGAAGTTGGTGCCGCCGTTGCCCTCGATGGAGGCGGCTGCGCCGTCCGCGTCACCGATGGCGGAGGCGGGAGCTGCGGCGCCGGCCAGCGCGGCGACAGCCAGGCCGGCGGCGGCGAAGGACTTCTGGATCATGGGGAGATCCCTCTCTGAAATGCTTTCGGTTTCCGTGCGTAGCAACGCGTCGAACGCTCAGACCCGGTCTGCAGTCACTGACGTCCAGATCAAAGAATGACGGCACGGAAGGTTACGGGGATTTTTGAAAAGAGTCCGGGAGGCGCGTCCGGGAGTGGTTTCCGGTCGGATTATTAGGCCGAACCGGTTAAGGCCCGCAATCCGAACTCACGGTCACTCGTTGCGCAGATTGCTTTCCGGCTGCGGGTACCCGCAGCCCTCCCCGAAGGAACTCCGGTACTGGACCACCAGGACGTCCCCAGTACGGACAGGCAGAACGGTGAAAAGCATGAAGTTCTCCAAGCGGGCCGGCGCGATGCTGTTGGCGGTCGGTGCGGGCGTGCTCGCCTCCCAGGGAGCGGCCTCCGCCGCCTCGGTCAGCCCCGACCAGGTCGGAGCCCTGGAGGACAAGCTGTCCACCCAGCAGGTCCCGGCGGACGTGCCGCTCACCCCGCTGGGCAGCCACGTCACGGCCGGAATCCCGACCTCGCTGGTCATGCCGCCGGCGTCCGGCCGGACCACCGACAACGGGCTGCTGCCGGACCACCTGGTGCCCCAGCTGGCCACCGGCAAGGTCGGCCCGAGCGCCAAGGCCCAGCTGCCGCTCCCGCTGGTCGACCAGGGCGCCGACCTCGGCGAGGTGCTGCTGGAGGCCCCGGCCGCGCCGCTGCAGGCCAAGACCCCCGGCCTGGACGTGGGCAAGCCGCTGGCGCTGGTGCACGACGGCACCGGCCAGCTCGCCGACGGCCGGCTCCGGGTGGACGAGGTGGACCCGCACCTGGTGCCGGGCGCCGTGCAGACCGTCCCGGGGGCCACCGCGAGCCTCGGCGGCGACGAGAGCCGGCTCTCCGTCACCGACGAGGTGAACGACCTGGCCAACACCACCACCGCGACCGCCACCGGCGTGCTGCAGCAGTCCGACGCGACCGACACGGCCACCTCGACCGCCACCGGTCTCGTCCAGCAGAGCGGCCTGGTCGACCTGGCCCGGCTCTGACGCGGCCCTGGCCCGCGCCGGACGCGGCGGGGGGCGGGGCCGCGCCGGGTGGACAGGGGGGGAGGGGGGCGGGGGGTCTGCGGGGGGGTTGTCAGACGAGGAAGATAGAGAGGAGATCGCCGAACAACAGAA
>NZ_JBVJQR010000011.1:154679-294855 GCF_055608425.1 Kitasatospora sp. NPDC036934 | reverse complement strand
CGCAGCGTCCCCCCGCACTGCGCCGAACGGATCTCCCAGCTCGCCCTCGAATGCGCCGCCGCCTGGCGCGAGTTCGCCCGCCTCGTGGAGACCGCTCAACCCGCCCCCGGAACCCTCAGCGCCTGACCCTCGCCCGGCCACCGTGTGCAACCGGGTCCGCTCCGCACTCGCACACCCGAACCCGTGCCCCCAGCAACTGAGTTCACCCACCGGCCGGTGGCCACCCTGGCCAACTCGACCGGCCCCACGGTACGTTCGGACCACCACACGAACCCGCCCCCCGGGCCGGGCCGACCCATCCCGAGAGGCCTCGGCCCTGGGCCACCGGGATGGTTTGCTCGGCCGTCGGTTCAACGTGGAGATCGCGCGCCTCGGGAGGTTCTCCGAGATCGCCCGGGCGTACCGACGGACGCCTTTCCACAGTGGCCGGAGGCCGGACGGCTGTGATGACTACCACCACGTAGCCGGGACGGCTCATGACACCAAATCGGATGGCCGGTGCCCTCGGTGCCCTTCTATCCGTGCCGCGCCAGACACCACCGAAACGCCCTGCCGGTTCAGGGAACCGGCAGGGCGGACTCGTTGAGCTACAGGATGTCCGGCCTCGGACTATCGACATGGGAGCAATCGCCGGTAGACAGTCGACCAACGCAGACTGCGGGGGCCGTCGGGACGCCCGGCACCGTTCTCCGGGTTGCACGGCGCCCGGAAAAGCAAAAAACCCCTGAATAAACAGGGGTCTCAGCTGGTGTCCGAGGGGGGACTTGAACCCCCACGCCCGATAAAGGGCACTAGCACCTCAAGCTAGCGCGTCTGCCATTCCGCCACCCGGACTAGGTGTCGCCCTCGCGGCTTCCGATCTCTCGGCCGTCGCGCTGACAGATGTAACTGTAGCAAAGATCGGCTTGGGGTCCCAAAACGGCTCCGGAGCGGAGTGCGGGGCTGGTGGCGGGGGCGGGGCGCGGCTTGTGGCGGGGGCGTGACCAGCGGGTTTCGGGGGTGTGCGGGGGGTGGATCGGGATCGAGGGCTGGGGGAGGATGTGCGGACGTGCTCGTACGCCCAGGTGCAGGTCCTGGGGGTGGCGCGCTGGCGCGTCGGTGCGGGCCCAAGACGAGGAGTGACCGTGAGCGAGCGGAGCGAGTCGGCGACGCCGAGGGTGACGGCTGAGTCGGAGGTCGCCGAGATCTGTCGCGATCTGATCCGGATCGACACCAGCAACTACGGGGACGGCTCCGGCCCGGGCGAGCGCAAGGCGGCCGAGTACGTGGCCGAGCAGCTCGCCGAGTTCGGGGTCGAGCCGCAGATCTTCGAGTCGGCCAAGGGGCGGGCCTCGACCGTGGTCCGGATCGAGGGCGAGGACCGCTCCCGTCCGGGCCTGCTGATCCACGGCCACACCGACGTGGTGCCGGCCAACGCCGCGGACTGGACGTACGACCCCTTCGGCGGCGAGATCGCCGACGGTTGCGTCTGGGGGCGCGGTGCGGTCGACATGAAGGACATGGACGCGATGACCCTGGCGGTGGTGCGTGACCGGCTGCGCACCGGCCGCAAGCCCCCGCGCGACCTGGTGCTGGCCTTCGTCGCCGACGAGGAGGCGGGCGGCACCTACGGCGCGCGCTTTTTGGTGGACAAGCACCCGGAGCTGTTCGAGGGCGTCACCGAGGGCATCGGCGAGGTCGGCGGTTTCTCCTTCACCGTCAACGACCAGGTGCGGCTCTACCTGGTGGAGACGGCCGAGAAGGGCATGCACTGGATGCGCCTGACGGTCGAGGGCCGGGCCGGCCACGGCTCGATGGAGAACGACGACAACGCGATCACCGAGCTGTGCGAGGCGGTCGCCCGGCTCGGTCGGCACAAGTTCCCGCTGCGGATCACCAAGACCGTCCGGGCCTTCCTGGACGAGCTGTCCGACGCGCTCGGGGTCGAGCTGGACCCGGAGAACATGGACGAGACCCTGCGCGTCCTCGGCGGCATCGCCAAGATGATCGGCACCACGCTGCGCAACACCGCGCAGCCGACCATGCTGGGCGCCGGCTACAAGGTCAACGTCATCCCCGGTCAGGCGACCGCGCACGTGGACGGGCGCTTCCTGCCCGGCTACGAGGAGGAGTTCCTGGCCGAGCTGGACAGCGTGCTCGGCCCGCGGGTGAAGCGGGAGAGCCTGCACTCGGACCGGGCGATCGAGACCAGCTTCGACGGCGCGCTGGTGGAGGCCATGCAGACCGCGCTGCGCGCGGAGGACCCGATCGCCCGCGCCGTGCCGTACTGCCTCTCGGGCGGGACTGACGCCAAGTCCTTCCAGGACCTCGGCATCCGCTGCTTCGGTTTCGCGCCGCTGCAGTTGCCGCCGGAGCTGGACTTCGCCGGGATGTTCCACGGCGTGGACGAGCGGGTGCCGGTGGACGGGCTGAAGTTCGGCGTCCGGGTGCTGGACCGCTTCCTCGACGCCTGCTGAAGCCCCGAGGTCTGCTGAAGTCCCGAGCCTGCTGATCAGGCGACTGGGTCGGCCCGTTCCCGGAGTGCCGGGGGCGGGCCGAGCGCATTGTCCGAGCGCATGATTGTGGGACGGGTCGAGGGAGATCAACAGAAACGATTCTGCCCGCAATTGCGTGCCGAGTATTTGTGCGAGGCATCACCGTTGCGGGTGAATGGCAAATCTGTTCCGTACCCCGTTTGCCGCAGCGTCGTTCATCCCTGTGCAGCCCGCCGAACGGGTTGCGTTGTCCATACAGGAGGAATGATGAAGGTCAAGAAGATCGCCGCTGTCGCCGCCGCCACCGGGGGCCTGGTGCTCGCCGCCGCCGGTGTGGCGTCCGCTCACGGCGGTGCCGGCGCCGAGGGTGCGGCCGTGAGCTCCCCGGGTGTCGTCGCGGGCAACCAGATCCAGGTTCCGGTCCACGTCCCGGTGAACCTGTGCGGCAACACCGTGAGCGTGATCGGTGTGCTGAACCCGGCGTTCGGCAACCACTGCGCCAACTTCTGAGCCGACCTCCGGGCCGTTGAGGCTCGTTGAGGCCTGTTCTCGTTGAGGCCCGTTGAGGATCGTCGAGGTTCCTTGAGACCGGCTCAGCACGGCCCCCGGGCGGCGGACGCGTCGCACCGGGGGCCTTTGTGCTGCTCGGCTCCCGGCCCCGGAGGACCGTCCGGCCACGGAGGCCGATCCGGCCCCCGTGGCCGGGTCGGTAAGGTTCGAACGCCCCGATCGCTCGATCGGGTGAAGCTGCTTCGTTCGGCTCAACCTCCCCGTTGGCCCCTCGTTAACTCGTGTGCAGTCGAAGGCCTTGCGTGATTTCCGGATATACGGAAATTCCGACTTTCATACAGGTTCACGTCAAGGTCGAACATGCCGTATCGAAACGTCAGGGGAAAACATGAGGAATGTCGCCAAGAAGGGGATCCTCACTGCCGTGGCCACCGGCAGCGTGCTGGCCTCGACCGCCGGCTACGCCTACGCGGCCGCCGAGGCACAGGGGGGTGCGGCGGGATCACCGGGTGTCGCCTCCGGGAACTCGGTGCAGGTACCCGTCGAGGTGCCGATCAACGCCTGTGGCAACACGGTCGACGTGATCGGTGTGCTGAACCCGGCGTACGGCAACCACTGCGCCAACGTCAGCGGCGGCGGCCGCCACGCCGCCCCGCGGCCCGGCCAGGGCGGTCAGCCCGGCGGCAGTGCCGCCTCCGGCGCCGGCGCGAGCCGGGGCTCCTCCGCCTCGGGGGCCTCCGCCGGGGGTACCGCGGCCAACTCGGCCGGGGTGATCTCCGGCAACAGCGTCCAGGCCCCGGTGCACGTCCCGGTGAACGCCTGCGGCAACTCCGTGGACGTGGTCGGCGTCGGAAATCCGGCCTTCGGCAACGACTGCGCCAACGTGGCCCGGCCCGCCCCGAAGCCGACCGACGACTGCCCCGAGGGCCACACCACCCCGCCGGCGACCGGCGGTGAGACCGGCCCGGGTGGCTCGCGCAACGGCGGACCGTCCACCGGCGTCACCCCGAGCACCCCGGCCGCCCACGCGCCGGGCACCACCACCGGCACCCAGGCCGTTCCGGCCGCCGCCCGCACCAGCGCCCCGGCCGCCCCCGCCGCGCAGAGCGTCGCCGCGGGCGGCGAGCTCGCCCACACCGGCGCCGGTGGCGTCGAGGTGTTCGGAGCCGCCGGGCTCGCGTTGCTGATCGGTGGCGGCGTGCTCTACCGCCGGGCCCGCGCCGGCGCCCGCTGAGCCCTCGGCCGACTGAGCCCCCCGACCGCTCAGCGGCCCCGCCGGCGAGGCACGCACGCCCGCCGACGGAACGACGCGCCTACGGCCGCCCCCGTTCTCCGGGGCGGCCGTAGGCGCGTGAAGGCCCGGCGCACGCATCCCGCTCAGGGTGCGGCGCCCCCGCCCGTCACCAGCTCCGGACCTGCCGGATGATCCGCCGCTTCAGCCGGACCGTCCGGCTGCCGTCGGGGAACAGCCTCAGCCGGTCGAGCTCCCAGTGCCCGTACTCGGCGTGCTCGGTGAGCAGTTGGCGTGCCGCGTTGCGCGTGGTGCCGCGCGGCATGCGCAGCGACTGGTACTCGTACTCCGGCTGCCGGACCGGCTTCGGTGGGGTCAAAACGCTCCTCCTGAGGATCACCTGCACGCAAGCCTACGGCCTGCTCCGGACAGTCGGCCCGGGTATTTCCGGCCGACCTCCCGTCCCGGCGCGGCGGTTCGGCAGCGCATGACCCGGGCGCTCGGCTGACAGTGCATCAGTTCTGTTGCTGATGTGGAGGGGATACCCCGATACCGGCGCGCGAAGCGGCACCCGGACGGCCCCGCCGGACCGGCCGTGCGCCCTCTGCGCCCGCCCCACGCCGGTTCTGCCGGTGGACAGAACACACAGAATCGGACATCAGGGGGGAAGTTGCGGTGAAATCGCGGGTGTAGGTGACAACCGCTGTGCGTACCGGCGCCGCGGGGAGATAGCGTCTGCACCATGTCTGATGCCGCGCAGCCCACCATTGCCGAGGTACGCGCCGCCGCTGAGGCGGTCAAGGCCGCCATCGACCGTCATCTGGAAGCGGTGTCAAGCCCCAACGCAGCCGATGATCCCGCCGTGACCGCTGCCTACGAGCAGCTCGCGACGGCGGCCATCGCGTACGACCAACTCCTCTACGAGGTCTACGACGAGGTCACCCCGTTCGAGATCCCCGGAGACGAGGGACCGGGCGGCTACCACGGCCCGGAACAGCCCGAGGCGATCAGCGTCCTGATCCGCCGCGACTACCACGTGGTCGACCCCAAGCGGCTGCGCGCGCAGGCCGAACGGCTCGACGACACGCTGACCCCGGGCGGCGCCGGCGGCGTCAACACGGCGCTCGGCGTGCTGTTCGGCGAGTACGAGCCGGACGAGATCGCCGCCCGCAGCGAGGAGTTCGGCCTGGAGGAGGCGGACTCGACGCTCTGGGTCGCGGCGGCCGAGCCGACCGAACCGGGGGAGTGGCTGCCGGAGCCGTTCGAGCACGCCGACCCGCAGCTGCTGATCTGCCGGTTCGACGTGAGCGAGGTCTACGACGACGAGGACCCCGACGACTGACATCGGACGAACGCGAAGGGCGGGCCCGGGACTCCGGGCCCGCCCTTCGCGCGTCAGCCGGTCGGCGTGCGGACCGCTCGGCGGATCAGTACGCGGACGCCGCGTTCTCCGCGAGGACCGCCCGCAACCGGGTGGTACGCGGCTGCGCCGGGCGCTCGGCGACGGCCTGGGCGAGCGCCGGGCCCGCCGCGTGGACCACGGACAGGTGCCGCTCGCCCCGCCCGAAGGCGGTGTAGACCCACTGCCGGGTGAGCGCCGACCCGGCGTCCTCCGGCAGCACGACCACGGCGGCTGGCCAGCGGCGGCCCAGCGCCTGGTGGACGGTCAGCGCCCAGCCGTGCCGCAGCCGGCCGGCCTCGGTCGGCGGGACGGTCCGGCGCGAGCCGTCCGGGTACTCCAGGTGCAGGCCGGTGGCGTCGCCGTCGAGCACCCGGGCCGGGCGGGTGATCCCGGGCGCGGGGGACTCCACCACCCGGTCGCCCGGGTCGAAACCGCCGAAGCGGCCGGGGCCGGGGTTCAGCCGGGCCTTGGCGGCGGCGTTCAGTGCCCGGGTGCCGGCCGGGCCGCCGTGGCCCGGGGTGAGCAGCACCACCTGCTCGGCCGGGATGCCGAGCGCGCGCGGGATGGAGTCGGTGAGCAGTTGCACGGCGCGGTGGACGGCCTCGCCGCCGTCCCTGGCGGTCAGGATGACCACCTCCTTGTCCGGCGCCTCGACCGGCTGCAGCTCGCCGATGCCGACCCCGGACACCAGCTCGCCGATCGGACCGAAGTCCGGGGTGCGGGAGGCGACGGCCGGGCAGACCTTGGCGGCCAGCAGGTCCGCGAAGAACCGGCCGGGGGCCGCCGACCAGAGCTGACCAGGGTCCCCGCTGAGCACCAGCCGGGTGCCGTCGGCGAGCGACTCCAGGACGGTGGCGGCCAGTTCGACGTCCAGCAGCGGCGCGTCCAGCACGATCAGGAGGTCCAGGGCGAGCGAGCCGTCGGCCGCGTGGCCGGGGCCCGCCGTACCCGACAGCAGCTCGGCGAGGGTGACCACCGGGGTCTCGGCCTCGCTGAGCGCGTCGAAGGACTCCTTGCCCTGGTCGGTCCAGGTGGCGGCCCAGGCCCGCAGCCCGAGCCCGCGCGCGGCGGCGAGCAGCGCGGCCGGCTCGGCGCGGGCCGCCTCACCGCCGGTGTGCAGCACCAGCGCGCTGTCGGCGACGGCCCGGACCAGGGCGGCCGCGGAGGAGGACGGCGCGGTCGCGGCGGCGGCCTCCCAGGCGGCGGGGCCGGGGAAGACGGGCGCGGCCTCGGCGGGAGCGGTCTCGGCAGCCTCCTCCGAGGATCCCGACTCTGACCCTGACGCCGGCTCTGACCCTGACTCCGGCTCCGACTCCGGCTCCGACGCCGGCTCCGACGCCGGCTCCGACGCCGACGCCGACGCCGGCTCCCCTTCCGATTCCGCGAGCTCGGCGGCCTCCGGCTCGGCGTCCTCACCCGGGACGAAGGTGGCCATCAGCTGGAGCAGCTTCTCGGCGAGGCTGTCCTCCGCCATCGCCAGCCCCTCCAGCGCGAGCAGCGTCCGGGTCGGCGCCTCGTCCTCGTCGTCGCCGGAGGTCTGCGCCTCGGGGCCGCTCAGCTCCTCCTGGAACGGCAGCACCCGTCCGTCCGCGACGGCGTGCTGGATCGCGGCGGCCGGTTCCGGCATCCGGAGCCGTTCGAGCCCCTCGGCCACCTCGGTCAGGTCCTGGGCCGAGTGCCCGCGCAGCGCCGCCTGCTCCAGCAGCCAGACCACCAGGGCCTGGGCCCGGCGTGGGTCGTCCGGGGCGGCCGAGGAGCCGAGCAGGCCGCGGGCGAAGTGGTCCGCGTGCTCGGGGCGTACGCCGGGCAGGCCGAGGACGGCCCACGGGTCCTCGCGCAGCCGCTCGGCCGCGTCCTCGCCGAACTCGGCCACCGCGGCGGTGGCCAGCTCGGCCGGGGCGCCACCGGCGGTCAGCACCGCGACGGTCTGCTGGAGCACGTCACCGCTCGGCTCCTCGGGCCGCACGGCCGGGGCGGCTTGGGCAGCCGGGGCGGCCTGGGCGGGCACCGGAGGAGCGGCCGCCACCTCAGCGGGACCGGCCTCGGAACGCCGCGCCTCGGAACCCCGCGCCTCGGAACCCTCCGGCTCGGCGGCCTTCGCCCCGGAGGGCCCGAGCCGATGAGCCCCCGGGCTCGCTTCCTGCCGCTCGATCTGGCGGATCCGCGCCACGATGTCCGCGATCGCGGCCTGGTCCGCGGGCGGGGCCGCGGTCTCCTTCGGAGCGCCGTTTCCCGTGTCACTCATCGTCGTCCGCTCCAAAGGTCACTCCACTGCACGTTCTGCTCGACAACCCGGTCCAGGGGCCTACAGCTCGGTCCACCCCTGGTCCGGGTAGCGGTGCACCGGCGACGAGATGTCGTCCAGCGCGCCGCGGATCTCACCCGGAAGCGTAAGCGCCTCCACTGACAGTGCCGCCTGCAGCTGTGCCACCGTACGTGCCCCGACCAGCGCGCTCGCCACTCCGGGGCGGTCCCGGACCCAGGCGAGCGCGACCGCGAGCGGGCTGCTGGCGAGCCCGTCGGCGGCGGTGCCGACGGCGTCCACGATCCGCCGGGAGCGCTCGCCGAGGTAGGGCTGGACGAATCCGGTCAGGTGGGGCGAGGCGCCGCGCGAGTCCTGCGGGACACCGTGCCGGTACTTGCCGGTGAGCACCCCGCGGCCGAGCGGCGAGCCCGCCAGGATCCCGACCCCGGCGTCCAGTGCGGCGGGCAGCGCCTCACGTTCGATGCCGCGCTGCAGCAGCGAGTACTCCAGTTGCGCCCCGGCCAGCGGCATCCGGTCGTGGTGGGCGCGCTGCCAGGTGGCGGCCTTGGCGAGCTGCCAGCCGCTGAAGTCGCAGACCGCGGTGTAGCGGGCGCGGCCGGAGGTGACGGCGATGTCGAGGGCGCTGAGGGTCTCCTCGACCGGGGTGGTCGGGTCGAAGGCGTGGACCTGCCACAGGTCGACGTAGTCGGTGCCGAGGCGGCGCAGCGAGGCGTCCAGGGCGGCGAGCAGGTGGCCGCGGGAGCCGTCGAAGCGGCGGTGGGACTCGGGGACGCTGCCCGCCTTGGTGGCGATGACGAGTTCGGAGCGGGGGATGAGGCTGTCGGTGAGGCGGGAGATCAGGTACTCGGCGCCGCCGTCGGCGTACACGTCGGCGGTGTCGACCAGGTTGCCGCCGGCGTCGACGAACTCCTTGAGCTGCTCGGCGGCTTCGTGTTCGTCGGTGTCGCGGCCCCAGGTCATGGTGCCGAGACCGAGGCGGGAGACCTGCAGGCCGGTGCGGCCGAGGTGACGCTTTTCCATCGGACGGGCCCTCCACTGGCCGGTGGTACCGGTGGCCCGGTAGCCCCTGTAAACGCGCAGGTGGGGAGAGCGCTCCCCACGTCGGCTGAGCGTAGCGGCCGGTACCCGGGCAGGGGCGCAGACCCGCAGAACGATCAATGCGCCCGGTGTGACCCGAGCCACTGGTACCCGTCAGTAGCATGACCCGCGCGTGCGCGGCTACCCTCGCCACCAAGCCCACCCGACTGGAAGGTTCGGCACATGCGACTCGGCATCAACCTCGGCTACTGGGGACTCGGCATGGACGCCGACAACATCGCGGTGGCCCAGGAGGCGGACCGGCTCGGCTACTCGGTCTGCTGGGCGGCGGAGGCGTACGGCTCCGACGCCGCGACCGTGCTGAGCTTCGTCGCCGCCAAGACCGAGCGGATCGACGTCGGTTCGGCCATCTTCCAGATCCCGGCCCGCACCCCGGCGATGACCGCGATGACCGCCGCGACCCTGGACACCCTCTCCGGCGGCCGGTTCCGGCTCGGCCTCGGCGTCTCCGGCCCGCAGGTCTCCGAGGGCTGGTACGGCGTGAAGTTCGACAAGCCGCTGGCCCGGACCCGCGAGTACGTGGAGATCATCCGCAAGGCGATGTCCCGCGAGCGCCTGGTGCACGAGGGCGCCCACTGGACCCTGCCGCTGCCCGGCGGTCCGGGCAAGCCGATCAAGCTGACCGTGCACCCGGTGCGCGAGCAGATCCCGCTGTACATCGCCGCGATCGGCCCGAAGAACCTGGAGCTGACCGGTGAGATCGCCGACGGCTGGCTGGGCATCTTCTTCTCGCCCGAGCACTCCGCGCTCTCCCTGGACGCCCTGACGGCCGGCCGCGCCAAGGCCGGGAAGACGCTGGACGGCTTCGACCTCTGCCCCACCGTGAACATCGCGGTCGGCGAGGACATCAAGGCCGCGGTCGACGGCCTGCGCTCCTACGCCGCGCTGTACATCGGCGGCATGGGCAGCAAGGAGAAGAACTTCTACAACCAGCTGACCCGGCGCATGGGTTACGAGCAGGCGGCCGACGAGATCCAGGAGAAGTACCTGGCCAAGGACTACGCCGGCGCCGCGGCCGCCGTCCCGCACGACCTGATCGACGCCACCTCGTTGATCGGCGACACCGCCCGGATCGCCGACCGGATGCAGGCCTACGCCGACGCGGGCGTCACCACGCTCACCCTGGCCCCGTCCGGCTTCACCCTGGACGAGCGGATCCAGGCGCTGCGCACCGGCGTCGACGCGCTGGAGCGGGCCGGCCTGGCGTAGCCCGTAGGGCCCGGCGTGGCCGACCGGGCCCGGCATAGCCCGTGCACGGAAGGGAGCCCGGGCGGCACTACAGCCAGTCGTGCCGCTTGAACACCCGGTGCAGCACCACGCAGACCAGCGCCATCAGCGACAGCACCGCCGGGTACCCCCAGGGCTCGTGCAGCTCGGGCATCACGTCGAAGTTCATTCCGTACACGCCCGCGATCATGGTCGGTACGGCGGCCAGCGCCGCCCAGGCGGAGATCTTCCGCATGTCGTTGTTCTGCTGGACGCTCACCTGCGCCAGGTTGGCGCCGAGGATGTCGGAGAGCAGCCGGTCCATGCCGTCCACCTGGTCGTTCACCCGGGCCAGGTGGTCGGCGACGTCCCGCAGGTAGGGGGCGGTCTCGGGCTGGACGAAGGGGGCGCCGCGCTCCAGCCGCAGCATCGGTTCCAGCAGCGGGACGGTGGCGCGGCGGACGGTCATCACCTGGCGCTTGTAGCCGTAGATCCGCCCGGCGGTGTCGCGGCCGATCCGGCCGGGGGCGAAGACGTCGGCCTCCAGCTCGTCCAGGTCCGCCTGCAGGGCGGCGGCCACCTCGACGTAGCCGTCCACCACGGTGTCGCAGACCGAGTGCAGCACCGAACTGGGCCCGTAGCGGAGCAGTTCGGGTTGCTGCTCCAGCCGGGCCCGCAGGCCGCTGAGCGGGGTGTCCGCGCCGTGCCGGACGGTCATCACGAAGTCCGGGCCGAGGAAGACCATCACCTCGCCGCTGGTGACGGCGTGAGTGTCGGCGTGGTGGCCGAGGGTCTTGAGGGTGACGAACAGCGAGCCCTGGTAGGCCTCGACCTTGGGGCGCTGGTGGGCGCTGACGGCGTCCTCGACGGCCAGCGGGTGGAGCGCGAACTCCTTGCCGACCCGGTCGAGTTCCTCGTTGGTGGGTTCGAAGAGGCCTATCCAGACGAAGGCTCCCGGGCCTGCCTCGCGGGCGGCGGTGAGCGAGTCGGTCAGGTCCTCGGAGGCCCCCAGCCGGCGGCCGTCCTGGTACACGGCGCAGTGGACGATCATGCGGGCCATTGTCCCCCGGACGCGCCCGGGGAGTCGGGAGCCGGGGCGCCGGTGGGGCCACCGGCGGCCGGAGCCGCCCCGGACCGGCACTCCGAGGCCGGCCGATCGGCACTCCGAGACCCCCTGCCGCTGCCCCACCGGCCGCCCAGACCGGCCCACGGCCGGGCCCGGAGGCCGTAGGCTGAGCCCCATGCCCACCCTGCTGCTCGTCCGCCACGGCCGCTCGACCGCGAACACCGCCGGAATCCTGGCCGGTTGGACCCCCGGCGTGGACCTGGACGACACCGGGCGCGCGCAGGCCGCCGCGCTGGCCGGCCGGCTGGCCGGGATCCCGCTGGTGCAGGCCGTCAGCAGCCCGCTGGAGCGCTGTCGGCAGACCCTGGAGCCGCTGCTCGCGGTCCGCCCGGAGCTGGGCGGGCCGGCCGAGGACGAACGGCTGGGGGAGTGCCACTACGGCGAGTGGACCGGCCGTCCGCTGGCCGAGCTGGCCAAGGAGCCGCTGTGGCGCACGGTGCAGGACCACGCCGCCGCCGCGGCCTTCCCGGGCGGGGAGTCGCTGCGCGAGCTGAGCCACCGCACGGTGGACGCCGTCCGGGAGTGGAACGCCAAGATCGCCGCCGAGCACGGTGAGGACGCGGTCTGGGTGGCCTGTTCGCACGGGGACGTGATCAAGGCGGTGGTGGCCGACGCCCTCGGCCTGCACCTGGACCACTTCCAGCGGATCAGCGTCGAGCCCTGCTCCGTCACCGCGATCCGCTACACCCCGCAGCGGCCCTTCGTGCTCAGGATGGGCGACACCGGCGACCTCTCCTCGCTGGCGCCCAGGCCCTCCGGTGCCCCGGCCACCCCGGGAGGCGACGCGGTGGTCGGCGGCACGGCCTGAGCACCGCAGCCCGAGCACTACCGCCAGAGCACCACCGCCCGAGGGGTACGGCCTGACGGGTGCGGTCCGGGGGCACACCCCGGGCCCGCGGGTGCCACCCCCGCCCGGCGGGCCCGGCTCGGCTCCCCGGCCGGGGCCCGGAGGTCGTAGGGTGGCTGATGAGTGCCCCACCTGAGTGCCCCGCAGTTCGACCACCTGCCCAGTTGGACAACCCGATCCGGAGCTAGAGCGTGCCCCGTCAGGTCTTCTTCTACGACCAGCCCGAACGCTTCGTGGCCGGCACCGTCGGTCAGCCCGGCGCCCGGGCGTTCTACCTGCAGGCCAGCGCCCGGGGCCGGATCACCAGCGTGCTGCTGGAGAAGAACCAGGTGGCCGCGCTGGCCGAGCGGATCGAGGAGGTCCTGGACGAGGCGCTGCGGCGCAGCGGCGGCGACGCCGCCATCCCGGCCGCCGCCCCCAAGAACCTGCTGGACACCGCCCCGCTGGACCTCCCGCTGGAGCAGGAGTTCCGGGTCGGCACCATGGCGCTGGCCTGGGACAGCGTGGACGCCTGCCTGGTGGTCGAGGCCCAGGCGCTGGTGGAGGGCGAGGAGGAGGACGCCGAGGAGGCGGTCTTCCAGGACGACGAGAACGGCCCCGACATGCTGCGGGTGCGGCTGTCCGGCGCGATGGCCCGGGTGTTCGCCAAGCGCGCCCTGGACCTGGTCGCGGCCGGCCGCAAGCCCTGCCCGTTCTGCAACCTGCCGCTGGACCCGGAGGGCCACCTGTGCCCGCGCGCGAACGGCTACCGGCGCTGAACACCGAGACCCCGCCGCAGGCCGACCCGGCCGCCGCCGCCGCCCTCGCCGCCGACGTGCGCACCGCCCTCGCGCTGCTGCGCCAGGGCGCGCTGACCGTGCACGGCCGCCTCACCGAGGCCTCCAACGCCGCGCTGTACTGCACGGTCGAGCACGGCCCGCTGAGCGCCCAGGCGGTCTACAAGCCGGTGGCCGGCGAACGCCCGCTGTGGGACTTCCCGGACGGCACGCTGGCCGGCCGCGAGGTCGCCGCGTACGAGCTGTCCGCGGCGACCGGCTGGGAGCTGATCCCGCCCACCGTGCTGCGCGAGGGGCCGCACGGGCCCGGCATGGTGCAGCTGTGGGTCGAGCCGGATCCGCAGGCCGAGCCGCTGCTGGCGCTGCAGGACCCGGCGGGCCCGGAGGCGGGCTGGCTGCCGATCGTCCGGGCCGAGGTGGAGGACGGGCGCACCGCGCTGCTGGTGCACCACGACGACCGGCGGCTGCGTCGGCTCGCGGTGCTGGACGCGGTGCTCAACAACGCCGACCGCAAGGGCGGCCACCTGATCCCCGCCGCCGACGGTCGGGTGTACGGCATCGACCACGGCGTCACCTTCAACACCGAGGGCAAGCTGCGCACCCTGCTGTGGGGCTGGGCGGGCGACCCGCTGCCCACCGAGGCGCTGGAGGTGCTGGCCCGGCTGGCCGAGCAGTTGGACGGGGAGCTGGCCGAGCGCCTCGCCCCGCACCTGACCGGTGCCGAACTGGACGCCACCCGCGCCCGGCTGGCCGGGCTGCGGGACTCCGGCCGGCACCCGCTGCCGTCCGCGGACTGGCCCGCGATCCCCTGGCCGCCGGTCTGACCCACCGTTTTGCCCCCCCCGGGGCAGCGCGCCGGGGTCCGGCCCTCCGGCGGACCCTACCGGCCGGTGGTCTGGACCTGTCACCGGAACAGGTCGCACACTGCTCCGATGGACGTGCGACGGACCACCCCCACCCCCAGAGTCGCGCCGGACCTGCCGTTGCACCGCCTGCAGGTCCCGCTGCCCCACGTACTGCCCTTCGCCATCGGAAGTTTCGACGCGATCGGCCCGCTCTCCCGCGCCAACTTCCCCCACCGCCACTCGTTCTACGAGATCGTCCAGGTCACCGGCGGGCACGGCGCCCATGTCCTGGACCTGGCCCACCGGCCGCTGGCGCCACCGCAGTTGTGCGTGATCACGCCCGGCCAGGTGCACCACTGGGCGGAGGCCGAAGGGCTGGCCGGCCGGGTCGTCCTGTTCAACGAGGACTTCCTGCTGGGGCACCCGCAGGACCTCGCCGCGCTGCGCGCCCTGGCCACCCGCCCCGGCATCGCGCTCGGTGAACAGGCCGGTGCCATCGACGGGTTGCTCGCCGACATGGAGCAGGAGTACCTGACCAGGGCTCCCGGCTACCAGGGCGTGCTGCGCGCCAGCCTGCACATCCTGATTGTCCGGGCGCTGCGCGCCCGCACCCCCGACGACCGGCCCGCGGTACCCACCCGGCCGGCCGAACTGGCCGCCGCCTTCACCCGGTTGATCGCCAAGCCGGGCGGGGTGCGGCACTCGGTGGCCTCCACCGCCCAGGAGCTCGGCGTCTCCCCGGGGCACTTGCAGACCCTGGTCAAGCAGGCCACCGGTCGCACCCCGGGCGGGCTGATCCGCCGGCAGCAGACGCTGGAGGCCAAACGCCTGCTCGCTTGCACGGACTTGACGATCCGTCAGGTCGCCAAGGAGGCGGGCTTCGTGGATCCGGCGTACTTCTGCCGGTTCTTCCGGCGGGAGACCGGGATGACCCCGGGGGAGTTCCGCGCCCGGGTCGACGGAAATCACCATGATCCCCGGATCATGTCCATCGCCGTCGCGCCGGACGGTCCGTAACGTTCCTACTGGCCACCGGCGGCCGGTCCAGCGCGCGGACGGCGGTCGGTTCGGCCCTTGTCATGCCCCCACCATGGCAAGGGCCGCCCCATCACCCTGAGGAATCCACCGGAAGGAGACGGCGCATGCCCCCGTCCGACGGCATGATCAGCCGCAAGACCGTCCTGAAGGCCGCCGCCGCGCTCGGGGCCGCGCCGCTGCTGGTCGGCGGCGGGGTCGCGCTGGCCCGGGACCAGGCCGGCACCGGCCGCACCCCCGGCCTGACCCCCGAGTGCCACGACGGCGACGACCCCACCATCGAGCAGATCGAGGGACCGTACTTCAAGCCGGACTCCCCGCTGCGCAGCTCGATGGTGAACGACGGCCCGGGCACCCGGCTGACCGTCAGCGGCTACGTCTTCGGCCGCGCCTGCCGGCCCGTCTCCGGCGTGCTGCTGGACTTCTGGCAGGCCGACGACGGCGGCAACTACGACAACGTCGGCTACACCTTCCGCGGCCACCAGTTCACCGACGCCAACGGCGCCTACCAACTGGACACCATCGTCCCCGGCCTCTACCCGGGCCGTACCCGGCACCTGCACGTCAAGGTCCAGGCCCCCGGCCGCCCGATCCTGACCACCCAGCTCTACTTCCCGGGCGAGCCGCGCAACAACACCGACACCATCTACGACGCCCGGCTGCTGATGAACGTCCAGCCGAACGGCTCCGGCGAGACCGCCACCTTCGACTTCGTGCTGGACGTGCCGCAGACCCCGGGCACCCCCAGCCCGACGGCCACCACCACCCCGACCGGTACCCCGACCGGTGGGCCCACCGCGCCGCCGGGCGGCAGCTGGACCCCGGGCACGGCGTACCGCGCGGGCGACCGCGTCACCTACTCCGGCGCCTCCTACGTCTGCCTCCAGGCGCACACCGCCATGGCGGGCTGGGAGCCGCCGAACGTGCCGGCCCTCTGGCAGCGGTCGTAGCGGCTCCGGCTGCTTCCCCGGGGAGCCGGAGCGCCCGGTCGGCGGCAGGGCCGACCGGGCGCTCACCCATGTCCGTAACCGAACGGATCGAGTCATACGCCCGAAACGGAACATGCTCTATCAGTCGCAAGGTGACCAGGCAACGACAGGAAGCGAATCCAGTCGATCTTCGTTACTGGTTAGGCTTTCAAATGTTCTCAAGGTTAAGGTCGATCCCATGCATGCCTGGCCCGCCTCCGAGGTTCCCGCCCTGCCTGGTCAGGGGCTCCCCCTCCGTATCTACGACACCGCAGCGGGCAAGGTCCGCGAGGTCGTGCCGCAGGACGGCACCGCCCGGATCTACGTCTGCGGCATCACGCCCTACGACGCGACCCACATGGGCCACGCCGCCACCTACAACGCCTTCGACCTGGTGCAGCGGGTCTGGAAGGACGCCGGTCACGACGTCCTCTACATCCAGAACGTGACCGACGTCGACGACCCGCTGCTGCAGCGCGCCGTCGAGACCGGCCAGGACTGGGTGGCCCTCGCCGAGCGCGAAACGGCCCTCTTCCGCGAGGACATGACCGCCCTGCGGCTGCTCCCGCCGGCCCACTACGTCGGCGCCGTCGAGTCGATCCCGTGGATCGTCCCGATCGTGCAGAAGCTGCTGGCCTCCGGCGCCGCCTACAAGGTCGACGAGGACATCTACTACTCGGTCGACGCCGACCCGCACTTCGGCGAGGTCTCCGGCCTCAGCCGCGAGGCCATGCGCCCGGTCTTCGCCGAGCGCGGCGGAGACCCGGACCGCCCCGGCAAGCGCAACCCGCTGGACGCCCTGCTCTGGCTGGCCGCCCGCCCGGGCGAGCCCGCCTGGGACACCGAGCTCGGCCACGGCCGCCCCGGCTGGCACATCGAGTGCGTCGCCATCGCGCTGCAGTACCTGGGCATGACCTTCGACCTCCAGGGCGGCGGCAGCGACCTCTCCTTCCCGCACCACGAGATGGGCGCCTCGCACGCCCAGGTCGCCACCGGCTCGCACCCGTACGCCAAGGCGTACGTGCACGCCGGCATGGTCTCGCTGGACGGCCACAAGATGTCCAAGTCCCGCGGAAACCTGGTCTTCGTCTCGGCCCTGCGCCGCGAGGGCGTCGACCCGGCGGCGATCCGCCTGGCGCTGCTCTCGCGCCACTACCGCGCCGACTGGGAGTGGACGAAGGGCGTCCTGGACGAGGCCGTCGAGCGCCTCGCCCGCTGGCGGGCCGCGGTCTCCCGGCCGGACGGCCCGGCGGCCGAGCAGCTGCTCGCCGAGGTCCGCGCGGCACTGGCGGACGACCTGGACGCGCCCGCCGCGCTGGCCGCCGTCGACCGTTGGGTCGCGCAGCAGGAGAACCAGGGCGGCTCCGACATCGGCGCGCCCGGTCTGGTCTCCCGGACGGTGGACGCCCTGCTCGGCGTCGCGCTGTAACCCCGTCACCGCACGCCGAAGGGGCGCCGGGACTTCGGTCCTGGCGCCCCTTCGGCGTGCGGTGACGGGCCGGACGGGCCCTACTCGTCCTCGGCCCCGTCCTGGCTCTCCCGGGTGGTGCCCGGCCCCTCCGGCTCGGCCGGCCGCTCGGCCGTCGCGTGCCCCGCCACCGGCTTCTCGCCGGTCGGGCCGACGTTCTCCCGGCGGCGCAGATAGCGCTCGAACTCGCGCGCGATCGCGTCCCCGGAGGCCTCCGGCAGCTCCGCGGTGTCCTGCGCCTCCTCCAGCTGCTGGACGTACTCGGCCACCTCGCTGTCCTCGGCGGCCAGCTGGTCCACGCCCAGCTGCCAGGCCCGGGCGTCCTCGCCGAGCTCGCCCGGCGGGACCCGCAGGTCCAGCAGGTCCTCCAGCTTGTTGAGCAGCGCCAGCGTGGCCTTGGGGTTGGGCGGCTGGGCGACGTAGTGCGGCACCGCGGCCCACAGCGTCACGGCCGGCACCCCGGCGTGGGTGCACGCCTCCTGGAGCACCCCGACGATCCCGGTCGGCCCCTCGTAGCGGCTCTCCTCCAGGTCCAGCCGGCGGGCCAGCTCCGGGTCGGAGGTGACCCCGCTGACCGGCACCGGGCGACTGTGCGGGGTGTCGCCGAGCAGCGCGCCCAGGATCACCACCAGCTCGATGCCCAGCTCGTGGGCGAAGCCCAGCAGCTCGTTGCAGAACGAGCGCCAGCGCATGCTCGGCTCGATGCCGCGCACCAGCACGACGTCCCTGGTCACCGGCTCCGTCACCCGGACCACCGAGAGCCTGGTGGTCGGCCAGGTGATCCGGCGGATGCCGCCGTCCAGCCAGATCGTCGGACGGTTGACCTGGAAGTCGTAGTAGTCCTCCGCGTCCAGGGCGGCGATCACCTTGCCGCCCCAGGTCTCGTCCAGATGCGCCAGGGCCGCGGAGGCGGCGTCGCCCGCGTCGTTCCACCCCTCGAAGGCGCAGACCATCACCGGGTCGATCAACTCGGGAACATCTTCCAGCTCGATCACCCAGCGTCTCCCTCCGGTCGGCGGTCGGACCCGCACCGCCTCGGCTGGATTGCCGGGGCGGGCCGGCTCCCGCCAGTCGAACCTCTCGTCTCCCATGGAACGGCTCGCTCCATGGTCCCTACCTGCCCAGCCTACGGGCTTTGATGCGCATGGCGGTCGGGCACCGGGACAGTCTGGGGGAGCGGGCCGCCGTGATCCAGCGGATATCCGGCCCGTCCAGACTGACGCTGCGTCAGGTCGCCCGGTGGGGACGCGCGGTGCCGGGGCGGCGACGCAGGGGTACGGATCGCCCGCCGGGCGCGGCGGCGCGATGATGGGGAGGCAGGGGCCGGGCGGAAGGGGCCGACCGATGAACCGATGGCTGTGGATCGGCGCGGGCGCGGGCACGGCGGCGCTGGCCGGGGCCGCGCTGCTGGCGGCGGACCGGGCCGGGCGCCGGCTGCCGGTCGAGCACGTCACCGAGGGCGGGCTGGAGCTCGCCCAGTCGCCCGGCGCGGTCTGGGACGTGCTGACCGACATCGACCTCTACCCGGCCTGGCGCCCGGGCCTGACCCACGTCGAGCGGCTGCCCGCCGGGGCCGGCGGCCGCCCGCGCTGGCGAGAGTACGACCGGCACGGGCACACCACCTACGAGGTGGTGGCCAGCGAGCCCCCGCACCGGCTGGTGACCGGCATCGCCGACCCGGAGCTGCCCTACGGCGGCACCTGGACGTACCTGCTGTCCCCGGCGGGGCCCGGCTGCTCGCTCACCGTCACCGAGCGCGGCGAGGTCCGCAAGCCGCTGGACCGGGCCGTCGCGCACTACCTGGTCGGCGAGGACGCCACCGTCCACCGCTACCTGGGCGCCCTGGCGCACCGGATGGCGGCCTGAGCGGGGTCGGGCCGGCAGCGGGTCGGGCGGGAAGTGGATCAGGGGGGAGCCGTTCGGGCGGGAAGCCGGTCAGGCGGGATCCACCCAGCCGTCCCGGTACGCCGCCCAGTTCTCCGGCGTCGCGGCGAAGTCCACGTACAGCGCGACGCCGAAGTCCGTCCGCCGCGGGTCCTGCCGGCCCAGGCCCAGCCGGACGCCCCGGACGGCCGCCGGGACGGTCTCCGCGTCGCCCCGGTGCCCCCACTTGTCGTCCCAGAAGAACGGCAGACCGATCAGCAGGTCGACCTCCGGCGGGGTGGCCTCCAGCGCCAGCTCGGTCTGCAGGGCGACGTAGCCGCCGAACAGCGGCTCGGTCGGCATCGAGGTGTCGTAGGCCATCACCGCGACCTGGTCGACCCGGCGGGCGGTCTCCCGGAAGTACGCCTGGTCCCACCACTTGCCGTGGTCGGTGAGCAGGATGCCGGCCGTGTGCAGGCCGGGCACCGGGTCGATCTGCGGGGCGGCCACCGACAGCTTCGCGCCGCGGGCGGCCGTCACCGGGCGGACCTCGTCGAGCAGGGCGAGCCAGCCCGCCGTGCCGGGGCGGATCGGCTCCATGTCGAAGTGCACGCCGTCGAAGCCCTGGTCCAGCACCTGGGCCACGGAGGCGGTGACCCGGTCCCGGGTGGGTGCGTCGTTCAGGTCCAGGGCGTCCCGCTCGGGCTTGACCTCGTCGCCCAGCCAGCCCTGCAGCCGCACCCCAGGCAGAGCCCGGTGGGCGGCCTGGGTGAACCAGCGGGCCTTCGGGTGGACGGAGGCCGGCAGCGAGCCGTCGTGCTCCAGCGGCCCGGTGTGGACGTACAGGTCGCGCACGCCGGTGCCGGCCAGCTGCCGGGCCAGCGCCGCCACGTCGGCGTCGGTCTTGCGGCCGTCCACCCAGGCGTGCCCGAGCCAGACGGCGTCCCGCCCCCGGGTGCGGGCCTCGGCGGCCGGTTCACCCGTGTAGTGCAGCCGGAACGCGATGAACGCCGAGCCCAGCGCGGCGACCGGTACGGCGGCCGCCAGCCCCAGCGCGACCAGGGCGCGGCCCCACCACGGCAGGCCTCTCCACCGGCGCAGCGGGGCCCCGGCGGCCCGACCGGTGCGCCGCGCGACGGTCCCGAATCGGGCCACCCGGTTGCTCCCCCCCCTTGCGGTCGAGCGCCCAGGATACGGAATGCACCGGCAGCCGGGGCCGTGCGCCGGATACCCTGGCCACGTGCGTGCCCGAGCAAGCGGGCGCGCAAAGCCGACAGCCGTCGCACAGGGAGACGCCCCATGGCCACTGCAGCCGATCCGTCCATCACCCAGCAGAGCCGCGCGAACGCGCTGCGCGAGGCACTCGCCACCCGGGTGGTGGTGGCCGACGGTGCGATGGGCACCATGCTCCAGGCACAGGACCCGACGCTGGAGGACTTCCAGAACCTCGAGGGCTGCAACGAGGTCCTCAACAGCACCCGGCCCGACATCGTCCGCTCCGTCCACGAGGCCTACTTCGCGGTGGGCGTGGACTGCGTGGAGACCAACACCTTCGGCGCCAACTTCTCCGCCCTGGGCGAGTACGACATCCCCGAGCGCATCTTCGAGCTGTCCGAGGCCGGTGCCCGGATCGCCCGCGAGGTGGCCGACGCCCACGCCGCCGACGGCCGCACCCGCTGGGTGCTCGGCTCGATCGGCCCCGGCACCAAGCTGCCGACCCTCGGCCACGCCCCGTACGAGACGCTGCGCGACGGCTTCCAGCAGAACGCGGCCGGCCTGATCGCCGGCGGTGCCGATGCCCTGCTGGTGGAGACCAGCCAGGACCTGCTGCAGACCAAGGCCGCGATCCTCGGCTCCAAGCGCGCCCTGGCCGAGGCCGGGCTGGACCTCCCGGTGCTGGTGCAGGTGACGGTGGAGACCACCGGCACCATGCTGCTCGGCTCCGAGATCGGCGCCGCGCTCACCGCGCTGGAGCCGCTCGGCGTCGACTACATCGGCCTCAACTGCGCCACCGGCCCGGCCGAGATGAGCGAGCACCTGCGCTACCTCGCCAAGAACGCGCGGATCGGCCTGTCCTGCATGCCGAACGCGGGCCTGCCGGTGCTCGGCAAGGACGGCGCCCACTACCCGCTCTCCCCGGCCGAACTGGCCGAGGCGCACGACGTGTTCACCCGCGAGTACGGCCTCTCGCTGGTCGGCGGCTGCTGCGGCACCACCCCCGAGCACCTGCGCCAGGTGGTCGAGCGGGTCCAGGGCCGCCCGATCGCCCGGCGCGAGCCGCAGCCGGAGCCCTCGGCCTCCTCGCTCTACCAGGCGGTGCCGTTCCGCCAGGACACCTCGTACCTGGCGATCGGCGAGCGCACCAACGCCAACGGCTCGAAGAAGTTCCGCGAGTCGATGCTGGCCGGCGACTGGCAGGCCTGCGTGGAGATCGCCCGCGACCAGATCCGGGACGGCTCCCACCTGTTGGACCTCTGCGTCGACTACGTCGGCCGCGACGGCGTCGCCGACATGAAGGAGATCGCCGGCCGGCTGGCCACCGCCTCCACCCTGCCGATCGTGCTGGACTCCACCGAGCCGCCGGTGCTGCGGGCCGGTCTGGAGGCGCTCGGCGGCCGTGCGGTGCTCAACTCGGTCAACTACGAGGACGGCAACGCCCCCGACTCGCGCTTCGGGCAGATCGCCTCGCTGGCCCGCGAGCACGGCGCCGGCCTGATCGCGCTGACCATCGACGAGCAGGGCCAGGCCCGTACCGCCGAGCTGAAGGTCGAGATCGCCGAGCGGCTGATCGCCGAACTCACCACCGACTACGGCATCGACGAGGGCTCGATCCTGGTCGACTGTCTGACCTTCACCCTGGCCACCGGCCAGGAGGAGTCCCGCCGGGACGGCATCGAGACCATCGAGGCGATCCGCGAGCTCAAGCGCCGCCACCCGAAGGTGCAGACCACCCTCGGCCTGTCGAACATCTCCTTCGGCCTCAACCCGGCCGCCCGCGTGGTGCTCAACTCGGTCTTCCTGCACGAGTGCGTGGAGGCCGGCCTGGACTCGGCGATCGTGCACGCCTCCAAGATCCTGCCGATCTCCCGGATCCCGGAGGACCAGCGCGAGGCCGCCCTGGACCTCGTCTACGACCGCCGCCGGGACGGCTACGACCCGCTGCAGCGCCTGCTGGAGCTGTTCGAGGGCGTCTCCACCGCCTCGGTCAAGGCCTCCAAGGCCGAGGAGCTGGCCGCGCTCCCGCTGGAGGAGCGGCTGCAGCGCCGGATCATCGACGGCGAGCGCAACGGCCTGGAGGCCGACCTGGACGAGGCGCTGACCGTGCGTCCGGCGCTGGAGATCATCAACGAGACCCTGCTGGCCGGGATGAAGGTGGTCGGCGAGCTGTTCGGCTCCGGCCAGATGCAGCTGCCGTTCGTGCTCCAGTCCGCCGAGGTGATGAAGACCGCGGTGGCCCACCTGGAGCCGCACATGGAGAAGTCCGACAGCGAGGGCAAGGGCACCATCGTGCTGGCCACCGTCAAGGGCGACGTTCACGACATCGGCAAGAACCTGGTCGACATCATCCTGTCCAACAACGGCTACAACGTGGTCAACCTGGGGATCAAGCAGCCGGTCTCGGCGATCCTGGACGCCGCCCAGGAGCACAAGGCGGACGTCATCGGGATGTCCGGCCTGCTGGTGAAGTCCACCGTGATCATGAAGGAGAACCTGGAGGAGCTGAACCAGCGCAAGCTGGCCGCCAGCTTCCCGGTGATCCTCGGCGGCGCCGCCCTGACCCGCGCCTACGTCGAGCAGGACCTGCACGAGATCTACGAAGGCGAAGTCCGCTACGCCCGGGACGCCTTCGAGGGCCTGCGGCTGATGGACGCGCTGATCGCGGTCAAGCGCGGGGTGCCCGGCGCGACCCTGCCGGAGCTCAAGCAGCGCCGGCACGCCCGGGTCGAGGTGGCGGAGCCGGAGCCCGAGGTCAACCTCGGCCAGATCCGCTCCGACGTGGTGCTGGACAACGCGCTGCCCACCCCGCCGTTCTGGGGCGACCGGATCGTCAAGGGCATCCCCTTCGCCGACTACGCCTCCTGGCTGGACGAGGACGCGCTGTTCAAGGGCCAGTGGGGCCTCAAGGCGGCCCGCAACGGCGACGGCCCGTCCTACGAGGAACTGGTGGAGACCGAGGGCCGGCCGCGGCTGCGGGCCTGGCTGGACCGGCTGCAGACCGAGGGCTGGCTGGAGGCGGCCGTGGTCTACGGCTACTACCCGGCCAACTCCAAGGGCGACGACCTGATCGTCTTCCACGAGGACGGCACCGAGCGGACCCGCTTCACCTTCCCCCGCCAGCGGCGCGGCCGCCGGCTCTGCCTGGCCGACTTCTTCCGCCCGGAGGAGTCCGGCGAGCGGGACGTGGTCGGGCTGCAGGTGGTCACCATGGGCAACCGGATCTCGGAGGCGGCCAACGAGCTGTTCGCCGGGAACTCTTACCGGGACTACCTGGAGCTGCACGGGCTCTCGGTCCAACTGGCCGAGGCCCTGGCCGAGTTCTGGCACGCCCGGGTCCGCTACGAGCTGGGCTTCTCCGGCGAGGACCCGCAGGACGTCAAGGACATGTTCGCGCTCAAGTACCGGGGTGCCCGGTTCTCGCTCGGCTACGGGGCCTGCCCCGAGCTGGAGGACCGCGCCAAGATCGCCGACCTGCTGCGGCCGGAGCGGATCGGCGTGGTGCTGTCGGAGGAGTTCCAGCTGCACCCGGAGCAGTCCACCGACGCGATCGTGATCCACCACCCCGAGGCGAAGTACTTCAACGCCCGGTAATCCCGATGCCCTTCTCCGTTCGCTCTTTCCGGACGAAGCGGGCGTATCCTGGATGATCCTGAACGGGCCGGTCCGCTCACCAGCGGGCCGGCCTGTGCCATCCCCAGGAACCGCTGGGATCGGACGGAAGGACCCACCATGACCACCAGCTCCACCGCCGCCCTGGCACTCGACCACGGGGACCACCGCGGCCTGCAGGCGGTGCTGCTGGACATGGACGGCACGCTGGTGGACACCGAGGACTTCTGGTGGCAGGCCGAGGTCACGCTCTTCGCCGAGCTGGGCCACCAGCTGGACGAGCAGGACCGGGCCCATGTGGTCGGCGGCCCGATGACCAGGGTGATGGACTACCTGGTCGCCCGCACCGGGGTGGACATCGCCCCGGCCGACCTGGGGGTGCTGGTCAACCAGCGCTTCGTCGACCTGCTGGCCGGCGGGGTGCCGCTGATGCCGGGCGCCGAACGGCTGCTCAACACCCTTGCCGCGCACGGCGTCCCGGCCGCGCTGGTGTCCGCCTCGCACCGGCACGTGATCGACATCGTGCTGCGGTCGCTGGGTGCCGAGCGCTTCGCCTTCACCATCGGCGGGGACGAGGTGCCGCGCACCAAGCCGTTCCCGGACCCGTACCTGGAGGCCGCCCGTCGGCTGGGGGCGGAGCCGGCCCGCTGCGTGGTCGTCGAGGACACCCCGACCGGGGTGCGGGCGGGCGAGGCGGCCGGCTGCCCGGTGATCGCGGTCCCGTCGGTGGCTCCGATCGAGTCGGCTCCCGGGCGGCTGGTGCTGCCGTCGCTGGAGCAGGTCGACCTCGACCTGCTGCGCTCGCTGGTCGTCTCGCGAGTGTGATTGTCATCTCATTGCGGCTGGGGTCTACTCGCCGGTAAACGCCTCGCCCCGAGGACTCCGGGGGAGAAAACGGGCATTGGCTGACAACTCGTCGGGCACGCCGTGATGCCCTCAACCACCGTGTCCCAAACGTCATCTGCACGGGTATCGGTCGTGCGTGTTCGATATGGCACGCTACTCGGGTTCGCGACACCCCCGAAGGACGCTCCCGTGAAGACTTCAGCTGAACGCCTGGCAGCACTCGGCTGCGCCGGTCTGGTCGCCGTGACGGTGGCCGGGTGCGGATCGGTCACCGACGCCGTCAAGGGGGACAGCGGCGGCAAGTCGATCACCATGGGCACCGCCCAGCTGACCGGCACCCTGGACCCGGCGGTCGTCTACGACTCCGGCTCCTGGCTGGTGCTGCGCAACACCTTCCAGTCGCTGCTGACCTTCCCGGCCGCCGCCAGCACGCCCTCCCCGGACGCCGCGCAGTCCTGCGACTTCTCCGGCGGCGAGGCCACCGAGTACCACTGCACCCTGCGGCCGGGGCTGAAGTTCTCCAACGGTCACCCGCTGACCGCCGAGGACGTGGTGTTCTCGATCCAGCGGACCAAGAAGATCGACGACCCCAACGGCCCGGCCGGCCTGCTCTCCTCGATCAAGAGCGTGGAGGCCAAGGGCGACAGCGAGGTGGTCTTCCACCTGTCGGCCCCCGACGCCACCCTGCCGGCCAAGCTGGCCTCCCCGGCCGGCGCCATCGTCGACCACCAGGTCTTCCCGGCCGACAAGGCGCTCTCCAACGACAAGGTGGTCGGCTCCGGCCCGTACCGCCTCGACTCGGTCGAGGCCATGGCCGACGGCAAGCAGCTGGGCAAGGTCGTGCTGGTGCCCAACGACAAGTACAGCGGCGACGCCAAGCTGCGGAACAACAAGTTCACCGTCCGGTACTTCGACAAGCCCGCCGACCTCAAGGCCGCGCTGGACAAGGGCGACGTCGACGTCACCGACAACAGCCTGGAGCCCAACACCGCCGCCCAGATCCGCTCCGACCAGCAGGGCGGCAAGACCGACCTCCAGGTGGTCGAGGGCGACAGCAACGACACCCGCTCGCTGGCCTTCAACACCAAGGACCCGGTGCTGAGCAACGTCGGCGTCCGCCAGGCCGCCGCCGCGCTGCTCGACCGCAAGGCGCTCGCCCGCGACGTCTTCGCCCGCACCGTCCAGCCGCTGTACGCGATGGTCCCGGCCGGCGTCACCGGCCACACCACCGCCTTCTTCGACCGCTGGGGCGACCAGGACGTGGCCAAGGCCAAGAAGGCCCTCGCCGACAACAAGGTCCAGACCCCGGTCAAGCTCACCCTCACCTGGTCCCGTTCGCGGGCCGGCAACGGCGAGGCCGACACGATCAAGAAGCAGCTGGAGACCGGCGGCCTGTTCCAGGTGACGGTCCAGCAGGAGCCGGACTGGGACGCCTACAAGAAGGGCTGGACCACGGGCAAGTACCAGGCGTACATCGTCGGTTGGTTCGCCGACTACCCGGACCCGGACAACTACATCGCCCCGCTGCTGGTCGACGGCGGTATCTTCCACACCGGCTGGGACGACCCGAGGATCAGCCAGAAGCTGATCCCGGACGGCCTCAAGCAGGCCGACCGCAGCGCCGCCTCGGCCGGCTACGGGCAGATCCAGCAGATCGTCGCGGACTCCGTGCCGCTGCTCCCGCTGTACCAGAACAAGTCCTTCTACGCGGCCCGCGCGGACATCACCGGCGTCGAGTCCACCGTCGACACCACCGGCTTCTTCCGCTTCTGGGAGATCGGCCGCAACGGCAAGTAGCGCGCCACGCACGGCGGCCCGCCCGCTCCCCCCAAGCACCGGGGGAGCGGGCGGGCCGCCGTCACGTTCCGGCCGGCTACAGGGTGCCCGGTCGCACCAGCCCGCTCTCGTAGGCGTACACCGCCGCCTGGACCCGGTCGCGCAGCTGGAGCTTGGTCAGCACATGGCCGACGTGGGTCTTCACGGTCGTCTCGCTGACGAACAGCTCGGCCGCGATCTCCGCGTTCGACAATCCGCGCGCCACCAGCTTCAGCACCTCCAACTCCCGCTCGGTCAGCGCGCTCAGCGCCTGGGGCGGCGCCTCCTCGCCGGAGGGCAGCTTGGTGGCGTACATGTCCAGCAGTCGGCGGGTGATGCTCGGCGCCAGCATCGCCGCGCCGTCCGCGACCACCCGGATCGCCTGCACCAGCTCCTCCGCCGGGACGTCCTTCAGCAGGAAGCCGCTGGCGCCCGCGCGCAGCGCCTCCACCACGTACTCGTCCAGGTCGAAGGTGGTCAGCACCAGGACCTTGGCCGGCCCGTCGCGGCCCGGACCGGCGATCCGGCGGGTCGCCTCGACGCCGTCCATCCGCGGCATCCGGATGTCCATCAGCACCACGTCGGGCTGCAGCGCCCGCACCTGGTCCAGCGCCTGCTGGCCGTCGCCGGCCTCGCCGACCACCACCAGGTCGGACTCGGCCTCCAGGATCATCCGGAAACCGGTGCGCAGCAGCGGCTGGTCGTCGACCAGCAGCACTCGGATCGTCACTAGGACTCCTCGCTCATCGGATCCCCCGTGGGATCTCTCTCATCCGACGTACGGCTCGGCGGCAGCGGCAGCGGCAGCGGGTACGGCGGCGGGGTGCCGCCGAACTCCGGGCAGCTGGCCTGGTGGTCGCACCAGTCGCAGAGCCGGTTGCGGGTCGCCGGGAAGTCCCCGGTGGCCACCGCCTGGGCGATCCGCTCCCACAGCGCCTGCAGCTTGCGCTCCACCGCGAGCAGGTCGGCCTCGTCCGGGTCGTAGCTGACCACGTCCCCGCCGCCGCCCAGGTAGACCAGCTGGAGGCGCTTCGGGATCACGCCCTTCCACCGCCACACCACCAGCGCGTAGAACTTCATCTGGAACATCGCCTTGCCCTCGAAGTCCCGCGAGGGCGCCCGGCCGGTCTTGTAGTCCACCAGCCGCACCTCGCCGGTGGGGGCGACGTCGACCCGGTCGATGTAGCCGCGCAGCAGCAGCCCCGACTCCAGGGCCGTCTCCACGTACAGCTCGCGCTCGACCGGGTGCAGCCGGGTCGGGTCCTCCAGCCGGAACCACTGGCCGACCAGCTTCTCGGCGTCCGCCAGCCAGCGGGTCAGCGCCGCGCCGTCCGGGTCGTCCGGGAACAGCGAGCCCAGCTCCGGGCGCTCGCCCAGCAGCCGCTCCCACTGCGGGCGCAGCAGGCCCAGGGCCCGCTCCGGCGTCCGCTCGGCCGCCGGGCTGTCGAACAGCCGCTCCAGCACCGCGTGCACCAGCGTGCCCCGGGTCGCCGCCTGGCTAGGGGGCTCGGGCAGCCGGTCGATCACCCGCAGCCGGTACAGCAGGGGACAGGTCAGGAAGTCCCCCGCGCGGGACGGGGACAGCCCGGTCGGGGGCGCCGCCGGGCGCGCCGGAGCCGCGGCGGCGCTGCTGGTGTCGGTCTGCTGCATGGCTACGACCCTATTGCCCTTTGCTGTCATCCCGCTGCCACGGTGCTGCCGCCCAGGCTTCCCAGCGCCCAGGCCTTTCCCCGGCCGGGGCCGGTCCGAGGTCCGGGGCCGGTCCGCGGCCGGTGCAGTGGGTATGAAGCTGACAGAGGGGCGCGCGGCACCGAGAGGCCGCGATCACGTAGCGTGGGCGCACCGGGGGCACGACGGGCGGACGACCGAAGGGATCACGGTGAGTGACACCAGGGGGCAGCAGACCTCCGACCAGCCACCGCAGGACGGCGACCGCCCGGGCGGGCAGCCGCCGGAGCGCGGCGGCGGTCTCCTGATGGGGCGCCCCTTCGGCGTGCCCGTCTACGTCACCCCGTCCTGGTTCGTCATCGCCGCCCTGATCACCTGGGTGTTCGGCGGGCAGCTCGCCGACGTCCTGCCCGAACTCGGCAGTGGCGTGCGATACCTGCTGGCCTTCTTCTTCGCGGTGGCCTTCTACGCCTCCGTGCTGGTGCACGAACTCGCCCACACCTTGGTCGCGCTGCGTTACAAGCTCGGGGTGCGGCGGATCCAGCTGCAGTTCTTCGGCGGCGTCTCCGAGATCGAGAACGAGGCCGACAGCCCCTGGCGGGAGTTCTGGCTGGCCTTCGTCGGCCCGTTGCTGTCGCTGGTGCTCGGCGGGGTCTTCTACCTCGCGCTGCGCGCCGTCGAACTGTCCAGCGTGCCCGGGGTGCTGCTGACCGGCCTGATGGTCTCCAACCTGGTGGTCGCCGCTTTCAACCTGCTGCCCGGCCTGCCGCTGGACGGCGGGCGGATGCTGCGCGCCGTGGTCTGGGCCATCACCGGCAGGGCGATGACCGGCACGGTGGCGGCGGCCTGGATCGGCCGGGCACTGGCGGTCGTGGTGCTGTTCGGCCTGCCCCTGCTCAGCGCCTCGCGCGGCGCCGAACTCAGCACCACCGACACCCTGGTGGACGCGGTGCTGGCCGCCGTGCTGGCGGCGATCATCTGGAACGGCGCCACCGGGAGCCTGCGCAACGCCCGGCTCAAGGCGGCGCTGCCCGAACTGCGGCTGCGCGACCTCGCCCGCCGCACCGTCGAGGTCACCGCCGACACCCCGCTCGGCGAGGCGATGCGCCGGGCTCACGAGGCCCAGGCCGGCGCGGTCGTGGTGGTGGACGGCCGGGGGGACCCGATCGGCATCGTCCGGGAGTCCGCGGTACGGGCCGTACCGGAGCACCGCCGCCCCTGGGTGGCCGTCGGCCCGCTCGCCCGCGACCTCGAACCGGGGCTGCGGCTGGACGCCGACCTCGGTGGCGAGGCCCTGCTGCGGGCCATCCAGGCCACCCCGGCGGGGGAGTACCTGGTGGTCGAGGCGGACGGCCGGGTGTACGGCGTGGCCGCCCTCACCGACATCGAACAGCGCCTCACCGCCGCGGTGTCCGGCCGGTGACCAGGGCCTGGTGAGGCGGGACGCTCCGCTTCCCTTAGGATTGGCCGCATGTCCGAACCGACCGGTGCCGCCCGCCGACGCGGGCCCTTCCAGGTCGGGGACCAGGTCCAGCTGACCGACCCCAAGGGTCGCCACTACACGTTCACGCTCCAGGCCGGGAACCAGTTCCACACCCACAAGGGTGCGTTCCCGCACGACGAGCTGATCGGCGCTCCTGAAGGCACGGTCGTGCGCACCACGGGGAACGTCCCGTACCTCGCGCTGCGCCCCCTGCTCCCCGACTACGTCCTCTCCATGCCGCGTGGCGCGGCCGTGATCTACCCCAAGGACGCGGGGCAGATCCTGGCCATGGCCGACATCTTCGCCGGTGCCCGGGTGATCGAGGCGGGTGTGGGCTCGGGCGCGCTCAGCATGTACCTGCTGCGCGCCGTCGGAGAGCAGGGCATGCTGGCCTCCTACGAGCGCCGGCAGGACTTCGCGGACATCGCCCGGAGCAATGTCGAGCGCTACTTCGGCGGCTCGCACCCGGCGTGGAAGCTGACCGTCGGCGACCTCCAGGACAACCTGGTCGAGACCGACGTCGACCGCGTGATCCTCGACATGCTGGCGCCCTGGGAGTGCCTGGACGTCGCCTCCGAGGCGCTCGTCCCCGGCGGCCTCATCTGCTGCTACGTGGCCACCACCACGCAGATGTCCAAGACCGTCGAGGCGCTGCGCGACCACGGCACCTTCACCGAGCCGCAGGCCTGGGAGACCATGGTCCGCACCTGGCACCTGGAGGGCCTGGCCGTCCGCCCGGACCACCGGATGATCGGCCACACCGGCTTCCTGCTCACCGCCCGCCGTCTGGCGGACGGCGTCGAGCCGCCGCTGCGCCGCCGCCGCCCGGCCAAGGGCGCCTACGGCGAGGACTACGACAGCGGGGCGCCCGAGCCGTCGCTGCAGGAGCGCGCCGCGGCCCGCAAGGCCGCCCGTGACAACGACGCGGACCAGCCCGACCTGGGCTGAGCCCGGACCCGTACCGAAGGGGTGGTGCGAGCGAACAGCTCGCACCACCCCTTCGCCGTTCGCCGTCGGCGCGCCCTTCGGCTCCCCGGCCGTTTGACGCCGGCTCGCCTCCGGGTCCGGCTCCCCGGCCGTTCGCCGCCTCCCACGGGTGTGGGACGATGCTCGCTCACACGCAGACCAGCTCCTGGAGCTCTGGAGGGGACGCCTGGTGGAGACCGCGGTCGGGACGACGGCGACGGCTGGACAGCAGACACCGCAGGGCCTCACCCGGCCCGGCCACGCACGCACCGCCCCCTGGCACTGGGCCCTCGCCCTGGCCGGCTGCGGCGCGGTGGTGGCCGCCGCACTCGCCGCCTCCCCGGCGACCGGCACCCCGCTGCCGGCCCGCGGCGGCACCCCCAAGGCGCTCGCCGCGAGCGCCGCCCCCGATCCGGCCAAGGCCCAACTGCCCATGGACTGCGGCCCGTTCCCGGTCAAGACGGTGCTCACCGTGCCCGCCGAACTGGGTGAGGGCCACCCCGGTACGGTCGTCGCCGCGCACTGCGCCACCGACACCGGCACCCCGCCGGACTCCGTCTACCTGCTCGGCTTCGGCCCGGACGGGCGCCCGGCGGTGGTCGCCACCCTGCTCGCCGACCGCGAGAACCTCACCCTGAACCGGCTCGCGGTGCGCTCCGACGGCGCCATCACCGGCCACGCGCAGGGGTATTCGAGCGACGACGTGCCGCGCTTCCGGCCGGACGTCTCACTGGACCTCACCTGGACGCACAAGGGCGGCGGCTGGGTGCGTTCCCAGTCCGTCGCCCCGGCCGGCCGGAGCTGAACCGCTATTCGGCGTCCGGCCCGTACACCTCGACGCGGTCGGCGACCCGGCGCACGTGGATGCAGTCGCCGGGGCACTCCTTGGCCGAGTCCACCACGTCCTGAAGGAGCGTCAGCGGCACCGGGGCGGTCTCCCCGGGCTGCTGGCGCAGTTCGTCGTCGTCGCCCTTCACGTACGCGAGTCCGTCGATGTCCAGCTCGAAGACCTCTGGCGCGTACTGGACGCAGATGCCGTCGCCGGTGCACAGATCCTGGTCGATCCACACCTCCAGCTCCTCGGTCGCTGCCGCGGTCTGCTCCGTCACCGACATGTCCCCTGCCGTTTCTGTCCCGGGTCGCCCCTATTCCTGGAGCAATCCCGCCATTCGTACAACGATCGGACCCAGCACCGCGGTCGCGATCGGATATCGCTTCGCTCGACGATACATCTGGCCCGCTTTGGGTGGTGAGCGGTGGGTATCCCCTTAGCAGAGGGGAAGCACGCTGGGGCGAAGATCGGACACGCCCGTTCCATCTTTCTTGATCTAGGGGTTTACGGACCCCTGGTCCCAGGTAGGGTCTGGAAGCGTCCAGCTCCCCGGAGGAGGTGAGGACCGTGGCAGCCCACGATGACGACTACAACCGCAGCACCGGCAGGCCCGCTCGTGGTTCCGACGAGGCCGCTCAGGTCTCGTACCTTGAGCAGGAAATCGCCGTACTGCGCCGCAAGCTCGCCGACTCGCCGCGCAATTCGAGAATCCTCGAAGAGCGGATCGTCGAGCTCCAGACCAACCTGGCCGGCGTGACCGCCCAGAACGAACGACTCGCCTCCACCCTGCGCGAGGCCCGCGACCAGATCGTGGCCCTCAAGGAGGAAGTGGACCGGCTGGCACAGCCCCCGGCCGGTTTCGGCACCTTCCTCGTGGCGAACGAGGACGGTACCGCCGACATCTTCACCGGCGGTCGCAAGCTCCGTGTGAACGTCAGCCCGAACGTCGCCCTCGACGAACTGCGGCGCGGCCAGGAGGTGATGCTCAACGAGGCCCTCAACATCGTGGACGCGATGGCCTTCGAGCGCATCGGCGAAATCGTCACCCTCAAGGAGATCCTCGAGGACGGCGAACGCGCCCTGGTCGTCGGCCACACCGACGAGGAGCGCGTGGTGCGCCTCGCCGAACCGCTGCGCGAGGTCAACATCCGGGCGGGGGACGCCCTGCTGCTGGAGCCCCGCTCCGGCTACGTGTACGAGGTGGTGCCGAAGTCCGAGGTCGAGGAGCTGGTCCTCGAGGAGGTCCCGGACATCGACTACCGGCAGATCGGCGGTCTGAGCAACCAGATCGAGCAGATCCGCGACGCGGTCGAACTGCCGTACCTGCACGCCGACCTCTTCAAGGAGTACGAGCTGCGCCCGCCCAAGGGCGTGCTGCTCTACGGCCCGCCCGGCTGCGGCAAGACGCTGATCGCCAAGGCGGTCGCCAACTCGCTGGCCAAGAAGGTCGCCGAGGTCACCGGCCGCCCCCAGGGGAAGAGCTACTTCCTCAACATCAAGGGCCCCGAGCTGCTCAACAAGTACGTGGGCGAGACCGAGCGGCAGATCCGCCTGGTCTTCCAGCGGGCCCGGGAGAAGGCGAGCGAGGGCACGCCCGTCATCGTCTTCTTCGACGAGATGGAGTCGCTGTTCCGCACCCGCGGTTCCGGTGTCAGCTCGGACGTGGAGAACACCATCGTCCCGCAGCTGCTCGCCGAGATCGACGGCGTGGAGGGACTGGAGAACGTCATCGTCATCGGCGCCTCGAACCGCGAGGACATGATCGACCCGGCGATCCTGCGGCCCGGCCGGCTGGACGTCAAGATCAAGATCGAGCGCCCGGACGCCGAGGCCGCGAAGGACATCTTCTCCAAGTACCTCAAGGACTCGCTGCCGTTCCACCCGGACGACCTCAAGGAGCACGACGGCTCCGTCGGGGCCACGGTGGCGGCGATGATCCAGTCGGTCGTGGAGCGGATGTACTCGGAGACCGAGGAGAACCGCTTCCTGGAGGTCACCTACGCCAACGGTGACAAGGAGGTCCTGTTCTTCAAGGACTTCAACTCCGGCGCCATGATCCAGAACATCGTCGACCGCGCGAAGAAGATGGCCATCAAGGACTTCCTCGACCACGGTCAGCGCGGTCTGCGCGTCTCCCACCTGCTCGCCGCCTGCGTGGACGAGTTCAAGGAGAACGAGGACCTGCCGAACACCACCAACCCGGACGACTGGGCCCGCATCTCCGGCAAGAAGGGCGAGCGGATCGTCTTCATCCGCACGCTGGTCACCGGCAAGCAGGGCGCCGAGTCCGGCCGCTCGATCGACACTGTCGCCAACACGGGGCAGTACCTGTAAGCACGCGGTTGTCCGGGCCGCCAGCGGTCCCCGGAGCTGTACGCACACCGTCCGGCTGTGGCGCCTCGCGGCCCCGCAGCCGGACGGCGCGTCTCGGGGGGCCTGCCGGTCGGCACGGAAATAGGCTCGACCCACCGTCCGCGGGCAGCTGTCCGGCGCCGGTGTTGTTCAGCGGTACGTCAGAGTGTTCCGCCCGTCGGGGGCGGCGCACCGGGCAAGGAGGGCCGCATGACCGTACGGCGCGTGATGGGAATCGAGACCGAGTACGGGATCTCCGTGCCCGGGCACCCCAACGCCAACGCCATGCTCACCTCGTCCCAGATCGTCAACGCCTACGCGGCGGCGATGCACCGGGCACGGCGGGCCCGCTGGGACTTCGAGGAGGAGAACCCGCTGCGCGACGCGCGGGGCTTCGACCTCGCGCGCGAGGTGGCGGACGCCAGCCAGCTGACCGACGAGGACATCGGTCTCGCCAACGTCATCCTGACCAACGGGGCCCGGTTCTACGTGGACCACGCGCACCCCGAGTACAGCTCGCCCGAGGTGACCAACCCGCGCGACGCCGTGCTCTGGGACAAGGCCGGCGAGCGGATCATGGCCGCCGCCGCGCAACGGGCGCTGGAGCTGCCCAACGGGCAGAACATCCACCTGTACAAGAACAATACCGACAACAAGGGCGCCTCCTACGGCACCCACGAGAACTACCTGATGAAGCGGGCGACGCCGTTCGCCGACATCGTCCGCCACCTCACCCCGTTCTTCGTCTCCCGCCAGGTGGTCACCGGCGCCGGCCGGGTCGGCATCGGCCAGGACGGCTCGGCGAACGGCTTCCAGATCAGCCAGCGGGCGGACTACTTCGAGGTCGAGGTCGGCCTGGAGACCACCCTCAAGCGCCCGATCATCAACACCCGGGACGAACCGCACGCCGACGCCGAGAAGTACCGCCGGCTGCACGTGATCATCGGGGACGCCAACCTCTCCGAGATCTCCACCTACCTCAAGCTGGGCACCACCGCACTGGTCCTGTCGATGATCGAGGACTCCTTCATCGCCTCCGACCTCGCCGTCGACCAGCCGGTGCGCACCCTGCACCGGGTCTCCCACGACCCGACCCTCAAGCACCTGATCACCCTGCGCAACGGGCGCAAGCTCACCGCCGTCCAACTGCAGCTGGAGTACTTCGAACTGGCCCACAAGTACGTCGAGGACCGCTTCGGCACCGACGCCGACGAGCAGACCGTGGACGTGCTGGCCCGCTGGGAGGACGTGCTGGGGCGGCTGGAGCGCGACCCGATGTCGCTCTCCAAGCAGCTGGACTGGATCGCCAAGCGGGAGATCCTGGAGGGCTACCGCAGCCGGGACGCCCTGGACTGGGCCAACCCGCGGCTGCACCTGGTCGACCTCCAGTACAGCGACGTACGGGCCGAGAAGGGCCTCTACAACCGCCTGGTGGCCCGCGGCAGGTTCGAGCGGCTGCTGACCGAGGAGGAGGTCGAGCGGGCCGTCACCAAGCCCCCGGAGGACACCCGGGCGTACTTCCGCGGGCGCTGCCTGGAGCAGTACGCGGACCACGTCGCGGCGGCCTCCTGGGACTCGGTCATCTTCGACCTGCCGGGCCGGGACTCGTTGCAGCGGGTGCCCACGCTGGAGCCGCTGCGCGGCACCCGCAACCACGTCAAGGAGCTGCTGGACCGCTGCCGCACGGCGGAGGACCTGTTGCGGGTCCTGTCCGGCGGGTAACTTTTCGATCACCACGGGTGAACGTCCGCCGAATGGGAATCATCCGGGGTGGCAGCGGGTGTTGGACAGGAAGCGCCACCGCCAAACCGGGAGCGGCAGTCGCACCTTGTGTATAGGGTCGGTGCCAACCGGCAACGACCGACCGACCAAACCGTGCCAGACGATTCGAGCGGGGTGAGGGAAATGGCGAGCAAGGACACCGGCGGCGGCCAGCAGCGGGCAAACCGTTCCTCCGAGGAGGTCGAGGAGCAGGTCGCGGAAAGCCAGAATTCCGACGACCTCAAGGAGCGCCAGGAAAAGCTGGGCGACGACGTCGACGCGGTGCTGGACGAAATCGACGAAGTGCTCGAGTCGAACGCCGAGGATTTCGTCCGGGGATTCGTGCAGAAGGGTGGGCAATAGCCCGTCCCCGGTAATCGGGAATTCACGGTCGCGACCGTCCGGGACGGTCGGGCGGCAGCGGCCGCCCGGCCGTCCCGGCACCGGCCCCTCCACGCGTGGACGTTGATCGTCGGCGGGTAGGGTGCGGGCAATGCGCGCTTCAAGCTACCTGGAAGGAATCGTGTGGAAGCCAACACTCGTGGCACCGGGCGTCTACCGGCTGCCTTCCTGACCCCCGGGTCGTCCTCGTTCCTCGACTTCCTGGCCGAGCACCAGCCGGAGCTGATCCCCAGCCGCCGTGGGCTGCCCGAGGGGGCCGTGGTCGAGGCCCCGCACGGGACCACGATCGTGGCCGCGGTCTTCGACGGCGGTGTGGTGATCGCCGGTGACCGCCGTGCGACCATGGGCAACGTGATCGCCCAGCGCGACATGGAGAAGGTGTTCCCGGCCGACGAGTACAGCGCGGTCGGCATCGCCGGCACCGCCGGCCTCGCGATCGAGATGGTCCGGCTGTTCCAGCTGGAGCTGGAGCACTACGAGAAGATCGAGGGCGCCACGCTCTCCCTGGAGGGCAAGGCCAACCGGCTCACCACGATGATCCGGGGCAACCTGGGCATGGCCATGCAGGGCCTCGCGGTGGTGCCGATCTTCGCCGGCTACGACCTGGACCTCGGCCGCGGCCGGATCTTCAACTACGACGTCACCGGCGGGCGGTCCGAGGAGCGCGGCTTCGCCGCCACCGGCTCGGGCTCGGTCTACGCCCGCGGCTCGATGAAGAAGCTCTACCGCGACGACCTGACGGCCGACCAGGCCGCCACCCTGGTCGTCCAGGCGCTCTACGACGCGGCGGACGACGACTCCGCCACCGGCGGACCGGACCTGGCCCGCAAGATCTTCCCGATCGTCTCGCTGATCACCGAGGACGGCTTCCGCCGGCTCACCGAGGCGGAGGTCACGCAGATCGTGGTCGCCATCACGGACGAGCGCCTGGCCCGGCCCAACGGCCCGCAGGCCCCGCTGATCTAGCCATCACCTCACAGGAAAGGGACGACCGCCGGTGTCGACACCGTTCTACGTCTCGCCCCAGCAGGCCATGGCGGACCGCGCGGAGTACGCCCGCAAGGGCATCGCGCGCGGCCGCAGCGTGGTCGTGCTCACCTACGCCGACGGCATCGTCTTCGTCGCCGAGAACACCTCCCGGGCGCTCCACAAGGTCTCCGAGATCTACGACAAGATCGCCTTCGCGGCGGTCGGCCGCTACAACGAGTTCGAGAACCTGCGCATCGGCGGCGTCCGCTACGCCGACCTGCGCGGCTACTCCTACGACCGGGCCGACGTCACCGCCCGCGGCCTGGCCAACGTGTACGCCCAGACCCTGGGCACCATCTTCTCCTCGGTCGGCGAGAAGCCGTACGAGGTCGAACTGATCGTCGCCGAGGTCGGCCGCACCGCGGACAACGACCAGATCTACCGGCTCACCCCGGACGGCTCGGTCGTCGACGAGAAGAACTACGTCGTGGTCGGCGGCAACGCCGACTCGATCGGCAACTACCTGGGCCAGCGCCACCGCGTCGGCCTGAGTCTCACCGAGGCGGTGAAGGTCGCGGTCGACTCGCTCGCCCGCGACCCCAACGGGGGCAGCCCGCGCGCCCTCACCCCGGAACAGCTGGAGGTCGCGGTCCTCGACCGCCAGCGGTTCCAGCAGCGCAAGTTCAAGCGGATCCTGGGCAACCAGCTCAGTCGGCTGCTCGACGGGGACCAGTCCGCCGAAGCGGACGACGAGGAGAACCCGGCGGGCGGCGGTTCGTCGGACGAGTAGTACTGCGGAGTCCCGTACGGCGGCCGGACCGCCGGCGTACGGGACTCCGGTGCCCCTGCGACGGCCCAGTCGTCGTGGAGGCGGTTTCGGACAGCTCCGACGAGAAAAGGAGTGCTCATGGACCGCCGGATTTTCGGGCTGGAGAACGAGTACGGCGTGACCTGTACGTTCCGCGGGCAGCGGCGGCTGTCGCCGGACGAGGTCGCGCGGTACCTGTTCCGCCGGGTCGTCTCCTGGGGCCGCAGCAGCAACGTCTTCCTGCGCAACGGCGCCCGGCTCTACCTCGACGTCGGCTCCCACCCCGAGTACGCCACCCCCGAGTGCGACGACGTGACCGAGCTGGTCACGCACGACAAGGCGGGCGAGCGGATCCTCGAAGGACTCCTGGTGGACGCCGAACGGCGGCTGCACGAGGAGGGCATCGCGGGGGACGTCTACCTCTTCAAGAACAACACCGACTCGGCCGGCAACTCCTACGGCTGCCACGAGAACTACCTGGTGGCCCGGCACGGCGAGTTCTCCCGGCTGGCCGACGTGCTCATCCCCTTCCTGGTGACCCGCCAGCTGATCTGCGGAGCGGGCAAGGTGCTGCAGACCCCGCGCGGCGCGGTGTACTGCGTCAGCCAGCGGGCCGAGCACATCTGGGAGGGCGTCAGCTCCGCCACCACCCGCTCCCGCCCGATCATCAACACCCGGGACGAGCCGCACGCGGACGCCGAGCGCTACCGCCGGCTGCACGTGATCGTCGGCGACTCCAACATGTCCGAGACCACCACCCTGCTCAAGGTGGGCTCCACCGACCTGGTGCTGCGGCTGATCGAGGCCGGCGTGGTGATGCGCGACCTCACCCTGGAGAACCCGATCCGGGCGATCCGCGAGGTCAGCCACGACCTCACCGGCACCCACCAGGTGCGGCTGGCCAACGGCCGGGAGGCCAGCGCGCTGGACATCCAGGAGGAGTACTACACCAAGGCCCTGGAGTTCGCCGACCGCAAGGGCATCAACACCGGGACCATCGCCCAGGTGCTCGACCTGTGGGGCCGCACCCTGGAGGCCGTCCGCACCGAGCGGCTGGACGGGGTGGCCACCGAGATCGACTGGATCATGAAGTACAAGCTCATCGAGCGCTACCGCGAGAAGAACCAGATGAGCATGTCCAACCCGCGGGTGGCCCAGATCGACCTCGCGTACCACGACATCCACCGCCGCCGCGGCCTGTTCTACCTGCTCCAGGGCAAGGGCCAGGCGAAGCGGGTGACCACCGACCTCAAGACCTTCGAGGCCAAGTCGATCCCGCCGCAGACCACCCGGGCCCGGCTGCGCGGGGACTTCATCCGTCGGGCGCAGGAGCAGCGCCGGGACTTCACGGTGGACTGGGTGCACCTGAAGCTGAACGACCAGGCGCAGCGCACCGTCCTGTGCAAGGACCCGTTCCGTTCGGTGGACGAGCGGGTGGAGAAGTTGATCGCGGGCATGTGACCGTGCCGCGTGCGCCGTGAGCCACGCGCCGTGATCGATGCGCTGGAGCCGGCCCCGGTGGTGTCTACCGGGGCCGGACGCGTGCCGGGCATACGCTGTCCGTCGATTCGGGGGAGCCGACTCGACCGACAGTTAGGACCACCGTGCGCCGCACCGCCGGTTTGCTTCTCACCCTGCCGCTGCTGCTGGCGGTCGCCTGCAGCAGTTCGCCCAAGGCGGCCGGCCCGGCGACGCCGTCCACCGCGAGTGCCGCTCCGACCGTGCCGGCGCCGGTCAGCGAGGCGTCCCCGATGCCCACGCTCTCGGGGGGCGGTTTCGGCAGCAAGGCCACCATCACCATCCCGGAGGGCCAGCAGCCCAGCGGCCAGTTCGTGGTGAACACGGTGACCGACGGGGAGCGGTCGACGGTCAACAAGGGCGACTGGGTGACCGTCAACTACACGGCGAAGGACTGGACCACCGGCAAGGACCTGCCCAGCTCGTACGACGACAACGGCAAGCCGCAGCTCTACCAGGCGGGCAGCGGGCAACTGGTGCCGGCGCTGGACCAGACCGTGATCGACAAGAAGGTCGGCACCCGGCTGCTGGTGGTGGCCCCACCGGCGGCGGCCTTCGGGGAGCAGGGCTCCACTCAGCTGGGCGTCAACAAGGGCGACACCGTGGTGTTCGTGCTGGACATCGTGGAGGCGCTGCCGCAGGACTCCACGCTGACCGGGGCCATGACCCAGCCGGCCGCGACCCTGCCGCAGGTCAAGGACAACGGCAAGGCGCCGGTGGGGATCACCGTCCCGGCCGGGCAGGCCGCGCCCACCGACCTCCAGCAGGCCGTGCTGATCAAGGGCGAGGGCAAGCAGGTCAAGACCGGGCAGACCCTGGTGGTGCAGTACACCGGGGTGCTGTGGAGCAACGGCCAGCAGTTCGACGCCTCCTGGACCCACGGCGGCGCCCAGGCCGTGCAGATCGGTACCGGCAGCGTGATCGAGGGCTGGGACAAGGGGCTGGTCGGGCAGAACGTGGGCAGCCGGGTGCTGCTGGTGGTGCCGCCGGCGCTGGGGTACAAGGACCAGGCGCAGGGCTCGGTGCCGCCGAACTCCACGCTGGTCTTCGTGATCGACATTCTCGAAGCGGTCTAGCGGGCGCTCTAGGAAGTCGCCGGGAGAATTCCGTACGCTTGGGCGGACGCTCGTACAACGAAGCGTCCGCCCTCATCCTGAGCTGTCATACTGCCCTCGCACTGTGGCAGGCGCCGCCCGGCGCCGGGGTCCGGGGCGGACGGGTACGGCGACAGGCCGGCGCTCACCACGCCGGGCGCAGACCTGGAAGACCTCGTGGCGAGATGGATGGGGAGTCATGACTGAGAAGACGCCGAGCCCGGGCGGGGCCGGCACCGCGGCGAACGACGACTCTGCGGGTGACCCGACCGCCTCCCGTCCCGGCGGACCGGTCGCGTCGGACCGCGAGTCGATCGTCGTCCCCCCGGCGATCCTCGCGCAGCAGGCCGGCTGGGCGCAGCCCGGCGAGAAGCCGCGCGTGACGGGGACCAGGACGGACGACGACGACGCCCCGCAGATCTTCGCCAGCAATGTGCGCAAGACCGACAACTCGGAGGCCGGGTACGACGAGAACCCGCCCGGGGTGGGCAAGCTCGGCGTGATCCTCGGCACGGTGATCGCCCTGCTACTGGTCGGCAGCGGCGTGACGCTGTACATGGTGAACAAGGACTCCTCCAAGGACACCTCCGCGGCGGCCCAGCCGGACGCGACGAAGTCCGCGCCGCCCACGCCGACCGCCGAGCCGGTGCCGCCGATCAAGGACAGCGCCAAGGTGCTGCCGACCGTCACCGGTGACTTCGGCAAGAAGGCCGAGATCCAGGTGCCGGGCGAGGCCTCCGACGGCTCCTTCGTGGTGAAGGTGCTGTCCGAGGGCTCCGGCCCCAAGGTGGACAAGAACAGCTGGACCTCGGTGGACTACACCGCCAAGGACTGGAACACCGGCAAGGACATCCCGAGCTCGTACGACGACAAGGGCAAGCCGCAGATCTTCCAGGCCGGCACCGACGCGCTGATCCCGGCCCTGGACCAGGCCGTGATGGGGAAGAAGGCCGGCAGCCGACTGCTGGTGGTGGCCCCGCCGGCGGCGGGCTTCGGCTCCCAGGGCAAGCCGGACATGTCGATCGGTCCCAAGGACAACCTGATCTTCGTGATCGACATCCGCAACGCCAACGCGCCCGACGCGGTGGTGAGCGGAACCGTCACCCCGCCGCCGGCGGACTTCCCGCAGGTCAAGGACAACGGCAAGAAGCCGGCCGACATCACCCCGGTGGCCGGCGCCAAGGACCCGACCGAGCTGAAGACCCACGTGCTGATCAAGGGCACCGGGCCGGCCGTGGAGAAGGGCGAGAAGGTCGTCGTCCAGTACACCGGCGCGCTCGCCAAGGACGGCAAGGTCTTCGACTCCTCGCTCAGCAAGGGCCAGGCGTTCTCCTTCCCGGTCGGCGGCGGCCAGGTCATCCAGGGCTGGGACCAGGGGCTGGCGGGCCAGACCGTCGGCAGCCGGGTCGAGCTGGTGATCCCGGCCTCGCTGGGCTACGGGGACAAGGGCCAGGGCGACATTCCGCCCGGCTCGACCCTGGTCTTCGTGGTGGACATCCTGGACGCCGGTCAGGGCTGATCCACTTTCGGGTGACAATGGTGGGCGTGTGACCTTCGGGACCGGCCGCGTGGCCGTGTCCCGACGGGCGGCGGGCGCCCGTACGGTGGTGCTCCCGGGCTCTCCGCCCGGGTGGACCGGGTGCGGGCGCCCGCCGCTTGGTCGTGTGTGGAATTGCGAACGTGAGAAGAGGGACCATGGCTGTGAACCTGAACGAGAAGCCCGAGATCGACTTCCCGATCGGCGACGCCCCGACCGAGCTGCAGATCCGTGACATCGTCGTCGGTGACGGCGAGGAGGCCAAGCCGGGCCAGAACGTCAGCGTCCGCTACGTCGGCGTGACCTTCGAGACCGGCGAGGAGTTCGACGCGAGCTGGAACCGGAGCCCCAACGAGTTCCGCTTCCCGCTGGGCGGCGGCCGGGTCATCAAGGGCTGGGACAAGGGTGTCGTCGGCATGAAGGTCGGCGGCCGTCGTGAGCTGACCATTCCGTCGCACCTGGCGTACGGTGCCCAGTCGCCGACCCCGGCGATCCCGGCGCACTCGACCCTGATCTTCGTGGTCGACCTGCTGGCCGTCTGAGCCTGCGCCGGCCGTTTGAGCCCGCGTCGGCCTTCTGGGCCCGCGCTGACCTCGGGCCCGCGCTGACCTCGGGCCTGCGCTGACCTCGGGCCGGACCCCTTCGGGGGCCCGGCCCGAGGTCGTTTCCGGGCCCGGACGCCACCCGGTGGGGAGCGGGCGCGGGACGCGGCTTTTGCAGTGCGTACCGCTACCGGTACGGTCGGTCCCGCCGGGTGGGGATCGCCCGGTTGGCGCACCCCGCGCGCGGCGCGGCACACCGGAAGGGTCAGCGATGGCGATCGCCAAGGCAGAGCGGCTGATGAATCTCGCCCTGTGCCTGATGAACACCAGACGTCCGCTCTCCAAGAAGGAGCTGCGGGAATCCATCGAGGCGTACCGGGAAGCCTGGCAGAACAGCAGCGAGGACGCCTTCAACCGGATGTTCGAGCGGGACAAGGACGACCTGCGCGAGCTCGGCCTGGTGATCGACGTCGACGAGAGCACGCTGGACGGCGAGCTCGGCTACCTCGCCCGCCCCGACCGCAACCGGCTGCCGGAGATCGCGCTGGACGCCGAGGAGGCCGCCGCGCTGACCCTGGCCGCCAGGGTCTGGCAGCAGGCCAAGATGTCCGGCGCGGCCAGCGGCGCGCTCCAGAAGCTGCGCGCGGCCGGGGTGCCGTTCACCGAGGCCGAGGGCCGGACCGCCCTGGAGCCGCGCATTCCCGCCCGGGAGGCCGCGTTCGAGCCGCTGCTCACCGCCGCCCGGGACCGCCGCCCGGTCACCTTCGAGTACCGCAAGGCCGGCGCCGCCGCCGTCGAGCAGCGCAGCGTCGAGCCGTGGGCGCTGGAGTGCTGGCGCGGGCACTGGTACCTGGCCGGGTACGACCGGGACCGCGGCGACGCCCGGGTGTTCCGGCTCAGCCGGATCACCGGCAAGGTGAGGGCCAAGGGCGGGGCCTTCCTCGGCACCGTGCCCGAGCACGTGGACGTCCGGGCCACCGTGGCCAAGTTCGCCGGTGAGGGGGCCACCGCCACCGCGACCGTCCGGGTCCGCCGGGGCGCCGGCTTCCCGCTGCGCACCAAGGCGCTGGGCAGCACCCGGGTCGACGAGGCCTGGGACGAGCTGGAGATCCCGTACGGCAACGGGCTGGGCGCCGACCTGGCGGAGTTCGGGCCGGACGTGCTGGTGCTCGGGCCGGAGGAGCTGCGGGCGGATGTGGTCGACCGGCTGCGGGCGGTCGCGGGGCTTGAAGGAGCGGGCGCGTGAGTGAGCGAACCATCGGAAGGCGCGGCCTGTGCGCAGCGCCCGCCGAGTGTGACGAGGTGGACGCATGAGCAACGCCATCGACCAGACCCGGCGGATGCTGTCGCTGGTCACCTATCTGCGCGAGCGGCCCGGGGCCGAGGTCGCCGAGGTGGCCCGGGCGTTCGGGATCAGCGAGCGCGAGCTGATCGGGGACCTCAACGTGCTGCCGATGTGCGGCACCAGCTTCCGCGGCGGCGACCTGCTGGACATCGACACCGACGGCGAGCGGATCTGGTGGCACAACGTCGACGACGTCGCCCAGCCGCTGCGCCTCGCCGCCGACGAGGCCACCGCGCTGCTGGTCGCCGCCCGGGCGGTAGCCGGACTGCCGGGCCTGCGGGCCGGGGACCGGGAGGCGCTCACCCGGGCCGTCGCCAAGATCGAGAACGCCGCGGGGGAGAGCGCCGAGGGCAGCGCCCGGGTCGGGGTCACCTTCGAGGCCGAGAGCCACGTGTTCGCCGACATCGACCGCGCGCTCAGTGAGGGCCGCCGGCTCTGGCTGCGCTACTACTCGCACGGGCGCGGCGGGATGACCGAGCGCGAGGTCGACCCGATCCGGCTGCTCACCGAGGGGCACACGTACCTGGAAGCCTGGTGCCGCACCTCGGAGGACCACCGGATGTTCCGGCTGGACCGGGTCGCCGAGATCCGCGTCCTGGACGTCCCGGCCGACCCGCCCCGGCGCGAGCCGCGCGACCTCAGCGGCGGGCTGGTCAACCCGGCGGCGGACGACCCGGAGGTGGTGGTGGAGGTCTCTTCCGGCGGCCGCTGGGTCGCCGAGTACTACACCCACGACCGGGCCGAGGAACTGCCGGACGGCGGGCTGCGGATCACCCTGCGCAGCGCCGACCCCTCCCAGCTGCGCCCGCTGGCGCTGCGGTTGGGGCGCGACGGCCGGATCGTCTCGCCGCCCGAGCTGGCGGAGCAGGCGCGCTCGGCCGCGCGGGAGGCGCTGGCCGCCTACGGGGAGGGGCAGGTCTGAGCGGTGGAGCCCGGGACGAGATTCAAGGTGTACTGCTCGCAGTGCCGGGAGAAGGTCGAACTCCCGGCCGAGGAGTTCCGGCTGACCCTCGGCCGGACCCCGGCGCAGGCGCACTACAGCTTCGGCTGCCCACTGTGCGGGGCGGCGGTGCGCAAGCAGGCCGGGGAGAAGATCGTCGAGGCGCTCACCGCTGCGGGGGTGCGCACCATGCGGCTCATCCCGGCGGAGGGCTGACCGCGGTGGCCCCGTAGAGCGTGGCGGCCCCCGTATAGGGTGGGGCGCATGTCCTGGATGCTCGTCGCCGCCGTCCTGCTCGCCACCGCGGGCCTGCTGGTCCTCGGGGTCCTCGCGATCCGGCTCTGGCTGGACGTGCGGGCGCTCGCCAAGGGCGTGGACACGGCCTCCCGGGCGCTGGCCGAGGCGGCGGGGGAGCTGGCCGAGGCCGTTCCCGGGCGGTAGGGCCGCGCGGCCCCGGGCCGCTCTTCCGCGGGGGTGATCCGGTCGGAGCATCGGCACGGCCGGGGCACCGGGTGGTACGGGGACTGCTGCGTGGAGGTGGCGGCGGGTTACGCTCTCAAGTGGCTCCTTGAACGGCGAACCGGGGGCCGCTGTCCTGTTCGGGCGGCCTTCGTCGGGGCGTCATCCGCAGCGGTTACCATCCGCGGCGGGCGGCCTGGCGGGCCGCGGATGCTGAAGGTGGTCGGCGCATGCGCTTCTCGATGACCGCGATCGTGGTGGTCGTGGTGGTTGCCATCGTGCTGTTCGGGGCCAAGCGGCTGCCCGAGCTGGCGCGCTCGTTGGGGCAGTCGCTGCGGATCCTGAAGAGCGAGGCCAAGGCGATGCGCTCGGACGACGAGCCGGACGGGAGCGCGCCGCCCGCCCAGCCGCAGGTCACGGCGCAGCCGACGGCCAGGACCGTCCAGTCCGCTCCGGGCGCCTCGGCGACGGCCCGGCCGGTGGCCGAGCCCGGCGCGGGGCAGGGGACGCCCGGGGGCGAGCGCCCCCACTGAGCGCGGCAGCCGTGACGTACGCGACGCATCCGTGGTGTGCGGTGCGGGCGTCGTACCCGACGTACACGGTGCGCGTGACGCGCGTGACCACGGAGGCCCGTCGACCGGCGGGCCTCGACGCACGAGTTGAGGACCGGGGTTGAGCAAGCTCTCCAAGGCGCCGCAGAAGGCGTCCAAGGATCCTGAGGGGCGGATGGCCCTCGCCGATCACCTGCGGGAACTGCGCAACCGCGTGGTCAAGTCGGTCCTGGCGATCGTGGTGATCACCATCATCGCGGCGATCTACCACAAGCGGATCGAGCACTTCCTGCTGGAGCCGCTGCCGCAGTGCACCCCGGAGACCTCCGGGCAGTTCCACGGCAGGTGTGCCCAGGTCTCCAACATCGGCCTGACCGCCGGTTTCACCTGGATGCTCAAGGTCTCGCTGACCGCCGGCGTGGTCGGCACCGTGCCGATCTGGCTCTACCAGGTGTGGGCCTTCGTGGCGCCCGGTCTGCACAAGCACGAGAAGAAGTACGCCGTCATCTTCATGCTCTGCGGGGCGCCGCTGTTCCTGGCCGGTGTGGCCGTGGCGATCCTGACGCTGCCGACCACGGTCGAGGTGCTGATCTCGTTCACGCCGAACGGCACCACGCCGATCCTGCCGCCCGAGGACTACTTCGACATCGCGACCCGGATGGTGCTGGTCTTCGGCCTGGCCTTCGAGTTTCCGCTGCTGCTGGTGATGCTGAACCAGGTCGGGATGGTCACCGGCAAGCGGCTGCTGGGCTGGTGGCGCGGCATGGTCATGGGCATCACGGTGTTCGCGGCCTTCGCCACGCCGAGCGCCGACCCGCTGAGCATGCTGGCGCTGGCCGCGCCGATCTGGGCGCTGTACTTCCTCGCGGTGGGCATCGCGATCATGAACGACCGGCGCAGGCGCCGGAACAACCCGGACGCCGACCTGGACGACGAGGAGGCCTCGCAGGTCGACCTCACGGTGCGGCCGGTGGCGGGTGCGGAGACGGTCGACGCCTCGGCGGCCCCGGCGGCCGGCGCCGCGCCGGTGCCGACGGCGCGCCGGGAGCAGATGGACGACATCACCTGAGCCCGACGCGTTGAGCCTGCCGGCCCCGGCCCCCGCTGTGTGCGGTGGCCGGGGCTTTGCGCTGCTCCGGCCCTGGTGGGCTCTTGGCAGGGTTGATGGAATGTGACATATTACTGACGTGCTGAAGACCTGGACACCTCCACTGGACGTCGTCGTGGTCGGCGCCGGAGTCGTCGGCGCCGCCTGCGCGTACTACGCCTCCCGCGCCGGACTCGCCGTCGCCGTGGTCGACCGCGGGCCGGTCGCCGGGGGCACCACCGGCGCGGGCGAGGGCAACCTGCTGGTCTCCGACAAGGAACCCGGGCCCGAACTCGACCTCGCCCTGCTCAGCACCCGGCTCTGGAACGAACTCGCCGAGGAACTCGGGCCGGCCGTCGAGTACGAGCCCAAGGGCGGCGTGGTGGTCGCCTCGACCGAGGCCGGGCAGCAGGCGCTGCGGGCCTTCGCCGCCGGACAGGCCGCGGCCGGGGTGAGCGCCGCGGAGGTGCCGCCCGAGCGGCTGCGCGAGCTGGAACCGCACCTCGCCCCCGGGCTCGCCGGCGGCTACCACTACCCGCAGGACGCCCAGGTGCAGCCCGCGCTCGCCGCCGCCCACCTGCTGCGCGAGGCCCGCCGGATGGGCGCCGAGCTGTACACCGGGGAGGAGGTGGCGGCGGTGGACCGCGGCCCGGACGGCGCGGTGCGCGGCGTCCGGACCGCCCGGCGCCGGCTGGCCGCGCCCGCCGTGGTCAACGCCGCGGGCACCTGGGGCGGCGAGCTGGCCGCGCTGGCGGGCGTGCACCTGCCGGTGCTGCCCCGGCGCGGCTTCGTCCTGGTCACCGAGCCGCTGCCGAGGGTCGTCCGGCACAAGGTCTACGCCGCCGACTACGTGGCCGACGTGGCCAGCGGCTCGGCCGGGCTGCAGACCTCCGCCGTGGTCGAGGGCACCCCGGGCGGGCCGGTGCTGATCGGCGCCAGCCGGGAGCGGGTCGGCTTCGACCGCACCCTCTCCCAGGAGGTGCTGCGCCGGCTCGCCGTCCAGGCCGCGGAGCTGTTCCCGGTGCTCGCGGACGTCACCGTGCTGCGCACCTACCGGGGCTTCCGCCCGTACCTGCCGGACCACCTTCCGGCCATCGGGGAGGACCCCCGGGCGCCGGGGCTGTACCACGCCTGCGGGCACGAGGGTGCCGGCATCGGGCTGGCGCCCGGCACCGGGCTGCTGATCGCCGCGCAACTGGCCGGGAAACGGCCGGAGCTGGACCTCGCGCCGTTCCGGGCGGACCGGTTCCCGGCGGGGTGAGACCTTGTTCTGGACCTCTGGATTGGAGAAGCCGGTGACGCGTCGCCGCACCCCCGCCGGGCTGGTCGGGGCCGAGCCCGGGCCCGGCCACCACATCGAGTTCGACGGGCGGCCCGTCCGGGCCCTGCCCGGACAGTCGATCGCCGCCGCGCTCTGGGCCGACGGCGTGCTCGCCTGGCGCACCACCCGGAACGGCGGGCGCCCGCGCGGCGCGTTCTGCGGCATCGGCGCCTGCTTCGACTGCCTGGCCACTGTGGACGGCCGGGCCAACCAGCGGCTGTGCCTGCTGCCCGCGGAGCCCGGGACCGTCGTCACCACCCAGGAGGGTCACGGCCGTGCCGACCTTGCCGTCTGAGCCGTCTGAGCCGTACGGGCCGTCCGAGTCGGGCGGGCCAGCTGGGTCGGGCGGGCCTTTGGGGCCGTCCGGGCCGTACGACCTCGTCGTGGTGGGGGCCGGACCCGCCGGGTTGGCCGCCGCCGTCACGGCCGCCGACCTCGGGCTGCGCTGCGCCCTGCTGGACGGCGCGGAGCGGACCGGTGGGCAGTACTACCGGCACCCGGCGCCCGGACTCGGCGCCACCCGGCCGGACCGGCTGCACCACCACTGGCCGGTGTACACAGGGCTGGCCGCGCGGCTCGCCGGGCAGCCCCGGGCCGAGTTCCGCGGCGGCCACCAGGTGTGGGCGCTGGAACGCACCGCGGACGGCTTCGCCGTGCACGTCACCCGCGGGCCGCAGGCCGCCGACCGGGCCACCGTCCGGGCCCGGACGGTGCTGCTCGCAACCGGGGCGTACGAGCGGCAGCTGCCGTTCCCGGGCTGGACCCTGCCCGGGGTGGTCACCGCGGGCGGGGCTCAGGCCATGCTCAAGGCCGGGCTGGTGCTGCCCGGGCGGCGGATCGTGGTGGCCGGCAGCGGGCCGCTGCTGCTCGCGGCCGCCTCCTCGCTGGTCGGCGCCGGGGCGCACGTCCCGGCGGTGGTCGAGGCGAGCGGCTACCTCGGGTACGCCCGGCGCCCCGGCGTGCTGGCGGCCGTCCCCGCCAAGCTGGTCGAGGGCGCCGGGCACGGCGGCGCGCTGCTGCGGCACGGCGTACGGCTACGGCCGCGCAGCGCCGTCGTGGAGGCGCACGGGGACGAGCGGGTCACCGGAGTCACCGTGGCCCGGCTGGACGCCTCCTGGCGGCCGCTGCCCGGCACCGAACGGCGGATCGCCTGCGACGCGCTCGCCGTCGGCCACGGACTGCTGCCGCAGATCGACCTGGCCACCGAGCTCGGCGCGGAGACCCTTGCCGGGCCGGACGGCGCGGTAGCGCTGCGGGTCGACGCCCGGCTGCGCACCACCGTCCCCGGCCTGTGGTCCGCGGGGGAGACCAACGGCGTCGGCGGGGCCGACCTCGCGCTCGCCGAGGGCGAGCTGGCCGCGCACGCGATCGCCGGGGTGCCGCCCGGGCGCGCGCTGCTGCGCCGCCGGGCGCGGCTGCGGGCCTTCGCCGGGCTGATGGCCGCCGCGCACCGGCCGGGGCCCGGCTGGACCGGGTGGCTGCGGCCGGACACCGACGTGTGCCGGTGCGAGGAGGTGCCGGTCTCCCGGATGCGGGAGGCGGTGGAGGAGCTCGGCGCGGGCGACCCCCGCACCGTCAAGCTGCTCACCCGGGCGGGGATGGGCTGGTGCCAGGGGCGGATGTGCGGTCCGGCCGTGGCCTGTCTGTCCGGCTCGGGGGAGCCGGGGGCGGACCGGCGGCCGTTGGCCTGCCCGGTGCCGCTCTCGCAGCTGGCGGCGGGGGTCCCTGACTCCGCCCCCGCCGCCTCCGCTGCGCCCGGTGCGCCCGAGGCGTCTGCCGCGTCTGCTGAGCCCGGTGCCGGGACCGCGCCCGAGAGATAGCCGACGAACGTGGGGGCCGGGGACTCTTGTCGCCGACCCTCTTCCTCTAATAAAATGTCACACCTCACCAAGGAGCGTACCGTGTCCATCACCCCCCGTGACACCACCCGTCCCTGGCGCGGCATCATGGTCGCCACCACGATCCCGCTGCGCCCGGACCTCTCCGTCGACTACGACGCCTACGCCGAGCACGTCCGCTGGCTGATCGAGTCCGGCTGCGACGGTGTCGTCCCCAACGGATCGCTGGGCGAGTACCAGACGCTCACCGCCGAGGAGCGCGCCCGGGTCGTCGAGGTGGCGATCGAGGCGGCCGGTGACGGCTCCCGGGTCATGCCCGGGGTCGCCGCGTACGGCAGTGCCGAGTCCCGCCGCTGGGCCGAGCAGGCCGCCGAGGCCGGGGCCGGCTCCGTCCTGCTGCTTCCGCCCAACGCCTACCGGGCCGACCACGACTCGGTGCGGGCGCACTACGCCGAGGTCGCCAAGGCGGGCCTGCCGATCGTCGCGTACAACAATCCGATCGACACCAAGGTCGACCTGGTGCCCGCGCTGCTCGCCCGGCTGCACGCCGAGGGCTCGATCGTGGCGGTCAAGGAGTTCAGCGGGGACGTCCGGCGTGCGTACGAACTCGCCGAGCTGGCACCGGGGTTGGACCTGCTGATCGGCGCCGACGACGTGCTGCTGGAGCTGGCGCTGGCCGGCGCGGTCGGCTGGATCGCCGGGTACCCCAACGCGCTGCCGGAGGCCTCGGTGGCGCTCTACGACGCGGCCGTCGCGCTGGACCTGGAGACCGCGCTGCCGCTGTACAAGTCGCTGCACTCGCTGCTGCGTTGGGACTCCAAGACCGAGTTCGTCCAGGCCATCAAGCTCTCCATGGACATCGCCGGGCGCCCCGGCGGGCCGGTCCGCGCGCCGCGCTTGCCGCTGGAGCCGGAGATCGAGGCGGCGGTGCGCGCGGCCACCGAGAAGGCCCTGGCCGAGGGCCTCGCCTAGGCCCCGCCCGGGTCCCAGGGCCTCGCCGAGGCCCTGTCCAGGGCCCAGGGCCTTGCCCAGGGCGTGTCCAGTCGGCCGGCTGCGGGGTCAGCCGGCCTCGATCGACCTTTTCTCAGAGGGAGTTGTGAGGCCATGCGGAGCCGTCACGTGTTCCACGCCGTCGACTCGCACACCGAGGGCATGCCCACCCGGGTGATCACCGGAGGCTTCGGCGTCATCCCCGGCGCCACCATGGCCGAACGCCGGGTGTACTTCCAGCAGCACCTGGACCACTTCCGCACCCTGCTGATGTACGAGCCGCGCGGGCACGCCGCGATGAGCGGCGCCGTCCTGCAGCCGCCCACCCGGCCGGACGCCGACTTCGGGGTGCTCTACATCGAGGTCTCCGGGCTGCTGCCGATGTGCGGGCACGGGACCATCGGCGTCGCCACCGTCCTGGTCGAGACCGGGATGGTGCCGGTGGTCGAGCCGGTGACGACGGTCCGGCTGGACACCCCCGCCGGCCTGGTGGTCGCCGAGGTGCGGGTCGAGGGCGGCGCCGCCAAGTCCGTCACCATCCGCAACGTGGCCTCGTACTCCGTCGCGCTGGACCGCAAGATCGAGGTGCCCGGGTACGGCACCATCGGCTACGACCTCGCGTACGGCGGCAACTTCTACGCCATCCTGCCGCTCGCCGAGTTCGGGCTGCCGTTCGAGCGCGAGCGCAAGCAGGAGATCCTGGATGCCGGCCTGGCCCTGATGGACGCCGTCAACGCGGGCGCCGACCGGCCGGTGCACCCGGAGGACCCGTCCATCCACGGCTGCCACCACGTCCAGCTGCTCGCCCCCGGCTCCACCGCCGAGCACTCCCGGCACGCGATGGCCATCCACCCCGGCTGGTTCGACCGCTCGCCCTGCGGCACCGGCACGTCGGCCCGGATGGCGCAGCTGCACGCGCGCGGCGAGCTGCCGATCGGGCGGGACTTCCGCAACGACTCCTTCATCGGGACCACCTTCACCGGGCGGCTGGTCGAGGAGACCGAGGTCGCCGGGCGGCCCGCGGTGGTGCCCACCGTCACCGGGCGGGCCTGGGTCACCGGCACCGCACAGTACTTCCTCGACCCGGACGACCCGTTCCCGGCGGGCTTCCTGCTCTGAGGCGTCGTTCCTGCGCTGACGCGTCGTGTCCAACCTGCTTTCGAAGGGCTGCCAGTCGTGACCATCACCTCGTACAACCCCGCTGACCCGGCCGACCTGGTGGTCGCCGTCGAGGAGCCCGGCGCCGAGGCCGTACGGGCCGCCGTCGGGCGGGCCCGGGCCGCCCAGGGCGGCTGGCTCGCGGCGGGGGCGGGCGCCCGGTCGGCCGCGCTGGGCCGGATCGCCGAGGCGGTCGAGGCGCACGCGGAGGAACTGGCCGCGCTGATCGTGCGGGAGGTCGGCAAGCCGCTCGCCGAGGCGCGGGGGGAGGTCGCCCGGACGGCGGCGATCTGGCGCTACTACGCGCAGGCGCCGTACGAGCCGTCCGGCGCGGTGCACGAGACCGCCGCCGGACCGGGGCTGCTGCTCACCCGGCGCCGCCCGTACGGGGTCGCCGGGCTGATCGCGCCGTGGAACTTCCCGCTGGCGATCCCGAGTTGGAAGGCGGCGCCGGCACTGGCGGTCGGCAACACGGCCGTGCTCAAGCCCGCGCCCGAGGCGACGGCCTGTGCGCTGCGGCTGGCCGAGCTGGCGGGCCTGCCCGCCGACGTGCTCACCGTGCTGCCCGGCGGGGCCGAGGAGGGGCAGGCACTGGTCGACGAGGCCGACGTGGTGTCCTTCACCGGCTCCACCGGGGTCGGCCGGGCGGTGGTGCGGGCCGCCACCGGGCGCGGGGTGCCGGTGCAGGCCGAACTCGGCGGACTGAACGCGGCGTTGGTCCTCCCGGACGCGGACATCGACCTGGCCGCCGGGCACCTCGCGGCCGCGATCGCCGGATACGCCGGGCAGAAGTGCACCGCCACCAGCCGGGTGATCGCGGTGGGTGCGGCGTACCAGCCGCTGCGCGAGGCGCTGGTCAAGGCCCTTGCGGGGATGGACGATTCGGTATGTGGGCCGGTGGTCAACGCCGCCGCGCGGGAGCGGCTCACCCTCGCCGTCGACTCGGCGGTGGCGGCCGGGGCGACGGTGCTCACCGGCGGACGTGCCCCCGAGCGGACCGGCTGGTACGTCGAGCCGACCCTGCTCACCGACGTACCGGCCGAACACCCGCTGGCCAGTGAGGAGTTCTTCGGCCCGATCGCGGTGCTGCACGCGGCCGCCGACCTGGACGAGGCCATCGCGCTCGCCAACGACACCCCGCACAGCCTCGCCACCTCGGTGCACACCCGCAGCCTGGACGCGGCACTGGCCGCCGCCGAGCGCCTCGACGCGGGCATGATCCGGGTCAACGCGCCCTCCAGCGGCGTCGACTTCCACCTGCCCTTCGGCGGGACCAAGGGCGCGAGCCACGGCGAGCGCGAACAGGGCCGCGCCGCACTGGAGTTCTACACCGCGAGCCGGACCATCAGCGTGCTGCCGGGCGGAGGTGCCTGATGGACCTCCGCACCGTCGACGCCGTCGACTACCACACGGCCGGCGAGCCGTTCCGGATCGTGCTCGGCGGGGCGCCCCCGATCCCCGGCGACAGCGTCGCCGAGCGGCGGGCCATCGCGATCGGCGCGGGCGGCAGTGCCACCGCGCCCCGGCCCGGGGCGCTGGACGACATCCGGCGGCTGCTCGCCCGGGAGCCGCGCGGGCACGCCGGGATGTACGGCGGGTTCCTGGTGCCGCCGGACGACGACGAGGCGCACCTGGGCGTGCTGTTCTGGCACAAGGACGGCTACTCGACCGCCTGCGGGCACGGCACCATCGCGCTCGGCGCCTGGGCGGTGGACTCCGGGTTGGTGCCGGCGCCCTCGGACGGTGTGGCGCGGGTGCGGATCGACGTGCCCTCAGGGCGGGTCACCGCGTTGGTGCACCGGGCCGGCGGGCGCACCACCGGCGTCACCTTCCGCAATGTACCCAGCCGGGTCAGCGCGCTGAAGCTGCCGCTGAACACCTCGCGCGGGGTGGTCGAGGTCGCCGTGGCGCACTCCGGGGCCTGCTACGCCTCGGTGCCCGCCGCCGCGCTCGGGCTCGCGGTCGAGACCGGGCAGCTGCCCGAACTCGTCGCCGCGGGGCGGGAGATCAGGGCGCTGCTGGCGGACTCGGAGGCGGTCGCGCACCCCACCGACCCGCGGCTGTCCGGGGTGTACGGGGTCGTGCTGTACGACGAACTCCCCTCTCCGGACGGCGTGCTGAGCCAGCGGAACGTGGTGGTGTTCGCGGACGGGCAGATCGACCGCTCGCCCTGCGGCTCCGGCACCTCCGCCCGGCTCGCCGTACTCGCCGCCGAGGGGCGGCTCGCCCCCGGGGAGCCGCTGCGGCACGAGTCGATCATCGGCACCCGGTTCACCGGGCAGGTGCTCGCGGGCGGCGACCCGCTGGGCGCGGGCGTGGTCACCGAGGTCAGCGGCACGGCGTACCGCACCGGGGAGCACCGGTTCCTCCTGGAACCGGGCGACGAGCTGGGGGCGGGGTTCCTGCTGTGAGTGGTGATGAGCTCCCCGGCGCGGCGGTTGAGCCGCTCCAGTACGCCGTGCCGGGAGTCGGCGGAGTCGGGCCCGCCGACGCGGTGCGGGCGATCGAGCGGGTGCTGCTGGACGGGTTCGACCCGGAGGCGGCGCCCGCCCGGTCGGCCGTACCGGTGCCGGCGGGGGAACTGCTGCTGATGCCGGCCGCCACCGGGACCTTCACGGGCGTCAAGATCGCCGGGGTGGCGCCGGCCAACCCGGCGCGCGGACTGCCCCGGATCACCGGCAGCTACCTGCTGCTGGACGGGCCGACGCTCCAGCCACTGGCGCTGCTGGACGGCGCGGCCCTCACCGCTCTGCGCACGCCCGCCGTGACGGCGGCGGCGCTGGCGCGGCTCGCGGCGCCGGAGGCCGAGCACCTGGTGGTGTTCGGCTCCGGCCCGCAGGCCTACGGGCACCTGGACGCGCTGCTGGCCGTCCCGGCGCTGAAGTCGCTCCGGCGGGTCACGGTGGTGGCGCGAGACGCCGGGCGGGCCGCCGCGCTGGCGGCGTACGGGCGCGGGCTCGGGCTGGCGGGCGCGGTGGGGGCGCCGGAGGCGGTGGCCGAGGCCGATCTGGTGGTCTGCTGCACCACCGCGCGCACCCCGCTGTTCGACGGGGTGCTGGTGCCCGATCACGCGGCCGTCGCGGCGGTCGGCTCGCACGAGCCGGACGCGCGGGAAGTGGACGAGGTGCTGGTCGGGCGGGCCGAACTGTACGTGGAGGCCCGGTCGGTGGCGGCCCGGGAGGCCGGCGACCTGTTGCTGGCGGGTGCGCTCGGGCGGCGGCAGGTGTGGAACCTGGCCGAGCTGGTGCGCGGCGACGCGCTGGTGCCGGACGGGCGGCCGCGGTTCTTCAAGAGCGTCGGGATGGGCTGGGAGGACCTGGCAGTGGCGGCGGAGGTGTACCGGGCCTCGCGGGCCCGGCGGCCCTAGGCGGCGGTGGTGGAGCCGTGGAATCGTGTGCCGTCGGCCGTTGTCACGGTCGACGGCCGCTGTCACCATGAGCGTCGGGGTGTTTGAATCGCGGACTGTTGCACGCTCAACGTAACGTGACATTGTACGCTGGTGTTCTGCACCCACCCGGAGGAACACCATGGCCGAGCTCACGTCCCGCACCCTGATCTCCGTGCAGGAGCGGCTCCGCGACCAGGTCGCCCACGCGCTCCGGGCGGCCCTGATCTCCGGCGAACTGCGCCCCGGCGTCGTCTACTCCGCACCCGCCCTCGCCGCCGACTTCGGCGTCTCCGCGACCCCGGTGCGCGAGGCCATGCTCGACCTCGCCCGGGAGGGACTGGTCGAGGCCGTCCGCAACAAGGGTTTCCGGGTCACCGAACTCACCGAGCGCGACCTCGACGACTACACCGAGATCCGCGCCCTGATCGAGGTCCCGACCGTCGGCCGGGTCACCCGCGCGGCGACCAAGGACCAGCTGGAACGGCTGCGCCCGCAGGCCGAGGCGATCGTCGCGGCCGCCCGCAAGCACGACCTCATCGGCTACCTGGAGGCGGACCGGCAGTTCCACCTCGACCTGCTGGGGCTGGCCGGCAACGCGCGGCTGGTCGACGTGGTCGGGGACCTGCGCAAGCGCTCCCGGCTGTACGGGCTGACCCGGCTGGACGAGCAGGGGCAGCTGGTCTCCTCGGCGGAGGAGCACGTGGAGTTGCTGGACCTGATGCTCTCCGGCGACGCCGAGGCGGCGGAGGCCTGCATGACCCGGCACCTCAGCCACGTCCGCTCGCTGTGGGCGGGCCAGGACGAGGCGGCGGAGCGCCCGGGTCTGCGGCTGCGGGCCCGGTAGGGCTAAACCACCCGTTCGGGTGAAGGATGGGGATCGGGTGCTGGGAGGCGCTCGCGTTCTTACGATGATGATCTCGACGTCGGCAGTCAGGAGGAACTCCATGTCCGCCGCCGCAGTGGAAGAACCCTTCGGGCAGATGACGTTGCTCGAGGCTGCAGAGCTGATCTCCGATCGACTCGTGGGGCACCGGGTCGAGATTCTCGGAGGTCAGATGATCTGAAGGTGAAGCCGCCGCTGTACGCCGAGGCAGGGGTGCCGGTCTACGTCATCGTGGACCGGACGAACCAGCGGGTGATGGTGCTGACCGACCCCAAGGACGGAGAGTACCGAGTGCACGCCGTCCACCATCCTGGGCAGTCGTTGACGCTGCCCGAGTCGATCGGGGCGTCGGTGACGCTTTCGGTGGACGACGTGCTCGCGGCGAAGAAGTAGTTCAGGCCACCACCGTCGGCAGGGTCAGGCGGCCGTCGTGGACCTCGGCGACCTGGTCGACGGCCGTCAGGTGGGTGCGGTCGTGGGTGACCAGGACGGTGGCCGTGGCGCGGCGGTGGGTCAGGTCGGTGATCAAGTCCAGGACCGCTGCGCCGCGTTCGTGGTCGAGGGCGCTGGTGGGCTCGTCGACGAGCAGCACCGTGGGGTCGTTCATCAGGGCGCGGGCGATGTTGACGCGTTGGCGCTGGCCGCCGGAGAGCTGGTGGGGGCGGCGGGCGGCCTGGTCGCGGAGGCCGACGGCGGCGAGGAGTTCCAGGGCGCGGGTGTGGGCCTCGCGGGGGGAGCGGCCGTCCAGGTGGGCCATCACCTGGAGCTGTTCGGCGGCAGTGAGCGAGGGCAGCAGGTTGGGCTGCTGGAAGACGATGCCGATCCTGGTGCGGCGCAGGGCGGTGAGTTCGGCGCGGCCGAGGCCGGCGGTGTCGGTGCCGTCGACGACGACCCGGCCGGAGTCCGGGCTGATCAGGGTGGCGGCCACCGCCAGCAGGCTGGACTTGCCGGAGCCGGAGGGGCCGACCACGGCGGTGATGGAGCCCTTGGGGACGGTCAGCGAGACATCGTCCAGGGCGGTCAGCCGGCCGTCACCGTCCGGGTAGGTCAAGGTGATGCGGTCGAGGTGGAGACTCATCGGGCGCTCCCCAGGGCGGTCAGCGGGTCGACGGAGGTGATCCGGCGGATGGACAGGGCCGCGCCGATCGCGCCGAGGGCGATCATGACGACGGCGGGCAGCAGGACGGTCGGGGCGTCCAGGACGAAGGGGACGGCGGAGCCGAGCAGCGCGCCGAAGCCGGAGGCGATCGCGGTGCCGACGGCCGTACCGAGCACCAGCAGCAGTACGGCCTGGCCGAGGGCGTCCCGCAGCAGGTAGCGGGTGGAGGCGCCGAGGGCCTTCAACACCGCGATGTCGCCGCTGCGTTGGATCGTCCAGACGGTGAAGAAGGCGCCGATCACCAGGGCGGAGATGGCGAACAGGAAGCCGCGCATCAGCTGGAGCGAGCCGTTCTCGGAGGTGTAGGAGCCGATCGCGGCGAGGGCGTCGTCGCGGGTTCGGGTCACGGTGCCGTGGCGGGTGTCGGCGGCGGCGAGGTCGGCGCCCTTGCCGGTGTGCAGGGCGATGACGGTGGCGTGGCCGGCGCCGCCGGGGGCGAACTGCTGCCAGTCGTCGAGGCTGGTCCAGATCACCGGGGTGTGGCTGTACGCGGCGTCGCCGGCGACGGCGGCGACGGTGAGCCGGTGCCCGGCCACGGTGAAGTCGGCGCCGGGGGTGAGGTTGCCGAGCTTCTCGGCGGCGGTGGTGGACAGCACGGCCCGGCCGGGGGCGATCCGGTCGCCCTGCGGGGCCAGGTCGGAGCCGTCCGGGACGCCGAAGGCGGAGAGTGCGGCGGTGCGAGTGCCGGCGGCGGCCTTGGTGGTGGTGATGCCGAGCGGCTGGGCGGAGGTGACGCCGGGCTCGCGCGTCCAGGCCTGCCACTGGTCGGGGGTGAGCTGGGAGTCGGTGAAGTTCAGCTCCTGCCCGTCGGCGGGCTTGGAGAACACCAGGTGGTCGGCGGGCAGGCCGGTGATCGCGGAGATGTTCTGCCGGCCGAGTCCGGCGGTCAGTCCGGACAGCAGGCCGACCAGGACGGTGATCAGCACGATGACGGTTCCCATCAGGGCGAACCGCCCCTTGGCGAACCTGAGATCCCTCCAGGCGACGAACACGGTGGGCCTTCCTGCGGCAGCGGGACTGGGGACGTTGCCACCGGCAGCGGGGCCGGTGACGTTGCCGCCGGCAGCGGAGCCGGTGACGTTGCCACGCTCCCCGAAACGGGGTGGCCGGGGCATCGCGCCCGGGATTGCATCCTGGGCATCAAAGGGCAGAAGCGGAGTTCAACCTTTTGATTGATGCCGGGCCCGGGAGGCGGAACTTAAGCTGGAGGGATGGCGACCGAACGATCCAGAACCACACCCGTCGCCCGCGTCCTCCGGCTCTGCCTGCACCTGCTCGTGGCGGGCCTGCTCGCCCTCGCGGTGGCCCGGGCCGCCTTCGTCGACCGGGGCGGGGACCCGGCGGCCGTCGCCGCCGCGGCCACCGCGATGGCCGCCGTGTACGCCGTCGGGCCGAAGCTGGCCGCCGTCCACCGCTCCCGCCGGGGCGCGGCGCTCTGGCTGGCGCTGCTCGGCGTCACCTGGGCGGGCGTGCTGGTCGCCACCCAGGACGGGGTGTGGCTGGCCTTCCCGCTGTACTTCCTGGAACTGCACCTGCTCGGGCGGCGCGGCGGGCTGACGGCCGTCGCCCTCACCGCGCTCGGGGCGATCGCCGCGTGGTCCTGGCACCAGCACTCCTTCAACCTCGCCGCCTCGATCGGGCCCGCGCTCGGCGCGGCCGTCGCCACCGCCACCGTGCTCGGCTACCAGGCGCTGTACCGGGAGAGCGAGGAACGGCGCCGGCTGATCGACGAACTGACCGCCGCCCGCGCCGACCTCGCCGCCGCCCACCACGCGGCCGGGGTCCTCGCCGAGCGGGAGCGGCTCGCCCGGGAGATCCACGACACCCTCGCCCAGAGCCTCAGCTCCATCCAGCTGCTGCTGCGCGCGGCCCAGCGGGCGCTGCCCGAGCGCACCGAGGCCGCCGCCGGGTACGTGGAGCAGGCGCGCCAGGCCGCCCAGGACAACCTGGACGAGGCCCGGCGGTTCGTCCGCGCGCTCACCCCGCCCGCGCTGGACGGCGATTCGCTGCCGGTCGCGCTGGATCGGCTCTGTGCGACCACCACCGCGCACAGCGGACTGCCCGTCCACCTGCACGTCTCCGGGGACCCCCTACGGTTGCCGGTCGCCCAGGAGGTGGCGCTGCTGCGGATCGCCCAGTCGGCGCTCGGCAACACCGTGCGGCACGCGAAGGCCTCGCGCGCCGAGGTGACACTCAGCTACATGGAAGGCGAGGTGGCGTTGGACGTGTTCGACGACGGGACCGGGTTCGACCCGGCGGCGGTGGCCGGCCGCACCGGCGCGGACGGCGGCTTCGGACTGCCCTCGATGCGGGCCCGGGCCCGCGCGCTCGGCGGCAGCTTCACGGTGGAGTCCGCACCCGGCGAGGGGACGGCCCTCGCGGTGCAACTGCCCGTCACCCCGGAGGCCGGCCCGTGATCCGGCTGCTGATCGCCGACGACCACCCGGTGGTGCGGGCCGGGCTGCGGGCGGTGCTGGAGAGCGAACCCGACTTCGCCATCGTGGCCGAGGCGGCGACCGCCGAGCGGGCCGTCGAACTGGCGGCGGAACCAGGCGTGGACGTGGTGCTGATGGACCTCCAGTTCGGGCCCGGCTCGGCCATGAACGGGGCCCAGGCCACCGCCGCGATCACCGCCCGGGCGGGCGCGCCGCGGGTGCTGGTGGTCACCACCTACGACAGCGACGCGGACACCCTCCCGGCCCTGGAAGCCGGTGCCACCGGGTACCTGCTGAAGGACGCGCCGCCGGAGGAACTCGCCCAGGCCGTCCGGGCCGCCGCGGCGGGGCGCAGCGCGCTGGCGCCGAGCGTCGCCGACCGGCTGCTGGAGCGGATGCGGACGCCTGCGGCGGCGCTCAGCGCCCGGGAGACCGAGGTGCTGGGGCTGGTCGCGGACGGGCTGACCAACCAGCAGGTCAGTCAGCGGCTGCACCTGAGCCAGGCCACGGTGAAGTCCCATCTGGTGCACATCTACACCAAGTTGGGGGTCGATTCTCGGACGGCGGCGGTGCGGGAGGCGCGCGGGCGCGGGCTGATCCGCTGAGCGTAGGGTGAGGGAGTTCCGTACCCGTAGCAGTGTTCCGTGCCCGTGGCGGAGTGAGGAGCCCCCGATGGCCGCGCGTCTCTCCGAACTCAACGAACTCGCCGAACTCACCGAACTCGCCGTTCCGGTGATCGGTGCCCCGATGGCGGGCGGCGCCTCGACGCCGGAGCTGGTGGCGGCGGTGAACCGGGCCGGCGGGCTTGGGTTCCTCGCCGCGGGGTACCGGAGTGCCGCCGCGATGGGCGAACAGATCGCCGAGGTACGGAAGTCGACCGGCCGGCCGTACGGGGTGAACCTCTTCGTGCCGGCCCCGCCCGCGGATCCGGCCGCCGTCGCCGCCTACCGGGACCGGCTGCGGCCGGAGGCCGAGCGGTGGACGGTGGAGCTGCCGGAGGAGATCGGGCCGGACCGGGACGACTGGGAGGCCAAGCTCGCCGCGCTGCTCGCCGACCCGGTGCCGGTCGTCTCGTACACCTTCGGGCTGCCGGCGGCCGAGGAAGCGGCGGCACTGCGGGCGGTGGGGACGCGGCAGGTCGCCACCGTCACCACGCCGGCGGAGGCGCGGGCGGCGCAGGAGACCGGGATGGACGCCCTGTGCGTGCAGGGCCCGGAGGCCGGCGGGCACCGCGGCACCCATCGGGTGACGGACCCGCCCGGAGAGCTGCCGCTGCTCGAACTGCTGCCCGCCGTACGGGCGGTGACCGTGCTGCCGCTGATCGCCGCCGGCGGGCTGGGCGACGGCCCGGCGATCGCGGCGGCGCTGCGGGCCGGGGCCGCCGCGGTGCAGCTGGGGACGGCGCTGCTGCGCGCCGACGAGTCCGGCGCCTCCGCCGCCCACCGGGCCGCGCTCACCGAACTGCCGGAGACCGTCGTCACCCGCGCCTTCACCGGCCGCCCCGCCCGCGGCCTGCGCAACGCCTTCATCGACCGCTACGGCCCGTACGCCCCGCCCGCCTACCCCGAGGTCCACCACCTCACCGCCCCGCTGCGCGCCGCCGCCACCCGCCGGGCCGACACCGACGCCATGCACCTCTGGGCGGGCACCGCCCACCGACGGGCCCGTACGGGCCCGGCGGAGGCCATCGTCACGGACCTGTGGCGGAGCGCGCGGGGGGTCTGACTCAGCTCAGCAGCTGGGACATCCAGGACTCGATGGCGGGGACGGTGCGGGGGAGGGCGCCGGACATCAGGTGGGCGCCGTCCTCGGTGATGACGAGGTCGTCCTCGATGCGGATGCCGAGGCCGCGGAGTTCGAGGGGGAGGGTTTCGTCGTCGGGCTGGAGGTAGAGGCCGGGTTCGACGGTGAGGACCATGCCGGCCTCCAGGGTGCCGTCGACGTAGCGGTCGGCGCGGGCCTTGGCGCAGTCGTGGTAGTCGAGGCCGAGCATGTGGCCGCTGCCGCAGAGGGTGTAGCGGCGGTGGAGGCCGTTGTCCTCGGCGAGGGCCTGGTCGGCGGGGACGCGCAGGACGCCCCAGTCGGCGAGGCCTTCGGCGATGACCCGCATGGCGGCGTGGTGGAAGTCGCGGAAGCGGGCACCGGGGCGCAGGGCGGCGATGCCGGCGCTCTGGGCGGCGAGGACGAGTTCGTAGGCCTGCCGCTGGACCGGGGTGAAGGTGCCGCTGAGCGGGAGGGTGCGGGTGATGTCGGCGGCGTAGAGGGTGTCGGTCTCGACGCCGGCGTCGAGCAGCAGCAGGGCGTTGGGGTCGAGGGCGCCGTCGTTGCGGATCCAGTGGAGTACGCAGGCGTGGGCGCCGGAGGCGGCGATGGTGGTGTAGCTGGGGCCGTTGCCCTCGGCGCGGGCGCGCAGGTCGAAGACGCCTTCGATCCAGCGTTCGCCGCGGTGGTGGCGCAGGGCGGTGGGCAGGGCGCGGACGACGTCCTCGAAGCCGCTGACGGTGTGGTCGACGGCGAGTTGCAGCTGCTGGACCTCCCAGTCGTCCTTGATCAGGCGCAACTCGGAGAGCACGGCGGCGAGTTCGTGGTCGGCGGCGGATGCCGTACGGTGCCCGGTGGCCTGGTCGACGACCGGGTCGGTGCCGGCCAGCACCCGGGTGGGCGGCTGTGGCCCGGTGAGCGACTTGCCGAGGTCGTCGAGGTGTTCGGTGCGCACGCCGGTGAGCCGGGTGGTCTCGTCGAGGTCGGGGCGGCGCCCGACCCAGAACTCGCCGTAGCGGCGGTCGCGGTAGAACTCGCCGCCGCTGCGCGGGGACCGGGGGCGGACGTGGAGGACCGGTTCGTGGCCTTCGGGGCCGGTGGGTTCGAGGACGAGGACGTGGTCGGCCTGGTCCTCGCCGGTGAGTCCGGTGAGCCAGGCGTAGGCGCTGTGCGGGCGGAAGCGGTGGTCGAGGTCGTTGCAGCGGACCTTGAGCCGCCCGGCGGGGACGATCAGCCGTTCGCCGGGGAACGCGGCGGAGAGCCGGGCGCGGCGGCCGGCGAACCGGTCGTAGCCGGGGACGCGCCGGTCGGCGGGGAGCGGGGTGGCGGCCCAGGCGGTGGCCATGAAGGCGTCCAGGGCGGGGGAGACCGGGAGGTCGTGGCTCCCGGTGGCGGGGCCGGGCTGGGGGTGGGTCACCGGTGAACTCCTAGGCGGGGTCGGGCTGCTGGGGGTGGTGGGACACAGCTGGGTAACGGAGGGCGCCACCTCTTGTGCAGTGCAATTTCACATTACTATGTTACGGGTCACACGGTGGTGCGGCCAGAGCCGGCCCCGCAGACCAAAGCAGGCCCCCCACAGCGGAGTTGCCACATGACCAGGCGCACCCATGCCCTTCTCGCCGCCGCCCTCGCGGCGACCCTCACCCTCGGCCTCGGGGCCTGCAAGAACGACAAGAGCGACAGCGGCGCCGACGCGGCCCCCGGCAGTGCCAAGGGGCCGGGCGCCGCGAGCGGCTCGGTCATCGGCGGCACCCCGGTCAAGGGCGGCACGCTCACCGTCCTGACCAACCAGGACTTCGCCCACCTCGACCCGGCCCGCAACTGGACCGTCCCGCACATGGACTTCGGCACCCGGCTGCTCTACCGCACCCTGACCACCTTCAAGGCCGAGCCGGGCGCGGCCGGCAGCGAGATCGTCCCGGACCTCGCCACCGACCTGGGCAAGTCCTCGGACGGCGGCAAGACCTGGACCTTCACGCTCAAGGACGGCCTCAAGTACGAGGACGGCAGCCCGATCCTGGCCGCCGACATCAAGTACAACGTGGAGCGCTCCTTCTCCCCGGACCTCACCGGCGGACCGGACTACGCGATCCAGTACCTGGCCGGCGGCGAGAAGTACAAGGGCCCGCTCACCGGCGAGCACCTGGCGAGCATCGAGACCCCGGACGCGAAGACGATCGTCTTCCACCTCAAGCGCCCGGTCGCCGAGTTCTCCGACACCGTCACCCTGCCGACCTTCTCCCCGGTGCCGCAGTCCCAGGAGAAGGGCACCCAGTACGACTCCCGGCCGTTCTCCTCCGGCCCGTACAAGATCGAGAGCTACGACCGGGGCAAGCAGCTGGTGCTGGTCCGCAACACCAGCTGGGACCAGGCCACCGACACCGTCCGCAAGGCCTACCCGGACCGGATCGTGGTCACCGAGGGCATCAAGGGCGGCCAGGCGGACGACCGGATCATCGCCAGCGAGGACGCCGACGCCAACGCCATCAACATGCCCTGGATGCAGCACGAGTCGGTCGCCAAGGTGCTTCCCAAGGCGGACGTCAAGGCCCGGATGGCGGCCGAACAGACCGGCTGCACCGACATGCTGTACCTGAACACCGCCAAGGCGCCCTTCGACGACCCGAAGGTGCGCGAGGCGATGATGTGGGCGGTCGACCGCGAGGCCCAGGTGACGGCCTTCGGCGGTCCGGCGATGGCCGACGTGGCGACCTCCTACCTCCCGCCCTCGCTGACCGGCGGGGCCAAGGCGGACCCGCTGAAGATCCCGGCGGCCGGCGATCCGGAGAAGGCCAAGGCCCTGCTCAAGGACGCGGGCAAGACCGACCTGAAGGTCGGGCTGACCGTCTCGCTCGGCGACAAGACCCGGGCCGAGGCGATCCAGCAGTCGCTGGGCAAGGTCGGCGTCCAGGTCACCGTCAACACCGTGGACCCGTCCGCCTTCACCGACACCCTCGGCGACACCAAGAACGCTCCCGAGCTGACCATCAACGGCTGGTGCCCGGACTACCCGTCCGCCGCGACCTTCCTGCCGTTCCTGTTCGACGGACGCACCATCAAGGAGAAGGGCAACCAGGGCAACTTCAGCCAGTTCCGGGACCAGGCCACGATGGACGAGATGGACCGGATCGCGGCGATGTCGGACGTCAACGAGGCCAACAAGGCCTGGCAGCAGTTGGACGAGGAACTGCTGAAGAAGGCCCCGGCCGTCCCGCTGATGTGGCAGCGCCGCCCGCTGATGGTCGGTACCAACGTGGCGGGCGCGTTCGGCAGTTCGGGCTACGCCGGGATGATCGACCTGGCCGTGGTCGGCCTCAAGGACCCGGCCAAGGGCAAGGGCTGAGGATGACCGTCACCACTGAACCCGTCGCCGTGGCGGCGGGCCCCGCGGAAGCCGCCGGAGGCGGGCCCTGGCGCCGGGTGGGGCAGCAGCTGTGGGCCCGCGGATCGGCCCGGTTCGGCCTGATCACGGTCGGCGTGCTGGTCCTGGCGGCCGCGCTGGCCGGCCCGCTCAGCTCGCTCGGCGGCTGGTCCCCCGAGGAGTTCGACAAGCGCGCCGTGGATGCCTACCTGGGCGGCATGCCCAGGGGCGACTTCGGCGGCATCAGCACCCGGCACTGGCTGGGCGTCGAGCCGATCACCGGCCGCGACCTGTTCGCCCGGGTGCTGCACGGCGGCCAGGTGTCGCTGCTGATCGCGTTCAGCGCGACCGCGGTCGTCGTGGTCACCGGCACCCTGGCCGGCGTCGCGGCGGGCTACTTCGGCGGCCGGACGGACGCCGTGCTGTCCCGGCTGATGGACCTCACGATGTCCTTCCCCTCGCTGATCTTCATGATCGCGATGATGTCGGTGGCCAAGGACGTCAACCGGATCCTGCTGATCACCCTGGTCATCGGTCTGTTCACCTGGCCCGGCATCGCCCGGGTGGTGCGCGGCCAGACCCTCTCGCTCAAGCACCGCGAGTACGTCGAGGCCGCCCGGGTCGGCGGCGCCCGCTCCTGGCGCATCCTCACCCGGGAGATCCTGCCGAACGTCTCCGGCCCGGTCATCGCGTACACCACGCTGCTGATCCCCGGCATGATCGCCACCGAGGCCGCGCTCAGCTACCTCGGCGTGGGCGTCCGCCCGCCGACCCCGTCCTGGGGGCAGATGATCGCCGAGAGCATCGTCCACTACGAGACCGACCCGACGTACTTCCTCATCCCGACGGCGTTCCTGTTCCTCGCCGTGCTCGCGTTCACCCTGCTCGGGGACGCCCTGCGCGACATCCTCGACCCCCGGGGAGCCCGGTCGTGATCCTCTACCTCGGCCGCCGACTGCTCGGCGTGGCGGGCATCCTGCTCGCCATCTGCGCCATCACCTTCACCATCTTCTACCTGCTGCCCAACGACCCGGCCGCGGCCGCCTGCGGCAAGACCTGCAGCCCCGAGCGGCTCGCCGACGTCAAGGCGGCGATGGGCCTGGACAAGCCTGTCTGGGAGCAGTTCACCGCCTACCTGACCGGGATCTTCGCCGGCCGCGACTACGGCACCGGCCCCAGCGCCGTGCACTGCGGCTTCCCCTGCCTCGGCTACTCCTACGAGTACGGGCTGCCGGTCTGGGACCTCCTCACCGACCGGCTGCCGGTGTCGATCTCGCTGGCCATCGGCGCGGCCGTGCTCTGGCTGCTCCTGGGCCTCGGCGCGGGCGTCACCTCGGCGTTGCGCAAGGGCGGCCTCACCGACCGGACCCTGATGGTGCTCTCGGTCGGGGCGGCCTCGCTGCCGGTCTACTTCACCTCGATCATGCTGATCTGGGGCGTGGTCAGGACGGCCGGGCTGCTGCCCTACCCCTCGTACCACGCGTTCACCGAGAACCCCGTGGCCTGGGCGTCCAACCTGCTGCTGCCGTGGATCGCGCTGGCCCTGCTGTACGCGGCCATGTACGCCCGGCAGAGTCGCAACTCGATGATCGAAGCGATGGCCGAGCCGTACATCCGCACCGCCCGCGCCAAGGGGCTTCCGGCCCGCACGGTGACCGTCAAGCACGGCCTGCGCTCCGCGACGACGCCGATCCTGACCATCTTCGGGATGGACCTCGGCGGGCTGCTGGCCGGTGCCGTCATCACCGAGTCGATCTTCGGACTGCCCGGTGTCGGCCGGCTGTTCTACGACGGACTGGCCCGCTCCGACCAGCCCGTGATCCTCGGCGTCACCCTGCTCGCGGCCTTCTTCATCGTCGCGGCCAACCTGCTGGTCGACGTGCTCTACGCGTACGTCGACCCGAGAGTGAGGTACTGATGACCGGACTGCTGGAGGTCGAGGACCTCGGGGTCTCCTTCGACACCCCGCGCGGCACCGTCCGGGCCGTGGACGGCATCTCCTTCACCGTCGCGGCCGGGCGCACCCTCGGGCTGGTCGGCGAGTCCGGCAGCGGCAAGTCCGTCACCTCGCTGGCCGTCATGGGCCTGCACCGGGGAGCCGCCGTCACCGGCTCGATCCGGCTCGACGGGCAGGAGCTGAACGGCCTGGGGGAGCGGGAGTTGGGCACCGTCCGGGGCCGACGGATCGCGATGGTCTTCCAGGACCCGCTGTCCAGCCTGCACCCCTTCTACACCGTCGGCGAACAGATCGCCGAGCACTACCGGGTGCACTTCCGGGCGGGCCGCAAGGCCGGCCGGGCCAGGGCCGTCGAGATGCTCGCCGAGGTCGGCATCCCGGAACCGGCCCGCCGGGTCGACGAGTACCCGCACCAGTTCTCCGGCGGCATGCGCCAGCGCGTCATGATCGCCATGGCGCTCGCCTGCGAACCCGACCTGCTGATCGCCGACGAGCCCACCACCGCACTGGACGTCACCGTCCAGGCGCAGATCCTCGACCTGATCGCCCGGATCCAGCAGGAGCGCGGTCTCGGCGTCGTGCTGATCACCCACGACCTGGGGGTGGTCGCCCGGGTCGCCCACGAGGTGCTGGTCATGTACGGCGGCCGGGCGGCCGAACAGGCCCCGGTGGAACGGCTGTTCGCCGCACCGGCGCACCCGTACACCCGCGGCCTGCTGGACTCGCTGCCGCGCCTGGACGACACCGACGACGCCCCGCTGCGGGCCATCCCCGGCAGCCCGCCGTCGCTGCTCGTCCCCGCCCCCGGCTGTTCCTTCGCCCCGCGCTGCGCCCGCACCGGCACCGCGCCGGCCGAGGAGCACGCCCGCTGCCTGGCCGAGCGCCCCTCGCTCGGCCCGCTCGGTCCGGCCACGGCCGGTCACCGGGCCGCCTGCCACCTGCCACTGGTGCCGGAAGGAGCCGTCTGATGGCGGAACCACTGCTGTCCGTACGGGACTTGGTGAAGACCTTCGCCGGGCGGCGCAGCCGCACCGGCCGGCCCGGGGCGCCGGTGCGGGCGGTGGACGGAGTGAGCTTCGACCTCGGCGCGGGCGAGACCCTGGGCCTGGTCGGCGAGTCCGGCTGCGGCAAGTCCACCACCGGACGGATGATCGTCCGGCTGCTCGACCCCACCTCGGGCACCGTCACCTTCGACGGCACCGAGATCGGCGGCCTCTCCCAGGCCCGGCTGCGGCCGCACCGGCGGCACCTGCAGATGGTCTTCCAGGACCCGTACTCCTCGCTCAACCCCCGGCAGACGGTGGCCCGGATCATCTCCGAGCCGCTGCTGGTGCAGGGCGCGTCCGCCGCGGCGGCGCGCGGCCGGGCGGCCGAGCTGATGGAGCTGGTCGGGCTGATCCCCGAGCACCTCGACCGCTACCCGCACGAGTTCTCCGGCGGCCAGGCGCAGCGCATCGGGATCGCCCGGTCGCTGGCCACCTCGCCGAAGCTGGTGATCGCGGACGAGCCGGTCTCCGCGCTCGACGTCTCCGTCCAGGCCCAAGTGGTCAACCTGATGGAGCAGTTGCAGCGGGAGCTGGGCCTGGCGTACGTGTTCATCGCGCACGACCTCTCGGTGGTCAAGCGGGTCTGCGACCGGGTCGCGGTGATGTACCTGGGCCGGATCGTGGAGATCGGCGACAAGGCCGAGGTGTACGGCAGTCCGGCGCACCCCTACACCCGGGCGCTGCTGTCCGCCGTCCCGCTCCCGGACCCGGCGGCCGAGCGGGCCCGGGAGCGGATCGTGCTGCTCGGCGACCCGCCGAGCCCGGCCGACCCGCCCACCGGCTGCGGCTTCCACCCGCGCTGCCCCAAGGCGCAGGCGCGCTGCCGGACGGAGCGGCCGCTGCTGGAGGTGGTCGGCACCGGCGGGCGGCAGGCGGCCTGCCACTTCCCGGCCCAGGAGTCCTCCGGCTGATCCCGCCGGTCGCACCACGAGCCCCCGGTCGGGCGCGGCGGGGAACCTCACGAGGGCCGCGTCCGACCGGGTACCACCGCTGCTGCTCCGCTCGCTCCTGTTCTGCTACTGCTCCTCGGCGGGCAGCAGCAGCCGGGGCCCGGGCCCCTCGGTGGCGAGTTCGTCGCCCGGGTTGAGCACCCGGCAACGGCGCAGCGACACGCAGCCGCAGCCGATGCATCCGGTGAGTTCGTCCTCCAGGTGCTCCAACTCCGTCCGGCGGGCGCGTAGTTGCTCGGCCCAGCGGCGGGAGATCCGCTCCCAGTCGTGCTTGCCCGCCATCCGGTCCTCGGGCAGGCCGGTGAACACCTCGGCGACCTCGGAGAGCGGGATGCCGAGCCGTTTGGCGACCAGGATGAGCGAGATCCGGCGCAGCACGTGCCGCCGGTAGCGGCGCTGGTTGCCCGCCGAGCGCTCGGAGGAGATCAGGCCCTGCTCCTCGTAGAAGCGCACCGCGGAGGTGGCGATCCCGGCGCGCCGGGCCACCTCGCCGACGCTGAGCAGGTCGACGGGTGCGGTTCCGGCCATGGCCACCACTCCTTGACTTCAAGCTCTGTTGAAGTCCTAGATTATCGGACGTGACCGGATCCTCTGCCGTCGGACCGCCAGGACCGTTGCCGGTCAGCCCAGTTGACCACCGCAGGCGCCGGACTCGGGGCCTCGGGCCGGTCCGTCCGGGGTCAGTGCACGGTGTACTCCACCGTCACGCTGATCACGACCAGCACCGCGTAGACCACCGCCAGGGTGGTCCGCCCGCCGGCGTGCAGCGCGAGCGCCCCGGTGAGCAGGGCGAGCAGCTTGAGCACGATCTCCACGCCGAGCGGCTGGCGGAACTTCGGCCCGCCGGCGGCCAGGAACAGGCCCCAGAAGGTGGCCGCCAAGGCCGGGGCGCCGAGGCCCAGCAGCAGTCGGGTGGCCAGGCTGGAGCCGGCCTTGAACCCCCAGTAGCAGAGCGAGGCGAGCAGGGCGAGCTCCAGCCCGAAGGCCAGCCCCGCGTTGGTCGCGGTCAGCGGGGTCCACTGCCGCTGGCCGACCGGTCCCGGTCTTGCGATCTTCATCCCGTGCTCTCCCCGTTCGCGGTGCCGCCCGGGGTCGGGCGGCGGTCACGCGGAGTTTCCCAGTCCGGCGCCCGGGAACTCAACGGATCGGCCCGAAGCCGTGTGCGGGACGGGGGTCGAACCGTAGCCTGGCCATGAAATGTCACACATCACCAGCGCCATCAGCCATCACCATCACCATCACGAGAGGGAGTACCGCCGTGGTCGATGACCTGAGCACCGCCGAACCCCCGGCCCCACTGCTCGCCGCCGAGGGCCTGTTCAGCGTCTCGCCGCAGGCCGCGCACCTCAACCACGGCTCGTACGGTGCCGTGCCGCTGCCGGTGCAGCGGGTGCAGGAGGCGCTGCGGACGGAACAGGAGCTGGACCCGGACCTCTTCTTCGCCGACCTGCCCGCCCGGGTCGCCGGGGCCCGCGAACGGATCGCCGCCGAGCTGGCCACCGACCCGGAGCGGCTGGCGCTGGTCGCCAACGTGACCGAGGCGGTGGCGATAGCCCTGGACAGCATCCCGTTCGCCCCCGGTGACCGGGTCCTGGTCACCGACCACGGCTACGGCGCCGTCACCGAGGCCGTCACCCGCCGGGCAGCCGAGACCGGCGCCGAACTGGTGGTGGCCGAGGTGCCGCTGGACGCCCCGGACGAGCGGGCCGTCCGGGAGGCGGTGCTCGCGGCCGTGGACGGGCGCACCACCGTCGCCGTCCTGGACCGGATCACCTCGCTCACCGCCCGGACCGTGGCCTCCCCGGAGCTGGTCGCCGAGCTGCGCGGGCGCGGGGTGACCACCCTGGTGGACGGCGCCCACGCGCCCGGCATGCTGGCCGAACCGGTCGACCCCGGCGCCGACTTCTGGTTCGGCAACCTGCACAAGTGGGCCTTCGCCCCGCGCGCTACCGGTGTGCTGTCCGTCCGCCCCGAGTGGACGGCCCGGGTGCGCCCGCTCGCGCTGTCCTGGGAGCACCACCGGGGCTTCCCGGCCAACGTCGAGTGGCGCGGCACCGGCGACTACACCCCGTGGCTGGCCGCCCCGGCCGGCTTCGAGCTGCTGCGCGAGCTGGGCCACCGGGCGGTCGCCGCGCACAATGCCGCGCTCGCCGCGTACGGCCAGCGGGTGCTGGTCGAGCGGGTGGGCCTGCGGCCGCTGCCCGCGACGCCCGGAGTGTGGATGCGCACCGTGCGGCTGCCGGAGGGCCGGGCCGACTCCGACACGTCGTCCCGCGCGCTGGTGGCCGAGCTGTGGCGGCGGCACCGCGTCCGGGTCGCGGTCCGGCCGGGGCCCGACGGCGGGGTGTTGCGGGTCAGCGGCCAGCTGTACAACCGGGCGGCGGACTACGAGCGGCTGGCGGAGGGGCTGGTGGAGCTGCTGAAGGACTAGGCCCCGTCCGGCGGACCGTGGTCGCCCGCCGCGCGCAGCTCTGCGAGCAGCCCGTCCCGGTCGGCGAGCAGCCCGGTGAGGATCCGCCGGGCTGCTCGCAGCAGGTCGGCGACGTCGCCGCCGGCCAGCGCGTAGACCACCGTGCTGCCGTCCCGGGTGGCGGTGACGATGCCGGACCGGCGCAGCACCGCGAGCTGCTGGGACAGGCTGGAGGGCTCGACCTCCAGCTCGGCGAGCAGGCAGCGGACGGGTGTCGGTCCGGCCTGGAGCAGCTCCAGCACCCGGATCCGGACGGGATGGCCGAGCATCCGGAACAACTCGGCCTTGGCCTGGTAGACGGCTACCGTCACGCGGCCCCCCTTTCCTGTGTCGTCCCCGTGTCGGTCCCCGTGGTGGCGGGCTCAGATCTCCAGCGAGAGCTCGATCTGCTTGAGCCGGTGGCGGGCCATCGCCAGGTTGGACCGGCTGCGGTGGAGCACCAGGAAGAGGAACAGCCCGCGCCCGCTGGGCGTCGTGATCGGCCGGACCATGTGGTACTGGTGGGTCAGCGTGATCAGGATGTCCTCGATCTCGTTGTCGAGCAGGTTGAGCGCCTCCATCGCCCGCATCTTGGCGCGGACCACGTCGGTGTTCCCGGCCGCGGCGACGTTGAGGTCCAACTCGCCGCCGTCGCCGAGGGTGCCGAGGGCCATGCCGCTGCCGTAGTCGACCAGGGCGACGCCGATCGCGCCGTCGATCGACATGGCGTCCTTGAGGGACGTCTCCAGGTTCGCCATCGTGGCGGTCCTCCCGTGAGTTGGTGGCTGTGGCTCCCGAAGGTAGGCAGCAACTCCCGCACTCCACCGCGGATGACCGCAGACGTCCGGATCTGATCCACTCCTGATCGCTTGAAGACATTTGCAACTATGGATGTGGGAGAGGAGTGATCTCCTCGCACGGAAAACGGTGCTATCGATGTCACTCCACCCGGGTAACCTCTCGCTGAGATGCGAGATCACACCAACCACACCCGGACGGCGATGAACACCCCCGATCCAGAGCCCCAGGACGACCAGGAGCTCAGCCCCGCCGAGGCGTACGCGGCCAGCCGTCGCCGGGCCCAGGAGCAGGCCACCGCCCTGTACGGCTTCCAGCAGCTCTACGACTTCCCGCTGGACGACTTCCAGCTGGAGGCCTGCGAGACGCTGGAGGCCGGCTCAGGGGTCCTGGTCGCCGCCCCCACCGGTTCTGGGAAGACCATCGTCGGCGAGTTCGCCGTGCACCTGGCCCTCCAGGCCGGCCGGAAGTGCTTCTACACCACGCCGATCAAGGCGCTCTCCAACCAGAAGTACGGGGACCTGGTCAAGCGCTACGGTGCCGCCAAGGTCGGCCTGCTCACCGGCGACAACACCGTCAACGGCGACGCCCCCGTGGTGGTCATGACCACCGAGGTGCTGCGCAACATGCTCTACGCGGGCTCCAGCACCCTCGACGGCCTCGGCTACGTCGTCATGGACGAGGTGCACTACCTCGCCGACCGCTTCCGCGGCGCCGTCTGGGAGGAGGTCATCATCCACCTGCCCGAGTCGGTCACCCTCGTCTCGCTCTCCGCGACCGTCTCCAACGCCGAGGAGTTCGGCGACTGGCTGGACACCGTCCGCGGCGGCACCAAGGTCATCGTCTCCGAGACCCGCCCGGTGCCGCTGTGGCAGCACGTGATGGCCGGCAACCGGATGTACGACCTGTTCGCCGACCCCGACCGGGACGGCCGCCCCAAGGCGGGGCCGCGCCACCCCGGCAAGCTGGTCAACCCCGAACTCGTCCGGCTCGCCCGCTCCGAGCTCGACCGCAACCCGCGGGACCGCTTCGGCCGCGGCCGGGGCCGCTCCATGCCCAACGGCCGCCCCGGCCGGGTCTGGACCCCGGGCCGGGTCGACGTCATCGACCGCCTCGACGCCGAGGGCCTGCTGCCCGCGATCACCTTCATCTTCAGCCGGGCCGGCTGCGAGGCCGCCGTCCAGCAGTGCCTCAGCTCCGGGCTGCGGCTCAACAAGGACTCCGACCGCGCCCTGGTGCGGGCCGTCGTCGAGGAGCGCTGCGCCGACATCCCCGACGAGGACCTGCACGTCCTCGGCTACTTCGAGTGGTTGGACGGGCTGGAGCGCGGCATCGCCGCCCACCACGCCGGGATGCTGCCCCGGTTCAAGGAGGTCGTCGAGGAGCTCTTCGTGAAGGGCCTGGTCAAGGCCGTCTTCGCGACCGAGACCCTGGCGCTCGGCATCAACATGCCCGCCCGCTCGGTGGTCATGGAGAAGCTGGTCAAGTGGAACGGCGAGACCCACGCCGACATCACCCCCGGCGAGTACACCCAGCTCACCGGTCGGGCCGGGCGGCGCGGCATCGACGTCGAGGGCCACGCCGTGGTGCTCTGGCAGCGCGGCCTCGACCCGGAGGCGCTGGCCGGCCTGGCCGGCACCCGTACGTACCCGCTGAAGTCCTCGTTCCGGCCCTCGTACAACATGGCCGTCAACCTGGTCTCCCAGTTCGGCCGGCACCGCTCCCGCGAACTGCTGGAGACCTCCTTCGCCCAGTTCCAGGCGGACCGCTCGGTCGTCGGCATCGCCCGCCAGGTGCAGCGCAACGAGGAGGGGCTGGACGGCTACCGCGAGTCGATGACCTGCCACCTCGGCGACTTCGACGAGTACATGGAGCTGCGCCGCCGGCTCAAGGACCGCGAGAACGAACTGGCCCGCGAGGGCACCAGCCAGCGCCGTGCCGCCGCCGTCGAGTCCATCGAGCAGCTCAAGCCGGGCGACGTCATCCACGTCCCCACCGGCAAGTTCGCCGGCCTCGCCCTGGTCCTCGACCCGGGCCTGCCGCCGGTCAGCCGCTCCGGCCGGGGCGGCCCGCGCCACCCCGACTACCAGGACGGCCCGCGCCCGGTGGTGCTCACCGCCGAACGGCAGGTCAAGCGGCTCGCGATGATCGACTTCCCGTACCCCGTCGTCGCCGTCGAGCGGGTGCGTATCCCCAAGTCCTTCAACCCGCGCAGCCCCCAGTCCCGCCGCGACCTCGCCTCCGCCCTGCGCACCAAGGCCGGCCACCTCGAACCCGAGCGGTTCCGGCGCGGCCGCGCGGCCGCCGCCGACGACCCGGAGATCACCCGGCTGCGCATCGAACTGCGCCAGCACCCGTGCCACGGCTGCTCCGACCGCGAGGACCACGCCCGCTGGGCCGAGCGCTACCACCGGCTGCACCGCGACACCGAACTGCTCGAACGCCGGATGCGCTCCCGCACCCACACCATCGCCCGCACCTTCGACCGGGTCTGCGGCCTGCTCACCGACCTCGGCTACCTCCAGGGCGACACCGTCACCGACGACGGCAAGCGGCTCGGCCGGCTCTACGGCGAACTCGACCTGCTCGCCTCCGAGTGCATCCGCGAGGGCGTCTGGAGCGGCCTCGCCGCCGCCGAACTCGCCGCTTGCGCTTCGGCGTTGGTTTACGAGTCGCGCCAGTCCGACGACGCCGGTGCGCCCCGGGTGCCGGAGGGTGCGGCCAAGGACGCACTCGGCAAGATGGTCCGGATCTGGGGCCATCTGGACGCCCTGGAGGAGCAGCACCGGATCAACACCGCCGAGGGCGTCGGCCAGCGCGAACCCGACCTCGGCTTCGCCTGGGCCGCCTACCGCTGGGCCCTCGGCCACAGCCTCGACCAGGTCCTGCGCGACGCCGACATGCCGGCCGGCGACTTCGTCCGCTGGACCAAGCAGCTGATCGACGTCCTCGGCCAGATCCAGGACGCGGCCGGCGGGGACGCCGAACTCCGCAAGACCGCCCGCAAGGCCGTCGACGGCCTGCGCCGCGGCATCATCGCCTACTCCTCGGTGGGCTGAGCCGGGTACCCGAAGGGGCCCGCACGTTCGAAGCGAACGTGCGGGCCCCTGTCGTGCTGTGCGCCGGCCCCTACTTGAGCGTGGGCAGGTAGGAGTAGCAGCCGTAGTAGTCCTTGGTCGCCTCGATCATGACGTCGCCCGTCCTCGGGCCGACGACGCCGTCAGGGTCCAGGTGCGCCCACTTCTGGAGGGCGACGACCGCCCCGTAGGTGTCCGGTCCGAACGCGCCGTCCACCGTGACCGTGTGGTAACCGGTCTGGTACTGCAGGCTGTTGGATATCAGCTGGACACACTTGACGCTGGCGTAGGTGTTGCTCTTGCCGTAGCCGACCCACAGCGAGCCGGAGTTGGGCACGGCCTGGGCCGTACCCGCGACCCCGACCGTGGCCAGGGCGGCGGCCGCGAGCACGAACGCGCCGCGCCGCTTGATGGAGATGCTGTTCAAGGAGACCCCCGATTTCGGAACAGAACTGATCATCAGTTCCCCGAACTATACGGCCGCCCACCGACAGGCCGCCGGGGGGCCGGCGACCGACCGGCGGGGAGTGGGGTCAGTGGGTGGCGAGGGCCTCCAGGACGCGGTCCAGGGAGGTGCCGAGGCCCCAGCGGGTGGCGAGGTGTTCGAGGGTCATCGGGTCGAGGGGCTCGTGGGGGAGGGCCGGGTCGAAGGCGGGGAGGGGGGCGTCGTCGGCGACGCGGACGACCTTGGGGGCTACGTCCAGGTAGGCGGCGCCCTCGACGATGTTGCGGCGGCGGGCCGGGGTGAGTCCGGAGCCGAGGTCGAGGGCGGCGGCGCGGATGGCGGGGAGGTCGCCGTACTCGTTGATCAGCTGGGCGGCGGTCTTCTCGCCGACGCCCTTGACGCCGGGCAGGCCGTCGGACGGGTCGCCGCGCAGGGCCGCCATGTCGGCGTACTGGGCGCCGCGCACGCCGTACTTCTCCAGCAGCAGCGCGTCGTCGGTGACCTGCAGGTTGCCCATGCCCTTGACCGGATAGAGCACGGTGATCTGCCGTGCGTCGTCGACGAGTTGGAAGAGATCCCGGTCACCGGTGACGATCTGCACCGGGCCCTTGGCGCGGGCGGTGAGGGTGCCGATGACGTCGTCGGCCTCGTAGCCGGGGGAGCCGATCCGGGCGATGCCGAGGGCGTCCAGCACCTGCTCGATCACGGGGACCTGCGGGGCGAGGGTGTCCGGCACCTCCTCCTCGCCGGCCTCGGCCGCGGCCGGCTCCTCGGCGACCCGGTGGGTCTTGTAGGAGGGGATGAGGTCCACCCGCCACTGGGGGCGCCAGTCGGCGTCCATGCAGGCGACGAGTTCGTCGGGCCGGTGGTCGTGGACCAGCCGGGCGATGAAGTCCAGCAGGCCGCGGACGGCGTTGACCGGCTCACCCTGCGGCGAGCGCAGGGTGTCCGGTACGCCGTAGTAGGCCCGGAAGTACAGGCTGGCGGAGTCGAGGAGCATCAGTCGCGGTGCGGTCACGACTCAGATCATGCCGCACCGTGAGGACAACAGCGGGCTCAGTGCTCGTGCGGCCCGGCACGGTGGACCGGGCCGTGGGCGTCGGCGCAGTGCTCGGCGGGCGACTCGCCGGGGCCGGCGATCTGCAGCAGGGCGCCCGCCTCGTCCTCGCCGACGTGGTCGACCTGGAGGGTGCTGTGGGTGATGCCGTACTCCGTCGAGAGCCGGCGCTGGAGTTCGCGCCGGACGGCGTGGCAGTCGCCGCCGGGGGTGACCAGGATGTGCGCCGACAGGGCGGGCTGGTTGGAGGTGATCTCCCAGATGTGCAGGTCGTGGATCTCCTCGACCAGCGGCTCGGTGACCAGCCGGTCGGCCACCGCGTCCGGGTCGATCCCGGCCGGGGCGGCCTCCAGGAAGATCCGCCCGGAGTCCCGGACCAGGCCGATGCCCGCCTTGAGCATCAGGGCGACCACGATCAGCGAGGCGATCGCGTCGGCGCGGACGAAGCCCGTGGTCAGCACGATCAGGCCGGCCACGGCGGTGGCGATGAACGCGTACAGGTCGGTGAGCACGTGCTGGAAGGCGCCCTCGACGTTCAGCGAGCTGCGGTTGGCCTTCGACATGCACCAGGTGGCGGCCAGGTTGACCACGATGCCGATCAGCGCGGTGATCAGTACCAGCGAGCCGGTGACGTCCGGCGGTGTGATCAGCCGGGTGACCGCCTCGTAGCCCAGCCAGGCGGACAGGACGAGCAGGGTGACGCCGTTGGCCTGTGCGGAGAGGATCTCGGCGCGCTTGAGCCCGTAGGTGTAGCCGCCACGGGCCGGGCGGGCGGAGAGCCGCATGGCGATCAGGGCCAGCACGATCGAGGCGGCGTCGGTGAGCATGTGCGCCGCGTCGGAGATCAGGGCCAGCGACTGGGCGGCGAAGCCGACCACGACCTCGCCGGCCATGAAGACGACGATCAGGGTGAGGGCGCTGACCAACCAGCGGCGGTCGGCGTCGGCGGCGACGCCGTGGGAGTGCCCGCCGTGGCCCCCGTGGCCGTGCGCGTGGCTGCCGTGACCTCCGTGGCCGTGGCCCTGTGAGTTCTGGTGGTCATGCGCATGATCATCGTGGGAATGCTCGTGCCCGGCCATCGAAGTCCTCTCTGGACGTACGGGTGGGGGTGACGGGGTGCGATCGCCCGCACTCGAAGTGAACCGCAGAATCGACAAAGATCCAAAGGCTGAACTGGTGACCGTTGTCGTTGCCGTCCGGTGGTGGTCCGGACGGGTGGCGGGAGGGGTGGCGGGCGGGGTGTCCGTGCCCCGGCCCGCTGGATCGGCCACCACCCCTCCCCGCACGGCTACGCCACCCACGCCACCCGCATGCTCCCCACCCTCCTCACCGCCGCCGCCCGCTTCCTCTCCCGCTCCCGGTCCCGGCCGCCCCCTGAGTCCCCCACCCGTCGCCTCCCCTTTCGTGCTGGTGGCCGATCACGAGGTGATGCGACCCGGCTGCGTCCAGCGACATCGTCGGATCTGCCACGAGTCGAGGGGGACGCTGGGCCGTTGTTGCGGCAGCACGGTGAACTGACGTGCGTCGTGGGTACGTTGGACGCGCATCGGGAGGCATCGCTCCTGGTGCCGACCCCCGGGGTGGTGGTAGCACCGCCGGGGTCGACGTGGTTGTCGCACTTTCAGCCCAGCGCGACCGCGTCCAGCGAGGCGGCCGTGGCCGCGCGGACGAGGGCCTGCATGAGGCGGAGGTCGGTGCCCTGTTCGGGGTGCCACTGGACGCCAACCATGAAGCCGGGGCCCTCGACCGCCTCCACCGTCCCGTCCGGGGCGAGGGCGCTGACGCGCAGGCCGGTGCCGAGGCGGTCGACGGCCTGGTGGTGGAAGGTCGGCACCTCCAACTCGCTCTCCGGGAGCAGGCCGCCGACCAGGGTGCCCGGCACCGGCCGGACGACATGGGCGCCGTAGCACCCCGGCGAGCCCGCGTGGACGTCCATCTCCACCACGTCCGGGAGGTGTTGGATGAGCGTCCCGCCGCACACCACGTTGAGCACCTGCATCCCCCGGCAGATCCCCAGCACCGGCATGCCGGCCGCCAGGGCGCCGCGCAGCAGGGCGACTTCCCAGGCGTCGCGTTCCGGGGAGTCGACGTCCGTCAACGGGTGGGCGGGCTCCCCGTAGTAGGCCGGGTCGATGTCCGGGCCGCCGGCGATGACGAGGGCGTCGAGCCGGGCGAGCACCTCGGGTGCGCGGTCGGGGGCGTCGGGCGGCAGGAGGACGGCGATGCCGCCGGAGTTCTGCACGTACGCGGTGTACCGCTCCGGCACCAGGGCGACGCGACGGCCGCGCCAGTCGCTCCAACTCGCGTCCACCAGGTAGGTGCTGACGCCGATGAAAGGCCTGCGATCCATGGCGGGCATTCTCCTCCCGTACCGTCCGGTACCTCGTCAACCACGCGTCCCGGCGCGCCACACGCGCCCGCCCTCTTCCGCGCCGTGAGCCGCAGGCCGTACGGTTCGCTGTGACCGCTCGATCTCGAAGAGTGATCGAAGAGTGATCGAGGAGAAGGGTTCCGGCATGCCCGAGAACGCCATGCCCGAGAACGCCCCGGCGGGTTCGCGGCCCCGGCCGCCACTGACCCTGGACGAGCTGCGCGTCCTGGTGGACGCGGGCGAGGTGCACACCGTCGCGCTCTCCTTCACCGACATGCAGGGCAGACTGCAGGGCAAACGGTTCGCCGCCCGGTTCTTCCTCGACGAGGTGGCGGAGCACGGCGCCGAGGCCTGCGACTACCTGCTGGCCGTGGACGTCGACCTGAACACGGTGGACGGCTACGCCTTCTCCTCCTGGGCCACCGGCTACGGCGACTTCGCGATGCGCCCCGACCTCGCCACCCTGCGGCTGACCCCCTGGCAGCCCGGCACCGCCCAGGTCACCGCCGACCTGGCCCGGCACGGCGGCCACCCGGTGGACGCGGCCCCGCGCCAGTTGCTGCGCCGCCAGATCGCCCGGCTCGCCGAGTACGGGCTGACCGCGGACATCGGCACCGAGCTGGAGTTCCTGGTCTTCCGCGACACCTACGAGCAGGCCTGGCTGGGCGGTTACCGCGGGCTGACCCCGGCGAACCTCTACAACGTGGACTACTCGATGCTGGGCACCGCCCGGGTCGAGCCGCTGCTCTCCCGGATCCGCAATGAGATGGCGGGCGCCGGGCTGACCGTGGAGTCCGCCAAGGGCGAGTGCAACCTGGGCCAGCACGAGATCGCGTTCCGCTACGCGGACGCCCTCACCACCTGCGACCAGCACAGCGTCTACAAGACCGGAGCCAAGGAGATCGCCGCCCAACAGGGCTGCGCGCTCACCTTCATGGCCAAGTACGACGAGCGCGAGGGCAACAGCTGCCACATCCACCTGTCGCTGCGCGACGCGGTCGGCGCGCCCGCCTTCGCCGACCGGGACGGCCGGATGACCGACACCATGCGGCACTTCCTGGCCGGGCAGCTCGTCGCGCTGCGCGAGTTCAGCGTGCTGTACGCGCCGAACATCAACTCCTACAAGCGCTACCGCCCGGGCTCCTTCGCCCCGACGGCCGTCGCCTGGGGCCGGGACAACCGCACCTGCGCCTACCGCGTGGTGGGGCACGGTCCGGGGCTGCGGATGGAGAACCGGGTGCCCGGCGGGGACGTCAACCCGTACCTCGCGGTGGCCGGGATGATCGCGGCCGGCCTGCACGGGATCCAGCGCAAGCTGGACCTGCCGACGCCCTGCCTGGGCAACGCCTACGCGGTGGAGGAGTACGCCCGGGTGCCCGGATCGCTGCGCGAGGCGGCCGGGTTGTGGGCGGAGAGCGAACTGGCCCGGACGGCCTTCGGGGACGACGTGGTCGAGCACTACCTGAACATGGCCCGGGTCGAGCAGGCCGCCTACGACGGCGCCGTCACCGACTGGGAGCGCTACCGATCCTTCGAACGGATGTGATCCGTGACCGAGCCCAGTACGAGCACCGTCCGCGACCCCGCCACCGGCGAGCTGCTCGCCACCGTCCCGGACACCACCGCCGAGCAGTTGGACGCGGCGGTCCAGCGGGCTCTGAAGGCCCAGTCGGGCTGGGCGGCGCTGGCGCCCGGTGACCGGGCCCGGCTGCTGCGCCGGTTCGCCGACCAGGTCGAGGTGCACGTCCCGGAGCTGGCCGCGCTGGAGGTGAGCGAGGCCGGGCACACCGTGGGCAACGCCCGCTGGGAGGCCGGCAACGTCCGGGACCTCCTGGAGTACGCGGCCGGGGGCGTGGAGCGGCTGACCGGCCGGCAGATCCCGGTGGCCGGCGGCCTGGACGTGACCGTCCACGAGCCGATCGGCGTGGTCGGGGTGATCGCGCCGTGGAACTTCCCGATGCCGATCGCCGCCTGGGGCTTCGCCCCGGCCCTGGCGGCCGGCAACGCGGTGCTCCTCAAGCCCGCCGAGGCGACCCCGCTGACCGCGCTGCGGCTGGCCGAACTGGCCCTGGCCGCAGGGCTTCCCGAGGGGCTGCTCCAGGTCGTCCCGGGGGCCGGCGGCACCACCGGGCGGGCGCTGGTGGACCACCCGGCGGTGCGCAAGATCGTGTTCACCGGGTCGACCGTGGTCGGCAAGGAGGTCGCCGCCCGCTGCGCGGCCCGGGCCAAACGGGTCACCCTGGAGCTCGGCGGCAAGAGCCCCAGCGTCGTCTTCGCCGACGCCGACCTCGCCCGCGCCGCCGACCCGATGTCCTTCGCCGACAACAGCGGCCAGGACTGCTGCGCCCGCAGCCGGATCCTGGTCCAGCGCGAGGTCTACGACGACTTCCTGGCGCTGCTGGTGCCCGCCGTCGAGGCGCTGCGCACCGGCGACCCCACCGACCCGGCCACCCAGCTCGGCCCGCTGATCTCGGCCGCCCAGGTCCGCCGGGTCACCTCCTACGTGACCCCCGACCTGCCCGTGCTGGCCCGCGGCGAGGTGCCCGACGGGCCCGGCTACTGGTACCCGCCGACGCTGCTGGCGCCCGCCGACCCGGAGGTCCCGGCGGTCACCGAGGAGATCTTCGGCCCGGTCGCCGCCGTCCTGCCGTTCACCGACGAGACCGACGCGCTGCGCCTGGCCAACGCCACCCGCTACGGCCTCTCCGGCTCGATCTGGACCAGGGACGTCGGCCGGGCGCTGCGCCTGGCCCGGGGCGTGCGGGCGGGCAACCTGTCCGTCAACTCGCACTCCTCGGTGCGCTACTGGACGCCCTTCGGCGGCTTCGGCGATTCGGGGGTGGGCCGCGAGCTGGGGCCGGACGCGCTGCGCCACTTCACCGAGACCAAGAACGTCTTCATCCACAGCGAGGAGTGAATCCATGCCCGAGCAGGACGCCACCGTCTGCCGCCGGCTGGTCGGCCGTACCGCCGTGGTCACCGGCGCGGGCAGCGGGATCGGCCTGGCCGCCGCCCGCCGGCTCGCCTCCGAGGGCGCCGAGGTGGTCTGCGCGGACCTGGACGAGCAGACCGGGCGGGCGGCCGCCAAGGAGGTCGGCGGGCTGTTCGTGCACACCGACGTCACCGACCCGTACATGGTCGAGGCGCTGTTCGACGAGGCGTACGAGACCTACGGCAGCGTGGACGTCGCCTTCAACAACGCGGGCATCTCGCCGCCGGAGGACGACTCGATCCTGACCACCGGGCTGGACGCCTGGCGCAAGGTCCAGGAGGTCAACCTGACCTCGGTCTACCTCTGCTGCAAGGCCGCGCTGCCGTACATGCGCCGGCACGGGCGCGGCTCGATCATCAACACCGCCAGCTTCGTGGCCCGGATGGGCGCCGCCACCTCGCAGATCTCGTACACCGCCTCCAAGGGCGGGGTGCTGGCGATGTCCCGGGAGCTGGGCGTGCAGTTCGCCCGGGAGGGGATCCGGGTGAACGCGCTGTCGCCCGGGCCGGTGGACACCCCGCTGCTGCGCGAGCTGTTCGCCGCGGACCCGGAGCGGGCGGCCCGCCGGCTGGTGCACATCCCGCTCGGTCGGTTCGCCCGGGCCGAGGAGATCGCCGCCGCGGTGGCCTTCCTGGCCAGCGACGACTCCTCGTTCGTCACCGCGAGCGAGTTCCTGGTGGACGGCGGCATCTCCGGGGCGTACGTCACCCCGCTGTAGGGCCCGGAGCGCCGGTCCGGCCGGTCCGGTGGGGCTTCTCACCGTAATCTCATCGAAAACCTCCGGAATTCCCGGCTGCGCTGATTTCGCGTTTATCCGGCTACCTTTAGATTCTTTGCTGTGAGTGAGCAGATTCCCGCCGGGTGGTACCCGGACCCGAAGGACACCACCAGCGACCCGAGACCGCAGCGCTGGTGGGACGGCAAGGGCTGGACGGCCGACACCCGGCCCGCACCCTCGGACGCCCCGCAGCCGGAGCCCCCGGCCGCCGCGGCTCCGGGGCCGGGAGCGGCGGACCGTCCCACCGTGCTGGAGGGCGAGGTGCTGGAGAGCGGGCCGACGGTCCGCTACCCGGAGCCGCCGCCCTTCGGCACCGCCTACGGCGCCCCCGCCGAGCCGCCCGGCAAGGCCCGGCGCAAGCCGTCCAAGCTGGTCGTGGCCACCGTGGTCGCCGCCGTGCTCGGCCTGGGCGCGGGCTCGGGGATCACCTACCTGGCGATGGACGGCCACGGCGACAACCGGGCGCAGCGCAGCGCCGCCCGCGCCCAGCCGGCCCCGAACGGGGACGGGGGGCTGTTCGGCTTCCCCGGCCTCGGTGACGGCAACGGTGGCAACGGCGGTGGCGGCAACGGCAGCGGTGGCGGCAGCGGCAAGGGCAGCGGGAAGTCCAAGCCGGGTGCCAACAAGGCCATCGACCTGGTGAACGGGCTCACCCTGCCCACCCCCTCCGGCTGGCAGGCCGGCACCACCAACGACGGCTACGCCGCACTGACCATCGGCGCCTACAAGTGCCCGGACGGCACCGACAGCTGCACCCTCGGCGGCGTGAACACCGGCCGGATCACCGGCGGCGGCACGGACGCCCAGGCGGCGGCGAAGGCCGACATCGACAAGGCGGTCAAGGACTCCTACGGCGATGTCACCGGGCACCAGGAGCTCAAGTCCGAGGCCGTGAAGGTCAACGGCCAGGACGGCTACCTGGTCCGTTGGAAGGTGGACGCGGCCAAGGGCAACAGCGGCTACGTGCAGACGGTGGTCTTCCCGACCGCCGACGGCAAGGCGCTGGTCTCGGTGCACTTCGGCTTCGACATCGCGGACAAGGCGCCGGACGTCTCCGTGATGGACACCATCGTGAAGGGCATCGCCGACTTCAAGGGCAAGATCCCGGGCCTGCCCGGGATGCCCGGCCTGCCGGGCTCCGGCGGCGGCTCCGGCAGCTCCGGCTCCACCGGTGGCTCCGGCAGCGGCTCCTCCGGCGGCCCCGACGGCTCCGGTACGGCCACCACCTGAGCCCCGCGCTCCTCACAGCAGGACGGCCCACCCGGGAGGAAACCCTCCCGGGTGGGCCGTCGCCGTCAGGGCCCGGGTCCGCTCCGGGCCCCGGGAGGCGCGGAACCGGACCGGACGGGGGTGGGCCGGCCCGGCCCCGCGTCGTCCGGCGTCAGGAGTCGCGTCGAACAGCCTCGACACGACGGCGCCGGAGCACCATGCCCGCCCAGCCGACGCCGAGCGCGGCGGCGCCGGCGAGCAGCAGCGGACCGGTGGCGGAGGTGCCGGCCACGGCGGCGGAGGTGGTCGGGATCGGCTGGCCGGCCGGGGCGTTCGGGTCCCCGCCGTGCCCGTGGTGGGCGACCGTGGACTTGGGGGCGTCGGCGGCGATCTGGGCGTCGCTGGGCGCGGCCGGGGCGGCGAGCGAGGAGACCGCCGGGGCGCCGGCCGTGGTGGCCTTGCCGAAGTCGACGTCGGAGCAGCTGTAGAACGCCTCCGGGCTGTCGCTGCGCTGCCAGATCATGTAGAGCAGCTGGCGGCCGGTGCGCTGCGGCAGGGTGCCCGGGTAGGTGTAGTACCCGTTGACGGCGGTGCGGTCGACCTGCACCTGGGCGACCGGGGTCGGGTCGAGGTCCGACCACTTCAGCGGCTTGGTGGGGTCGTAGCCGGGCTTGGTGATGTAGACGGTCTGGGTGCCGACGTGCGGCGCGGTGGTGCGGAACTGGAAGGTGAAGCTGCCCGCGCTGACCGGGGTGGCCGGCCAGTCGGTGCGCGGCCAGTCCAGGGCCGCGTACTTGTCGCGGTTGGCCGAGCAGAGCTTGCCGTCCGGGATCAGCGCCTGGTGGTTGCCGTTGGCGTTGGCGATGTTGACCTCGTTCCAGTCGTACAGCGGCTGGGTGCCGCTCGCGGCGACGAGGTCCTTGCACACCTGGGACACCGGGTGCTCGGGGCCCTCGGCGTAGCAGGCGGCGATCCGGCTGACCGGGCCGGTCATGGTGCCGTGGGCGCCGGCGGTGCCGGCGGTGATCGCGGCCGTCGCGAGGACGGCGGCGCCGACCACGCCGACGGACAGGGAAGTTCGCTTGATGGACATGGGGTGGGGACTCCTTGACCGTCGTTCCGGGCGGGTGTGGGGGAGCGGACACGCCTGCCCGTTCGGGGCCGCCGGCCCGGATCGCGGGCCCCGGCCAGAGCGTAGGATTGGTCTGGACCAGAAGGCAATAGCCGTGAGTGGTGCGGTTGTTGACGTACTGTAGGCTCCCGAGCAGCGCAAAGGCCCGACGGGACACCGGGGTTAGGTGTTCCATCGGGCCCGCTTAAGGTTCCGGAAAGGTCAGCGCTGCACCTTCTGAATGATGCCGGCCTGGATCACGTCTCCGTTGTTGCCGCCGCTGATCGTGTTGTAGATGTACGTCGAGCCGGGCTCTTGCCGCGGAATGAACTCGGCCAGGATCTCGCGGAGTTCATCCGCCGCCTCCGGGTGCTCGCGAAACAGCCGGCGCAGCCGGGTGCGCAGGACGGCCGTCTGGTCGGCCAGCGCGTCCTCGTCGTCGCCGGCCTCCACCACCTCGGCCCGGATCACCTCCAGATCGGCGCTCGTCGCCTCGTCCTCCTCGCCGCGCCCGAACATCCGGGCGACGCGTGAACTGACCTGTTCCCAGGCCGCGGTGGCCATCAGTCCGGCCAGCGACGATGCCCCCGACGTCACCATCTGCTGGACGATCTCCGCTTCCATGGCGCCCCCTCGTGGTTGGTGTGCCCGGCACCACGGTAGGGCAGCGCCGGACGGATCGTCAGAGGAACGTCTTCCCCTCACCCCGGTAGGTGGGGACGGTCCGGACGATCCGGTCCCCCTCGATCAGGTGCAGTTCGGAGAAGCGCTCGCACAGCTCGCCCGCCTTGGCGTGCCGGAACCAGACCCGGTCGCCGATCAGCAGGTCGTCGGCGGCCGGGCCGAGCAGCGGGGTCTGCACCTCGCCCGCGCCCTCCATCGGGTCGTACCGCAGCCCCGGCGGCAGGTACGGCATCGGCGAGCGGTCCGGTCCGACCGGGCCGGACGCCGGGTAGCCGCCGCCGAGCACGGTGACCACCCCGACGCCGGGGCGGCGCACCACCGGCTGGCCGAACAGTGCGGCCGGACGGCCCCGGAACACCCGGTAGTTGTCGAACAGCTGCGGCTGGTACAGCCCGGATCCGGCGGCGACCTCGGTGACGGCCCGTTCGGCCGCGGTGGACTCCACGCTGCCGGTGCCGCCGCCGTTGACGAACTCCAGCTCCGCCACCTGCCGCAGCCGCCGCACCACTGCCGCGCGCCGCTCGGCCAGTTCGGTCCGGGCCTTGTTCTGCATCAGCCGGACCAACTGGGAGCGCAGCGGCCGCCCGGGCACCCGGTCGCCCACCCCGGCGACGTGCCCCTCGTACGCCATCAGGCCGACCACCCGGAAGCCCCGGCGGCGCTGGACGAGTTCGGCGAAGGCGCCGAGCTCCTCCGGGGAGCGCAGCGGCGAGCGCCGGGCACCGACCCGGACCTTCCCGCCGAACAGGTGCAGCGCGGTGTCCAGTTCCAGGCAGACCCGCACCTCGGCGTCACCGGTGCGGGCCTTGTCGATCAGGTCCAGCTGGGCCGGGTCGTCCAGCACGACGGTGACCCGGGCGGCGAGCTCCTGGTCCCCGGTCAGTTCGGCGTAGCCGGCGCGGTCGGTGGAGGGGTAGGCGAGCAGGACGTCGCGCACGCCCGTACGGGCCAGCCAGAGCGACTCGTCCAGGGTGAAGCTCATCACCCCGAGGAAGCCGTCCACGGCCAGCGCCCGGTCCAGCAGGGCCCGGCAGCGCAGCGACTTGCTGGCCACCCGGATCGGCTTGCCGCCCGCCCGGCGCACCAGGTCGACGGCGTTGGCGTCGAAGGCGTCGAGGTCCACGACGGCCACCGGCCCGTCCAGGTGGGCGGTGGCCCGGTCGTACCGGTGCCGGTCCGTGACAGGGGTGCGCGCAACGAGGATGACCATGCGCGCAGGCTGCCACAGCGCGCTACCGGTGGGTAGAGGTCGCGCGGGGAGTCGTGCGTGGAAATGCGGTCGGCGCCGGCCGGTGGCATAGGGTCGGCCGGGTGGACCGCGAAGACTTCCCCAACCCGGCGTTCGCCGGCAAGAGCATCCCGAACCCCGGCTTCTCCGACGACGACGGCACGGCGGACCGGGCGCTCACCGAGGCCCTCGCCCGCTGGTCGCAGGACCGCGCGGTGGAGCCCGAGGTGCTGGCGGCGCTGACCCCGACCCGGCTGATGGTCCCGATCGTGGCGATCCTCGGCGAGGTCGAGGTGGACGAGCACGGGCACCGGCACGACAAGAGCAGCGACATGGCCGTGCCGGTGCTGGAGGCCCCGGACGGGCGCCGCGCGCTGCCGGCCTTCACGTCCCTGGAGGCGCTCACCCGCTGGCGGGCCGACGCCCGTCCGGCGCCGACGGCGGCCCCGCAGGCCGCGATGGTCGCCTTCTCCGAGCGCGCCGACACGCTGCTGATCGACCCGGCCGGGCCGGTGCCGTTCCTGCTGAGCGGCGCCCGGCTGCGGGCCCTGGCGGAGAACCGCCCCTACCTGCCGCCGGTGCGGGACCCGGAGGTGCGGGAGGCGGTCCGGGTGCTGCTCGCGGCCGAGCCGCAGGTGCTCAGCGGGCTGCTGGCGCCGTCGGAGGACTCGGACGGGGTGCTCGCCGTGGTCTTCGACCCGGCGCTGGACCAGCCGGGGCTGCAGGAGGCCGCGCAGCGGGTCGGCCGGGCGGTGGCCGGGGACCCGGTGCTGCGGGTGCGGCTGGACCGGGGGCTGGACCTCGCGGTGCTGCCGGAGAGTGCCCAGCTGCCGGGGGAGCCGCTGTACCGGCGGTAGGAACGACGTACCGGCGGTAGGAACGACGAAGGGCCCGCAGCTACGAGGTTTCGTAGCTGCGGGCCCCGGTCGGACCGGTCTCAGGAGTAGACCGGCCCGGTGAACTTCTCGCCCGGCCCGGTGCCCGGCGCGTCAGGCACCAGGGAGGCCTCGCGGAAGGCCAGCTGCAGCGAGCGCAGCCCGTCGCGCAGCGGGGCCGCGTGGAAGTTGCTGATCTCCGGGGCGCCGGCCGTGACCAGTCCGGCGAGCGCGGTGATCAGCTTGCGGGCCTCGTCCAGGTCCTTGTCCTTCTCGCCGCCCTCGGCCAGGCCGCACTTGACCGCGGCGGCGCTCATCAGGTGCACCGCGACGGTGGTGATCACCTCGACGGCCGGGACCTCGGCGATGTCGCGGGTGAGGTCGTCGAAGCCGATCGCGTCGTCGTCCGTGCCGGGGGTCTGGGTGGGCTCGCTGCTCAAGGGGGGCTCGTTCCGTCGTGCGGTGTGGGTACAGGGTGGAGCGTACAAGGGGCCCGGAAGCCGCCGGGAAGGCAGTGCGCCGGGGCGGAATAGCGTTCGACAGCGCGACGCTGTAAGCTTCGAGACTGACCGGCCGGGATCCCTCATGGGCACCTGGCCAGCAAGTGGAGGCTCCACTGCGAGGAGGCCCGAGAGGGCAACCGCGAAAGTCTCCCACCCGATCGACTTCACGGTCGACGGGTCCCGGTCCGCGACGGGCGCCGAGGCGCCGAGTCGCCCGCAGCGTCCCTCACCGGATGCCGCCCCCGGTTGTGTGGAGCCCCGCTTGTACCGAGCGGGGCTTTTTTCGTGTCGCGGTGCACGCGGTGCCGAGAGGCATCGGGCAGCGCAGCACGAATGAAGCCCCGCCCAGTGGTCGAGTCCACTACGTGCGACCGCCGTCCGACGGCCGCATCGCAGAAGGTGCAACCGAGGAGGCCCCATCAGCACCGAGCCCCGCATCAACGACCGGATTCGCGTCCCGGAGGTGCGACTTGTCGGTCCCAGCGGCGAGCAGGTCGGCATCGTGCCGCTTGCCAAGGCGCTGGAGCTCGCACAGGAGTACGACCTCGACCTGGTCGAGGTCGCGGCGACCGCCCGGCCGCCGGTGTGCAAGCTCATGGACTACGGCAAGTTCAAGTACGAGTCGGCCATGAAGGCCCGTGAGGCGCGCAAGAACCAGGCGCACACGGTCATCAAGGAGATGAAGCTCCGGCCGAAGATCGACCCGCACGACTATGACACCAAGAAGGGTCACGTCGTTCGGTTCCTCAAGCAGGGCGACAAGGTCAAGATCACGATCATGTTCCGCGGTCGTGAGCAGTCCCGCCCCGAGCTGGGCTTCCGTCTGCTGCAGCGGCTCGCCGACGACGTCCAGGACCTGGGCTTCGTCGAGTCCTCGCCGAAGCAGGACGGCCGGAACATGATCATGGTTCTTGGCCCGCACAAGAAGAAGACCGAGGCGATGGCCGAGGCCCGCGCCCTCGCGGACGCCCGCAAGGCCGAGCGACTGGGCCGGACCCCCGGCTCCGACGCCGACCTCGCGGATGACGACGCGGTGGCCGAGGACCTGGTCGCCGAGGACGAGGACCTGGTGGCCGACGACGCCGTGACCGAGGCGCAGGACGCCCCGGTCGAGGCGCCGGCCGCCGAGGCCGAGGCCCCGGTCGAGCAGCCGGCCGCTTCCCAGGGCGCCTGAGCCGCAAGGCTCACGGCAGTCCGGGGGTCGGCCCCCAGGGTGACGGGGCGTCCCGCCCGGTCACCACAGATCCATCCAGTTCACGCCCGCGCGGCGCAGGTCGCGCGGGCGTGGACGGGACTGACGAGGAGATACGGCGAAATGCCGAAGCAGAAGACGCACAGTGGCGCCAGCAAGCGCTTCAAGATCAGTGGCTCTGGCAAGGTGCTGCGCGAGCGCGCCGGCCGCCGCCACCTCCTGGAGCACAAGCCCTCGACGCTGACCCGCAAGCTGGCCGGGACCGTCGAGCTGGCCCCCGCTGACGCCAAGAAGATCAAGAAGCTTCTCGGCAAGTGATCGCCCTCCCGCCCGGCGCGAGCCGTGTGCGGGGCAGCTGATCCTTCCCGACCCATTCGAATGACGGACCACGTGAAGTAGTCCGTGGTCCAACCCAAGGAGTAATCAAGTGGCACGCGTCAAGCGGGCAGTCAACGCCCACAAGAAGCGCCGGGTCATCCTGGAGCGCGCCAGCGGCTACCGTGGCCAGCGTTCGCGCCTGTACCGCAAGGCCAAGGAGCAGGTCACCCACTCGCTGGTCTACAACTTCAACGACCGCAAGAAGCGCAAGGGCGACTTCCGTCAGCTGTGGATCCAGCGCATCAACGCTGCGGCCCGTGCCAACGGCATCACCTACAACCGCTTCGTGCAGGGCCTGAAGGCCGCCAGCGTCGAGATCGACCGCAAGATGCTGGCCGACCTGGCCGTCAACGACCCGGGTGCGTTCGCCTCCCTGGTCGAGGTGGCCCAGAAGGCGCTGCCGGCCGACGTGAACGCCCCGAAGGCCGCCGCCGACGCCGCCTGATCTTCCGAGATCGGTTGAGCTCTGACCGGACCCGCAGGCTCTCCTGCGGGTCCGGTTCTGCTTTCCGTCCCCCGTGCCCTCCCAGTGCCTCCAGAGAACGAGACCATGCCGAGCACCGAGACCCCCCTGCTCACCTCCCTGCGCTCGCCGCGCGTCGTCGCCGCCCGCCGGCTCGCCAAGCGGAACCAGCGCACCAAGGAGCGCCGCTTCCTGGCCGAGGGCCCGCAGGCCGTCCGGGAGGCCATCGGGTTCGGCAAGCTGCCGGGGACGGCGGAGCACGCCGTGGTCGAGGTGTACGTGGGCCTGGAGGCCGCCGAGCGGCACGCGGACATCGTCGGGGCCGCCCTGGCCGAGGGGCTGCCGGTGCTGACCGCCACCGACGAGGTGATCGCCGACATCTGCGACACCGTGACCCCGCAGGGCATCGTGGCGCTCTGCCGCTTCATCGACACCCCGTTCGCCGAGGTGCTCGCGGCCCGGCCCAAGCTGGTGGCGATCCTCGCCCACGTGCGCGACCCCGGCAACGCCGGCACCGTGCTGCGCACCGCCGACGCCGCCGGCGCGGACGCCGTGGTGCTCACCGACGCCTCGGTGGACCTGTACAACCCGAAGGCCGTCCGGGCCTCCGTGGGCAGCCTGTTCCACCTGCCGGTGGCGGTCGGCGTACCGGTCGAGGAGGCGGTCGGGCAGCTGCGCGCGGCCGGCATCCGGGTGCTCGCCGCGGACGGCGCGGGGGAGCGCGACCTGGACCGGGAGCTCGACGAGGGCACCCTCGGTGCGCCCGGCGCATGGCTGTTCGGCAACGAGGCCTGGGGGCTCCCGGAGGAGACCCGCGCGCTCACCGACGAGGTCGTGCGGGTACCGATCCACGGCCACGCGGAGAGCCTCAACCTCGCCACCGCCGCGGCCGTCTGCCTGTACGCCTCCGCCCGGGCCCAGCGTTCGCCCGGCGGCTGCCGCTCGAAGGGCTGACGCCGCGGCCCTGATCCGGCAAGAACCCGCAGGACACGCCCCGGGCGCGCCGCGTTCTCACGCTGCAAGCCCTACTGCGGGGGCCTGCGAGGCGCTAGGGTCTGCCTCGGTGGGGGGAACGGCACGGTGGGTAATCGGGGAGGCAACCCATGGTCGGCAGCGGACCCGAGCTCGACCCGGACGACCTGCCGGACGGCTTGGTGGTCGCCGACGCGCTGGGCCGGGTGGTCTGCTTCAACCGGGCCGCGGCCCGGCTCACCGGGGTGCTCCCGGCGGCCGCGCTCGGTCTCGCGCTGGAGGACGTCCTGCCGCTGGAGGACCTGGACGGCCACCGCTGGTGGCAGCTGACCGACCCGTACGGCGGCCTGGCGATCCGCACCGGCCAGCCCGAGCGCAACCTGCTGCTGCCCGGCGGGCGCGAGGTGCTGGTCTCCGCCCGGTACGTCCGGGCGGTGCCGCAGGGGCCGCTGGAGCGCCTGGTGGTCGCCGTGCGCGGCACCGAGGCCCGGCGCCGCACCGAGCGCAGCCACGCCGAGCTGATCGCCACCGTCGCGCACGAGCTGCGCTCCCCGCTGACCAGCGTCAAGGGCTTCACGGCGACGCTGCTGGCCAAGTGGGAGCGGTTCACCGACGGGCAGAAGCGGCTGATGCTGGAGACGGTGGACGCCGACGCCGACCGGGTCACCCGGCTGATCGCCGAGCTGCTGGACATCTCCCGGATCGACGCCGGACGGCTGGAGCTGCGCAAGCAGGTGGTCGACCTGGCGGCCGCGGTGCGCCGGCACGTCGAGCGCAAGGTGGCCACCGGCATCCCCGTGGAGCGCTTCGACATCCGGATCACCGAGCCGCTCACCGTGCTGTGGGCGGACCCGGACAAGGTCGACCAGGTGCTCGCCAACCTGCTGGAAAACGCGGTGCGGCACGGCGAGGGAACTGTCACCATCGAGGTGGCACCGGCCAAGGAGGTCGTCGAGGCGCCCGTCTGGGAGCGCTCCGGCACCCCGCCCCGCATCGTGGAAGGCACAGCGGTCACCGTGAGCGATGAAGGCAGCGGCATCCCCGAGGAGTCGATGCCGCGCGTCTTCACCCGCTTCTGGCGGGGCTCCAAGCGCGGTGGCACCGGCCTCGGGCTCTACATCGTCAAGGGCATCGTGGAGGCCCACGGCGGTTCCATCCGGGTCGACCGCGCGCCCGGCGGCGGGGCCCGGTTCCGATTTATCCTGCCCGCCGGGGTGCCCGACTTCATGCTCTGAAAGAGCATGAACGACTGACACAGCGTGCTCTGACAAGAGCGCGGGGGCTTCGCCGGACGGGCTTGACGGCAGCCGCGCTACGCGCTGCGACTACACTCGACCTTTGGCGTTGCGCAACGCCCTGTGCGGCTGTGCCGCGGACACCCTCCCCGTCAGCACGGAGACCGGCTGCCCGCGCCCCGGCCCCGCCGGGCGTGACGCGAAGGCGAGCCCACACACCTGAGTACGGACGAGCAGGAGCACGGGAAGATAGAGATGTCGGCACCCAACAAGTCGTACGACCCTGTCGAGGTCGAGGCACTCAAGCCCGAGGTGGTGGAGCAGGCGCGGGACGAGGCGATCGCCGCCTTCGCCGCCGCCGGTTCCCTGGACGAGCTGAAGCAGGCCAAGGTCGCCCACACCGGCGACCGCTCCGCGCTCTCCCTCGCCAACCGCGAGATCGGCGCCCTTCCGCCGCACGCCAAGGCCGCCGCCGGCAAGCTGATCGGCCAGGCCCGCGGCGCCGTCAACCAGGCGCTCGCCAAGCGGCAGGCCGAGCTGGAGGCGGAGCGCGACGCCCGCGTGCTGGTCGAGGAGGCGGTGGACGTCACCCTGCCGTACGACCGCGCCCCGCGCGGCGCCAGGCACCCGCTGACCACGCTGGCCGAGCGCATCGAGGACACCTTCGTCGCGATGGGCTACCAGGTCGCGGAGGGCCCCGAGGTCGAGGCCGAGTGGCTGAACTTCGACGCCCTCAACCTGGGCCCGGACCACCCGGCCCGCTCGATGCAGGACACCTTCTTCGTCCAGGCCCCGGACGGCTCCGCCGACTCCGGCGTGGTGCTGCGCACCCAGACCTCCCCGGTCCAGGCCCGCACCCTGCTCCACCGCGAGCCCCCGGTCTACGTGGTCTGCCCCGGCCGGGTCTACCGGACGGACGAGCTGGACGCCACCCACACCCCGGTGTTCCGCCAGGTCGAGGGCCTCGCCGTCGACGAGGGCATCACCTTCGCCGACCTCAAGGGCACCATCGAGGTGCTGGTCGAGAAGCTGATCGGCGGCGGCCTGGAGCTGCGCTGGCGCCCCTCGTACTTCCCGTTCACCGAGCCGAGCGCCGAGATCGACCTGCAGTGCTTCGTGTGCCGCGGCGAGAGTGTCGGCAACCCTGACCGTCCGTGCCGCACCTGCTCCTCCGAGGGCTGGATCGAGCTCGGCGGCTGCGGCGTGGTCAACCCCCGGGTGCTGGTCGCCTGCGGCGTGGACCCGAACCGCTACAGCGGGTTCGCCTTCGGCCTGGGCCTGGAGCGGATCCTGATGAATCGTCACAACGTCGCCGACATGCGCGACATGGTCGAGGGTGACGTCCGCTTCACCCTCCCGTTCGGGATGGAGATCTGATGCGCGTCCCGCTTTCCTGGCTGCGCGAGTACGTCGACCTTCCGGCCGGTGAGACCGGCCGCGACGTGGCCGAGCGCCTGGTCCGGGCCGGCCTGGAGGTCGAGACCGTCGAGCAGCTCGGCACCGACCTCAAGGGCCCCCTGGTGGTCGGCGAGGTGCTCTCCATCGAGGAGCTGTCCGGCTTCAAGAAGCCGATCCGGCACTGCTTCGTCAACGTCGGCGACGCCAACGGCACCGGTGAGCCGCAGGAGATCGTCTGCGGCGCGACCAACTTCGCGGTCGGCGACAAGGTCGTGGTCGTGCTCCCGGGCGCCGTGCTGCCCGGCCCGTTCCCGATCGCGGCCCGCAAGACCTACGGCCACACCTCGGCCGGCATGATCTGCTCCGCCCGCGAGCTGGGCATGGGCGACGACCACAACGGCATCATCGTGCTCCCGCCCGAGTACGAGCCCGGCACCGACGCCATCGAGCTGCTCCAGCTGGTCGACGAGGTGCTGGACATCGCCGTCACCCCGGACCGCGGCTACTGCCTGTCGATGCGCGGCGTGGCCCGCGAGGCCGCCGCCGCGTACGGGCTGCCGCTGGCCGACCCGGCGCTGCTCGACGTGCCGCCGGCCAACTCCTTCGGCTACCTGGTCAAGGTCAACGACCCGGCCGGCTGCGACCGCTTCGTGGCCCGCACGGTCATCGGCGTCGACCCGACCGCCAAGTCGCCGATCTGGCTGCAGCGCCGCCTCCAGAAGTCGGGCATCCGCCCGATCTCGCTGACCGTCGACATCACCAACTACGTGATGCTGGAGGTCGGCCAGCCGCTGCACGCCTACGACAAGCAGCGCGTGAGCGGCCCGATCACGGTCCGCCGGGCGGCCGAGGGCGAGACCCTCACCACCCTGGACGGCGTCGAGCGCAAGCTCGCCGCCGAGGATCTGCTGATCTGCGACGCCAGCGGCCCGATCGGCCTGGCCGGGGTCATGGGCGGCGCCTCCACCGAGATCCTCGACCCGACCGCCGGTCCGGGCACCACCGAGGTGATCATCGAGGCCGCGCACTTCGACCCGGTCTCCATCGCCCGCACCGCCAAGCGGCACAAGCTGCCCTCCGAGGCGTCCAAGCGCTTCGAGCGCGGCGTCGACCCGGAGGCCGCCCGCGCCGCCGCGCAGCGCGCCGTTGACCTGCTGGTGCTGATCGCCGGCGGCACCGCCGAGGCCGGGGTCACCGACATCGCGGCCCCGCACCCGGTGCGCACCATCACCATCGCCGCCGACCTGCCGGACCGGGTGGCCGGCACGGCGTACGGCCGCGAGACCGTCACCCGGCGCCTGCAAGAGGTCGGCTGCTCGGTCGCGGGCGCCGACGTCCTGGAGGTCACCCCGCCGGCCTGGCGGCCCGACCTCACCGACCCGTACGACCTCGCGGAGGAGGTCATCCGGCTGGAGGGCTACGACAACGTCCCCGCCCGGATGCCCAACGTCCCGCCGGGCAAGGGCCTGACCGAGGCCCAGCGCGTCCACCGCCGGATCGGCGTGGCGCTGGCCGGGGCCGGCTACGTCGAGGTCAACAACTACCCGTTCCTCGGCGAGGCCGCCTTCGAGGCGCTCGGCCTGGAGCCGGAGGACCGCCGCCGCCGGACCGTCACGCTGGTGAACCCGCTCAACGACGAGGAACCGTCGCTGCGCACCACCATGCTGCCGGGCCTGCTCGGCGCGCTGCGCCGCAACATCGGCCGGGGCAACACCGACCTGGCGATCTTCGAGACCGGCACCGTGTTCCTGCCGAAGGACGAGCTGACCGTGGCCCCGCGCCCGGCCGTCGACCGCCGGCCGAGCGACGCGGAGCTGGCCGCGCTGGACGCCGCGCTGCCGGACCAGCCGCGCCGGGTCGCCGTCGCCCTCGCGGGCGAGCGGCTGCCGTCCGGCTGGTGGGGCAAGGGCGACCAGGCCTCCTGGGCGGACGCGATCGAGGCGGCCCGTACGGTGGCCCGTGCGGCCGGCGTCGAGCTGACCGTGCGCCAGGGCCAGTTGGCGCCCTGGCACCCGGGCCGCTGCGCCGAGCTGGTGGTCGCCGGCACCGACCGGGTGGTCGGCCACGCCGGTGAGCTGCACCCCCGCGTGGTCAAGTCGCTCGGGCTGCCGGCCCGTTCGGCGGCGATGGAGCTCGACGTCGACCTGCTGACGGCCGACGGCTCGCGGAAGGCCGACGGCCCGGCGGTCTCCGGATTCCCGGTGGCCACCCAGGACGTCGCGCTGATCGTCGACACCGCCGTCCCGGCCGCCGAGGTCGAGGCCGCGCTGCGCTCGGGCGCGGGCGAACTGCTGGAGGCCATCCGGCTGTTCGACGTGTTCACCGGTGAGCAGGTCGGCGAGGGCAAGAAGTCGCTGGCGTACGCGCTGCGCTTCCGCGCCACCGACCGCACCCTGACCGCCGACGAGGCCACCGCCGCCCGCGAGGCGGCCGTCGCCGAGGCCGTCAGCCGCACCGGCGCGGTGCTGCGCGGCGCCTGATCCCGTAGTGCCCGGAGAGGGCCCCACCCCTGCCGCGAGGCGGGGGTGGGGCCCTTCGGCGTTCCTTCCCGGCCCTCGCCGGCCCTTCCCCGCCCTCTCCGACTTGACGGCTCATCACGCGATCCTTTATCTCTTTACCTATGGAAGTAGATAAAGCTGAAGACCAGCCCTCGCCCATCGAGTTCCGCCTGGACCCGGCCTCCGGCGTCCCGACCTACCTGCAACTCGTGCAGCAGGTCGAACAGGCCTTGCGGATGGGCTGGTTGGCGGAGGGGGACCGGTTGCCCCGGGTGCGCGAGGTGGTCGCCGGGCTGGCGATCAACCCCAACACCGTGCTCAAGGCCTACCGGGAGCTGGAACACCGCGGCCTGGCGGCCGGTCGGCGCGGTCAGGGCACCTTCGTGCGCGGACTGCCCGCCGGAGTGGTGCCGCTGCGCGAACGGGCCGTGCTGCGGCGGGGCTTGCTGGACTGGATGCGCTCGGCGCGGTCCGCCGGGCTGGACGAAGGGGGGATGGTCGCGGTGTTCGAGGACGCGCTGCGCGACCTGCGCGAGGGGCGCGACGGGCGCGACGGGGTGGTGGCGTGATGACGACCGACACCGTGATCGACTGCGGCGGCATCGGCAAGCGCTACCGGCGCTCCTGGGCCCTGCGGGACTGCCACCTCGCCGTCCCGGCCGGGCACGTGGTGGCCCTGGTCGGCCCGAACGGCGCCGGCAAGACCACCCTGCTCAGCCTGGCCGCCGGTCTCACCCTGCCCAGCGAGGGCGCGATGACCGTCCTCGGTGACCAACTCCCGGGCTCGCCGAAGGCCCTGGACCGGATCGGCTTCGTCGCCCAGAACGCCGCGCTCTACCCCGGCCTGCCCGTACGCGACCTGCTCGCGATGGGCCGCCACCTCAACCGGCGCTGGGACGAGACCCGGGCGCGCACCCATCTGGACGGCCTCGGCATCCCGCTGGACCGCAAGTACGGCCGGCTCTCCGGCGGCCAGCAGGCCCAGGTCTCGCTCGCCCTGGCCCTCGCCAAGCGGCCCGAGCTGCTGCTCCTGGACGAGCCGTTGGCCGCGCTCGACCCGCTCGCCCGGCACGACTTCATGTCCGTGCTGCTCACGGCGGTGGCCGAGGACGGCCTCTCGGTGCTGTTCTCCTCGCACGCCGTCAACGAGCTGGAGCAGAGCTGCGACTACCTGGTGGTGCTGGCCGGCGGCCGGGTGCAGGTGACGGGGGAGGTGGACGACCTGATCGCCGACCACCGGATGCTCACCGGCCCGACCGCCGAGGCCGACGCCGTCGCCGAGCGCCTGCCGGTGGTCCGCGACCGCCGGGCCGGCAGCCAGTCCCACCTGCTGGTGCGCACCGGCGGACTGGACGCGCCGGTGTCCGGCGGCTGGTGCCAACAGCGCGTCGGCCTGGAGGAGTTGGTGCTCGCCTACCTGCGCGAGCCGAACGCCTCCGCCCTGCCCGGCCCGCGCGGGGCCGTCCGGACGAACCAGAAGGTACTGTCGTGAGCTCGATCGCCCTCGCCCCGCCCCGCTCCGCCGTCCTGCGGGCCGCCGGGCTGCGCCACCGGCCGGCGCTGCTGACCCTGCTGGCCGTGATGGGCGTGATCTCGCTCGTCCTGCTGGCGCACGGCTGGTACCTGCACGACGGCCTGGACCGCACCGGCGCGGGCTCCTGCGACCCGGCCACCGCCGCCTGTGCGGCGACGTTCAAGCGGTTCCTGCGCCAGTACGCCGACAGCATGCCGATGCTCGGCAGCGTCGCCTACGTCCTCGGCGGTGTCTTCGGCGCGTTCCTCGGCGGCCCGCTGCTGGCGCGGGAGTTCGAGCACGGCACGGTGCGCTTCGCCTGGACCCAGGGGGCCGGACGGACCCGCTGGACGGCGGGCGGCCTGGTGCTGGGCGGCGCGGTGCTGGCCGTGGTGGCGGCGTTGTTCGGGCTGGTGCTGCGCTGGTGGAGCGTGCCGCTGGAGCTCATGGGCGGACAGTTCCACCCGGACCTCTTCGTGGAGGCGCCGCCAGTGCTGATCGGCCGGGTGCTGGTGGCCTTCGGGGTCGCGGCGCTGGCCGGCGCGGTGCTGCGTCGCACCGTGTTCGCGGTGGGCCTCGGCCTGGTGGCCTCGGTCGCCCTGCCGTTCCTCGCCCAGGCCGTGCGCTCGCACTACATGACCCCGCTGGACGAGCCGGTGCGCGCCATCACGTCGCTGGCGACGGACGACCGTTGGGTGCTGAGCGTCTGGTACTCCGACCCGGCGGGGAACCGGCTCTCCGAGTCCGAGTTCTACCACCTCGGCGGTGATTACGACCGTCTGCAGTCCCTTGTGCACGACGGCGGCTACACCATGCACGAGGTGTACCAACCGGCCGACCGGTTCTGGCCGTTCCAGTGGATCGAGTTCGGCTGGACGACCCTGCTCGCCGTGGCCCTGTGCGCGGCGGCGGTCTGGTGGGTGCGCCGCCGGGCGGTCTGACCTGCACCGTTCGCAGCTCCTTGAAGTCGCATTGTCAAAACCCTTGCGGGACCGGGGTTCCTGGGCGTTTCCTTCTCGTTAGGAAGGTTTCCTAACCTACGAGGAACCGGAGCGTCCCCATGCGTCCTCAGCCCCGTCGCACCCTCCGCATAGCCCTCGCCGCCGCCCTGGTGGCCGCGCCCCTGACCGTCGCGGCCACCTCGGCCGCCCAGGCCGCGCCCGCGCCCGCAACGTCCGTCCAGCTCAAGGGCGTCGGCCTCGACGACCCGCACAAGAAGGACATCGCGATGCAGCTGGTGTCCAGTGCCGAGAACTCCTCGCTGGACTGGAAGGCCCAGTACAAGTACATCGAGGACATCGGTGACGGCCGCGGCTACACCGCCGGCATCATCGGGTTCTGTTCCGGCACCGGCGACATGCTGGACCTGGTCCAGCACTACGCCGACCTCAAGCCCGGCAACGTCCTCGCCAAGTACCTGCCCGCGCTGAAGAAGGTCAACGGCAGCGCCTCGCACTCCGGCCTCGGCACCCCGTTCGTCAAGGACTGGGCCACCGCCGCCAAGGACCCGGTCTTCCAGCAGGCCCAGAACGACGAGCGCGACCGGGTGTACTTCAACCCCGCCGTCAACCAGGCCAAGGCCGACGGTCTGCGCGCGCTCGGCCAGTTCGCCTACTACGACGCCATCGTGATGCACGGCCCCGGCGACAGCTCGGACAGCTTCGGCGGCATCCGCGCGGCCGCCATGAAGAAGGCCAGGACGCCCGCCCAGGGCGGCGACGAGGCCACCTACCTCAAGGCCTTCCTGGACGCCCGCAAGGTGGTCATGAAGAAGGAGGAGGCGCACTCCGACACCAGCCGGGTCGACACCGAGCAGTCGGTGTTCCTCAACGCCAAGAACTTCGACCTCAACCCGCCGCTCAAGTGGAAGGTCTACGGCGACAGTTACAGCATCAACAGCTGACGCCGAGGTCGGCGCGGTGGCGGGAGCCCGTTCCCCGGGTCTCCCGCCATCTCGGCATTCGGTCCCCCCCCGCGAACAACCCAAGGAACTGTGAAAGTCCTGTTCATCCCATAACGAATCGAGCAGGGGCATAACGAACGATCCCTCCCGCATTGACGCATTCGCACGGTGGCGCTTGACTCCGTCCCCTGCCGCAGGGTTGCGGCGCCGTACAGGAGGCACCACCGATCATGATCAGACCCATGCGTCTCGCGGCCACGGGCACAGCCGCCGTGTCGCTCGCACTCGCCCTCACGGCCTGCGGCCAGACGGTGGCGGGCCAGACGCCGGCGGCCGGCGGAGGCGGGGGCGGAGGTGGGGGCGGAGGTGGCGAGGGCATCGGTCTGCTGCTGCCGGAGAGCACGTCCTCCACCCGGTACGACGCGTTCGACAAGCCCCTGATCGAGCAGACGGTGACCGGCCTCTGCGCCAAGTGCACGGTGAGCTACGCCAACGCGGGCGGCGACGCCACCGCTCAGAAGAAGCAGTTCGACGACATGCTCGCCAAGGGCGTGAAGGTCATCCTGCTCGACCCGGTCGACGCCAAGCTCACCGCCCCGTGGGTGGACGCCGCCAACGCCAAGGGCGTGAAGGTCGTCGCCTACGACCGGCTGGCCCAGGGCAAGGTCGCCGCGTACGTCTCCTTCGACAACCAGCAGACCGGTCAGCTCCAGGGCCAGTCCCTGCTCGACGCGCTCGGCCCGAAGGCCTCCTCGGCCAACGTCGTGATGATCGACGGCGCCGAATCCGACCCCAACGCGGCGCAGTTCAAGGCGGGCGCGCACCTGGCACTGGACGGCCGGGTCAAGATCGCCTTCGAGCAGTCCGGCGAGTGGAAGCCGGACGTGGCCACGGAGAAGACGAACGAGGCCATCCAGAGCCTCGGGAAGAACGGCATCCAGGCCGTCTACGTCGCGAACGACGGCATGGCCGCCGCCGTCATCGAGGCCCTGAAGGCAGCCGGCATCAAGAACGTGCCGGTCGGCGGCCAGGACGCCTCCCTCGACGCGGTCCGCCGGGTGCTCACGGGCGAGCAGGCGTACACCATCTACAAGCCGTACAAGCCCGAGACCGATGCGGCGGGCAGCATCGCCGTCCAGCTGGCCGAGGGCATGGACATCAGCACGACCGCCTCCACACTCACCGACAGCGGCGGGCTGAAGATCCCCTCGCTGCTGCTCACCCCGATCGTGGTGACCAAGTCGAAGGTGGAGGCCACGGTCGTCGGCGGCGGGCTCTACAAGGCGTCCGACATCTGCACCCAGCAGTACGCGGAGGCCTGCGCGCAGGCCGGGGTCAAGTAGCGCGGTCCGTCAGGCAGTCGCAAAGGGGCGCGCCCGTACCGGAGGCCGGTACGGGCGCGCGCGCCCCTTCCGTCGAGGCTCAGGCGCTCGCGGTGTAGTCGTAGAAGCCGCGGCCGGACTTGCGGCCCAGCAGCCCGGCGTCGACCATCCGGGACAGCAGCGGGGGAGCGGCGTACAGCGGCTCCTTGTACTCGTCGTACATGGCTTCCGTGTGGGCGATGGTGCGGGTGGAAGGGCTGCCGGGTTGATGCTGGCCCAGAAAATGGCTCTGACCTGCATAGATGTTCTTTGACGTACTGAGACGTACTGTGCCTCTGCTTGAACCAGTGGACCTCTACCCTGGCTCTACGCAGCACCAGACTCTATGGATTCTCCCCGGACGGCTGCTGTGCCTGCGGCCTCATGCAGGGCGTCCCCGGCCTGTACGGCCAGCCATGGCGAGCCGCCGCGGGCAGCGGCACCTGGGCACTACGGCCGGCCAGGAGTCGGTGCTACTCCGTCGGCGGCGGGGTCGGCGGCGGCGGGGTGTTCGGGCCAGCCGGGGGCGCCTTCGGCCCCCCGATCCCTCCGGACCCTCCCGATGCCGGGTTCTGTCCGTCGTCGTGCATCTCGTCCTCCTCCTCTAGCGCCGCCAGCACCTCGGCCGACGGCGGGAACTGGGGGTGGCGCTTCTCCGTCGGAGACGCAGCTCCCCGACGGCGACCGGGCCAACGGCCCTGCCGGTCATACGGGACAACACCGCTCATGGCGTCCTCTCCAGATCGGAATCGGGGACCAACCATCGTCGCCCTCCCGTGCCGACGACCGCTGGCGTTCAGCGGGAATGGCGGCGTGGACGTACTCCTCGTGCGCGGCCCGGACAGCCCCTGTGGCCGTCGACCAACTCCCTGCGCTCGTCCACCGTGGCCACCAGGCGCCCGTACACCTCGGCCCCGCAGCCCACGCACGTGCCCTTCGTCATCACGGCCGGGGTCCCGCCAGCGGAGGTCACGCGCCAGCCGGTTTTAGCGGAAGACTGCGGTACCCGGCGAGGTTCACCCGCGCGCGGATCCAGGCGTCAGCGGTGTCCCGAACCGAGAACTCGAGTGGCCGGCCGCCGGTACCGGCATGCACCAGCCAGCCGGTCCCGGCGTCGCGAATCCCCCACCGATGCTGGCCGGGGCGGGCGGTCGGCAGCTCCTCGATGGTGTACCGGTCGGCGACCCGCTGGGCGTGGGTCAGCCCGTCGCCGTGACTCACCCGGACGATGGCCGTGTGGCCGTCGGCCAGGGCGATCGGCACATCCGTGACCGCGTCACCGCCCATCCAGCGCTCAAGGTCGTCCGCGCGGCCAGAGCCGAACATCCGCTCCATCGCGCGACGTTGACGCTCGTCCATCGGGAGCGAGCCCACCACTTGCCATAGCGTGTCCAGGGCCTGCAGCGCAGGCTGGGTGACGCGCTCCAGGTGGCCGTCCACCGCAACCGTCAGAGTGCCATCGAGGTTCATGCCCCGTCTCCTGCAGCGTCATGGAACGGTTGACTCAGCGCGTCCGTCGCGACGGCACAGGGCCACAGGGTGTCGCAGCGCACGCACTGGCCGGCGGCGCTACGGTGCTCGTCAAACCGCATACGGGCAGTCGCCGCGTCAGCGTGGTGCTGGGCGGGCCTGCGGGGCGACCGGAGGCGGCCGCGCGGGTCGATGTTCACGAGATCGGCAGTACTCACGTGGTACCTCCCGGTAGATGTCGGCCGCACGCGCAGCCGGTGGCGAGGCAGAGGCAGGTCAGGACGGCGACGCGGGCCTCGTCGCGGATGCCACCCGGGCACCCGTGGTGGGCGCGGAACAGGCACTCCGCGCTGACGTACCGGCCGGCGGGGCGGACAATGAGCGTGATCACGATGCTGTCCGACGATGGTGGCCAGCTGACGACGGCCGTCACGACTCGCCCTCCAGGCACGCCGGGGGGCACCGGCCAGCGAGCGGCGCCGTCGTCTCGCCGGTCGACGTGTAGACGTGACCGGCCCTGACCATCGGCAGCTCGGGCGACCCGCAGATAATGCACGCCTCCCCATGAAGTCGAGTGGGGCTTATCGACCCCGATTCGACAATCTCCGGGGTTGGTGTCGCTGTCATGCTCCTAAGCGTCCCCGGCGGCTACCCCCGAAAGTGCCACAACCTGTGGCACTTCATCAGACGGCCTTGGCCCACCGAGCGAACTGAAGTAGCTGCTCGTCCCGGCCGCGCGACAGCCTGACCATCGTCGCCAACTCGGCCCGAACTTGGCCATGCTCACGGACGTGCTGCGGCGCGATTCGCCGCGCGACCAGCAATGATTCCTTCGCGTGCTGCGGACGTCCAAGGAGCATCTGGGCTCGCCCGAGGTCGATGTAGTAGTGACTCCTACGTTCCGCTGGCAGATACTGCGGAGGCGCCCAACGGCCCGCCGCGTCTACCGCCTCCCGAAGATCTTGCGGCTCGCCCAGCTCCACTGCCACCGACAACCGGTGGATCTCCAGGCTGTCCGGCCCTACTGCGGTGCCGTCGTAGAGCCGCTCCCGCACCCGCTGTGCAAGCGCCTCCGCATCCCGCAGATGCTCACGCGCCTCGTCCGAGAGTCGCATCCGGCCGGCCGCGACCGCCGCGCGCATGTGCAGGGCGGCAGCAGCCGCAGCGAGCGGCTCCGTCGTCGGCGTCGGCATTCGATCGACGGCGGCCCGGAGCGAACGAAGGCCGGGACCGAGCCGGTCGGCGGAGAAGTAGATCTCCATGCGGACGTACGCCGCGGCAGCTTCGAGGGCTGGGTCGGCGGCGATCGAGGCTGCCCACCTCATCAGCTCGACCAGCCGGGCCGAGAGGTCGCCGTAGCCGTACTTGTAGGCCACCGCGTCCGCCGACCTCACGGCCAGCGCGAGGAGACGGGCGGCCTGTTCGCGCTCAATGCCCCGGGCCTGGTCGACAGCACGGAACAACTCGCCGAGTAGCTGCGGCATCTGCTCGGCGAGGTGCGCGTACTGCGACTGCACGCGGTCCTCGACCGCCCGATCGACATCGGCCGCAAGTTGCTCCAGCGGACGGACCCGGCCGTCGTCGGGCAGGTCGTAGGTGGCGATCACGCGCTGCAGCTCGGGGATGGCCTCGTGCACCCTGCTGTCGGTACGACCAGGGCCCCCCAGGAGATCCTCCGGGGTGCGGCCCAGGGCGCGGGCCAACGCATCCAGAACCCCGTCACCTGGTGACCGTTCGCTGCCCTCGACCTTGCGGATCGTGCTGTACGAGACGCCGGACAGCTCCTCCAGCCGACGCCGAGTCAACCCAGCAGCGAGGCGGGCAGTTTCGATTCGCTGACCGAGTGCGACAGCAGTCGTTCCGGGCATGCTCTGGGCTCCGTTCCGTGGTCGCACTCGGGACGGTACCGGCGCCGTACGTGCGCTGGGCGAAGTCGCCCCGGTGGCCACGCCGCCGGGCGGGTCCTGCTAGTCGCCGACCAGCAGGTCGGCCAGCTCGATCAGCGAGTTCACAGTCCAGTCCGCATCCGGCGCGCTGGAGGTGAGGCCGATTGGGCCGCGGCGAAGGTGTGCAGCGCGGAGCCCGGCGGTCAGCGCAGGTACGACGTCGTTTGCCGGGTGGTCGCCGACGTACACGATCTCGTCTGGCCGCCCTGGTGCCCACTCGATGACCCGCTCGAAGAACCGGGCGCTCGGCTTGGAGACGCCCCATTCACCGGACGTGGCGACGGCGTCGGCCGGCAGGCCGAGGCCGCGTAGCAGGGCGCTGACCCCGGAGTTCTGGTTTCCTGCGATCCCCACCCACAGCCCAGCTTCCTGGAGCCGGGCCAGAGCCGGGCGAACGTCCGAGTAGAGGTCCGACTCCTCAAGGTGGTCCCCCTGGCCAGCTTCCTGCCGGGCCCGCCACTCTGCGGCCACGTCCACGCCAGGCCGGATGATGCGGATGGCGTCTGCGTTGTCACGGCCCTGAGCAAGTACCGACCCGACCAGGGCCGACATTGTGTGCGTGGGGGCGCCCAGCCAGCGGGCCCAATCACCCCAGTAGCGGGTATCGCTGGTCAACGTTTCGCCGATGTCGAACACCACAGAGCGAATGGGCATGGGCCGAGCCTACGGGAGTCTGCTGATCGATCTCTTGTTCCGGATGACCTGCTACCACTCCACGCTGCCGCGTTGGAGGCCGACCGGGCGATGACCACCACCGGCGAGGCCGGCGGAGACGTGGACGCAGCCCGGGACACATACGTCACCGCAGCCCTGGCCCTGCGCGCACACCCCATCTGGGAAGAAGCCCGCACTGCGGCCTGCTACGCGCAGACCTGGCAAGCCAGCCTCGACGCGGCCAAGGCCCACCTCGACGGCGACGTCGCGGCCTGACCCGCTTGGTCACAGCTCGGCCAAACCGTCCCCAGACGGTACAGTCGCGCCGATACGGTCCCCCTCACCACCCGCACCACGTCCCAGGGGGGACCATGCGCCGCACCACCCTCACCCTCCTCACCGCCAGCCTCCTCGCCGCAACCGCCGCCTGCTCCAGCAGCATTACGACCAACGGCAGCACGGCCCCGGCGACGGCACCCGCAGCCGGTACCGCAGCCGCGCCCGCGAGCCCGAAGGAAGCCCCGCCCGCCGCCCCGGACGCTGCCACCATCGCCGCCAAGATCAAGAAGGCGATCCCGACCGCCAAGAGCACCACGGACATCACCGCAGCCGACGACCCGAACAAGCTGCTGGGCCGGCCCCACCAATACACGAGCGCAACTGTCATCACTGACAGCCGCATCGAAGACGCCAACGCGTCAGGCGCCGACCGCGGCGCCACCATCGAAACCTTCGCCAACCCTGAGGACGCCAAGGCCCGTGCCGCCTACATCGAGGCCATCGGCAAGGCGCAGCCGATCTTCGCCGAGTACGACTACGTCCACGGCACGGTGCTCGTGCGCGTCGCCAAAGCACTGACGCCGGACCAGGCCGCCGAGTACGACAAGGCCGCAGGCTGAGAGCACGACGAAGCGCCCCCGCCCGGCAGGCACGTGGCCGGGCGGGGGCGCGGTGGTGTCAGGGGTGGAGTGCCGCGTACACGGCCGCAGCAGCGCCAGCGAGGCCACCCAGGGCACCGACGGTCGGCAGAGGCAAGCCGGTCGGAGCTGACAGCTCGTCGACCGGGTCGCTTCGCCGCCGTTGGCAGCAGGCTGCCGGGCGGCATTAGTGCAGGTCAGGCGCTCGCGGTGTAGTCGTAGAAGCCGCGGCCGGACTTGCGGCCCAGCAGCCCGGCGTCGACCATCCGGGACAGCAGCGGGGGAGCGGCGTACAGCGGCTCCTTGTACTCGTCGTACATCGACTCGGCGATCGACACGATGGTGTCCAGGCCGATCAGGTCGCACAGCCGCAGCGGGCCCATCGGGTGGGCGCAGCCGGCCTCCATGCCCTTGTCGATGTCCGAGGCGGTGGCCACGCCCGACTCGAACATCCGCACCGCGGACAGCAGGTACGGCACGAGCAGCGCGTTGACCACGAAGCCGGCCCGGTCGCGGGCGCGGATCGGCTCCTTGGCGAGCACCTGGGTGGCGAAGGCCTCGACCCGCTCGGTGGTGGTCGCCGAGGTGGTCAGGGTCGGGATGACCTCGACCAGCTTCTGCACCGGCGCCGGGTTGAAGAAGTGCAGGCCGATGACCTGCTCCGGGCGGGAGGTGGCGGCGGCCAGCTTCACGATCGGGATCGAGGAGGTGTTGGAGGCCAGGATGGCGTCCCGGCGCTCGACCACCTGGTCCAGCGTCTGGAAGATCTGGACCTTGACGTCCTCGCGCTCGGCGACCGCTTCGACCACCAGGTCGCGGTCGGCGAAGTCGGACAGGTCGGTGGTGAAGGACAGCCGGGCCATCGCCTCGTCCCGCAGCTCGGGGGTCAGCTTGCCGCGCTTGACCGCCGTCTCCAGGGAGTTGGTCAGCCGGGTGCGCCCGAACTCCAGCGCCTCACCGCTGGCCTCCGACACCATGACGTCCAGCCCGGCCCGGGCGAAGACCTCGGCGATGCCCGACCCCATCAGGCCGCAGCCGACTACTCCGACGCGCGCGATGTCACTCACTCAGTTGCCCTTCGGTGGTGCTGGGGGTCGCCCAGCGAACTGGTGGCCCAGCGAGCTGCTGGTCAACGGGTCGGTGTACCGGAATGGGTGCACCGGTCACCGCCCCGACGACGTTACTACTCCGTACCGGCCAGTAGGTCACCCCCTCCCCGGCAGGGTGCCAGTCCGAAAGGCCCCCCGTACGGGTGAGGCCGCGCCGCCCGCGCGTGTGCCCGGACCCGCCGCCGGGCGCCGCCCGACAGAATGCCGCAGACGGGGGCCGGGGACCGGAAGGGAGCACGCGGTGCCGACGGGATCGCTCACAGGACAGGTCGCGCTGGTCACCGGCGGCGGCCGGGGCATCGGCCGGGAGATCGCCATCGGCCTGGCCGCCGAGGGCATGGCCGTCGGACTGGTCGGCCGCACCCACGAGACGCTGACCGAGACCCTCAAGGAGTGCGTCAGGCACGGCTCCCGGGGCGTCGCCGTCACCGCCGACGTCTGCCGCCCCGGCTCGGTGCGCGAGGCCGTCCGGCTGGTCGAGCGCGACCTCGGCCCGATCGACCTGCTGGTGAACAACGCCGGCCTGGTCGACCGCGCCGAGGTGCCGCTGTGGGAGACCGACCCCAACCAGTGGTGGCAGGTGATCGAGACCAACCTGCGCGGCCCCTACAACCTGCTGCGCTGCGTGCTGCCCGGCATGGTCGCCCGCCGCCACGGCCGGGTGGTCAACCTCAACTCCGGTTTCGCGCTGCGCCCGGACGGCGACTACACCGCGTACGCGACCTCCAAGGGCGCGCTGCTCCAGCTCTCCGACAACATGGCGGACTCGCTGGCCCGGCACGACGTCGTGGTGCTGGACATCAGCCCCGGTGCGGTGGCCACCGACATGACCGCGGGGATGCCGATGTTCCGGGACATGAAGGAGTGGGGCTCGATCCCGTACATGGTCGCGGTCACCGTGGACGCCGCCCGCGGCCGCTTCGACGCGCTGCACGGGCGGTTCATCCACGCGGGGCGGGACGACCTGGAGGAGCTGGTCGCCCGGGCCGGCGAGATCCGCGCGGCGGACGCCCGGACGCTGCGGCTGCGCCCGTACAAGGACGACGACCCGATGGTCTGACCGGCGGATCCGGTCAGGCGCTCAGGCGCTCAGGCGCCCTGCGGTTCGGCCGGTCTGCTGCCCTGCCGCTCAGGCGCCCTGCGGTTCGGCCGGTCTGCTGCCCTGCCGCTCAGGCGCACAGCTGGCTGGCGGTGACCGGCTTGAGCCCCGCCTTCGCCAGCCCGTCCAGGATCGCCGGGAGCGCGTCGATGGTGCACTGGTGGCCCATGTGCAGGGCCACCACCGAGCCGCCGCGCACCGCGTTCAGCACCCGGCGCTGCAGCTCGGCGGCGCTCGGGTCGTTGTAGTCGCGCGGGTCGACGTCGAAGGACAGCACGTGCTCGTAGCCGACGGCCTTGGCCTGATCGCCCACCATCGAGGTGGCGTACTGCGCGGCGGACGGGCGGAACCAGCGGCCGATCGAGCCGGTCAGCTGCCGCAGCCGGTCGGCGCACTGGGCGATCTCGGCGCGGGCCTGGTCCGGCGTCATGGCGGAGATGTTGAGGTGGTTCTGGGTGTGGTTGCCCAGCTCGTGGCCGCTGTCCAGGATCCGCCGGGCCATCTGCGGCTGCTGGTCCAGCCAGCTGCCGACCGCCATCACGGTCAGCTTGACGCCGCGCTGCTCGGCGGCCTCCAACAGGGCGGTGGCGAGCTTCGGGTCGCCGCTGCCGTGGCAGGTGAGCGCCACGTTCTTGCCGGAGCGCGGCCCGTGCACCACCTCGAACGGGGTGCCGCCCGCCAGTGGCGTCAGTACGGGCGGGGTCGGGGTCGCGGCGGCGGCCGGGGTCGGCCCGGCGTCGGGCTGCGGCCCGGTCGGGGTGGGCGGGGCCGGGGAGGCGGGCCCCTCACCGCCGTTCCAAGCCGGGTCGGTGAGGTGCTGGGGGTCGACGCTGCCGGGGTGCGCGGCGAGCGCCCCGGTGTCGGCCCGGCGGGGCGTGCCGTTGTCGCAGGAGGTGAGGAGCCCTCCCGCGGCTGACAGGGCGGCCAGCTTGGCGGCGGTGCGCAGTACGGTGCGGCGGTCGGCAGTCATCGGCAGCCAGCATAGAGAGGACGGCCCCGCCCGGCGATCCGGAGCCGCCGCCCGGGGCCGCCCTCCGCTACCGCGTTTGACGTGCACACACTCCGCTGTCCGGGTCTTGCGTAAACCTGAACTCCCGCTGTTTCCACGGCGGGTCCTTGGATACGATCACGGCGCACCGCGTGTTACGGGGCAGTAGGCACCTTCCGGCATTGCGCATTGGGGGCGGAACATGATGCACGAGGACACCGCGGCCGTCGACCAGGACGCCCGCACCGGCTGGGAGTGGGCCAGGGCCGATGACTGGCAGCCGCCGAGCGAGCTCGACACCGGCATCCCGCACACCGCCCGGATGTACGACTACTACCTGGGCGGCAAGGACAACTTCGAGGCCGACCGCAAGGCCGCCCAGGCCGCGATAGCCGCCTACCCGGCACTGCCACTGCTGGCCCGCACCAACCGGCAGTTCCTCGGCCGGGCCGTCGAGTTCGCCGCGGGCCGGGGGATCCGCCAGTTCGTCGACATCGGCACCGGCATCCCGGCCGTCGGCTCCACCAACGAGGTCGCCCAGCGGGTCGCCCCGGACGCCCGGGTGGTCTACGTCGACAACGACCCGATCGTCGCCACCCACGCCCGCGCCCTGCTGGCCGGCCGCCCCGCCGGGCGCACCTCGGTCATCGAGGCCGACCTGCGCGACCCCGAGGCGATCCTGCGCCACCCCGAGCTCGGCGGCGCCGTCGACCTCTCCCAGCCCGTCGCGCTGATGCTCGTCGCCGTCCTGCACTTCATCCGGGACGAGGAAGGCGCCCAGCGGATCGTCCGCACCCTGCGCGACGCGCTCGCCCCCGGCAGCGCCCTGATCCTCTCCCACGGCAGCCCGGACTTCGCCTCCCGGGAGAGCGCCGCCGAGGGCACCCGGATCTACAAGAGCGCCAGTGCCCCGCTGGTGCTGCGGCCCCGGGCCGGCGTCGAACCCTTCTTCGGCGACTTCGAGTTCGTCGGCCCCGGTCTCGTCCAACTCCCGCTCTGGCGCCCCACCGCGGGCCACATCCGCACCACCGAACTGCCCGAGGGCTGGCAGGACGTCTCCGCCTACGCGGGCGTCGCGCTCAAGCCGCTCAAGCCGTGACGCGGCCCGGCGCCACCGTCAAGCCGTGACGGGGTGGCCGGTCCCGGCACCTCCCTCCTGTGCCGGGACCGACCACCGCAGACTACGTACGGGCACTGACAACCCATCACCCCGGCGAGTACCCTGCGGCGTGACCACCGAACTGCCGCCCCTGCCCGCCGGGGCCGCCGAGCTGCTGCGGGCCGTCGAGGCCCCGCCCCGACTGGTCGCCCACCTCGCGTTGGTGCACCAGGTCGCCGAGCGGATCGCCGGGTTCTGCGCCGCCGAGGGACTGGTCCTCGACCAGGAGGCCGTCCGGTTCGGCGCCGCCACCCACGACATCGGCAAGGTGGTCCACCCGGAGGAGCTCTCGACGCCCGGCTCTGCCCACGAACCGGCGGGCCACGCCCTGCTGTTGGCGCACGGCGTCCCCGAGCCGCTGGCCCGCTTCGCCCGTACCCACGCGAGCTGGACCGAGCCCGACACCACCACCGAGGACCTGCTGGTGAGCCTGGCTGACAAGGCCTGGAAGGACAAGCGCGTCCGCGACCTGGAGGACCGGGTGGTCGACCGGCTCGCCGCCGCCACCGGCCGGGAGCGCTGGGAGGCCTTCCTCGCCCTGGACGACCTGCTCACCCGGATCGGCGAGGACGCCCCGCGGCGGCTCGCCCTCCAGGCCGCGCACCCGGTACGGACCGGGCGGAATTGACGCGACAGGGCACGGCGGGCGGTGTTAGCTTCCGCGTCATGGAACCCCTCAGCGACCCCGAGATCCGCGCGTCCTTCGTCAACTGCTCCAAGGGCGAGGCCCGTCGACTCACGCTGCCCCGGGGCCTGGCCGAACTTCCCTGGGGGGACCTGGACTTCCTCGGCTGGCGGGACCAGGGCGCGCCCGACCGGGCGTACCTGGTGGCGCCGTACGGCGGCGAGCCGGTCGGCGTGACGCTGCGCTCGCCGATGGTCCGGCGCAGCCTGACCAAGACCAACGTCTGCTCGCTGTGCATCACCGCACACGCCGGGTCGGGCGTCGCGCTGCTGGCCGCCCGCCGGGCCGGGGCGTCCGGGCGCGAGGGCAACACCGTCGGCACGTACATCTGCGCCGACCTCGCCTGCTCGCTCTACGTCCGCGGACTGAAGAAGTCCGCCGCGGTGACCAGGCCGGACGAGTCGCTGCCGTTGGAGCAGCAGGTCGCCCGTACGGTGGGCAACCTCGACGCCTTCCTGGCCAGGGTGCTCACCGACACCGCGGCGTAGCCCAGGGCCGACGGCCGCTACCGGCCGCGCAGCTGGTCCAGGTCGCGGCGCTCCCGCTTGGTCGGGCGCCCGGCGCCGCGGTCCCGCTCGAAGGCGGTCGGGGTGAACTCGCGCGGCGGTCGCGGGGGGCTGTTGTCGGTCAGGCACTCCGCCGCGACCTGGGCGCCGACCCGCTTGCGGATCGGCTTGCGCACCACGACCACCCGCTCGTAGCCCTCCTCGCGGACCCGGACCTCGTCCCCGGCCCTGAGCGGCTGGGCGGGCTTGGCCCGCTCGCCGTTCACCCGGACGTGCCCGGCCTTGCAGGCGGCCGCCGCCAGCGAACGGGTCTTGGCCAGCCGGACCGACCAGACCCAGACGTCGACCCGCACGCTTCCCTCGTCCTCAGCCATCCCGCGAGCCTACCGAAGCCGCCGGACGGGCTCCGAGCGCCGGACGGGCCCTAAGCGGCGGACGGGACCTCCTGGACCGCCCAGCCGTTGCCGTCCGGATCGTTGAAGAACACGAAGTTGTTCCAGGCCTCGCCGTGCCCGTTCACCCGGGCCCCCGCGACGAAGTGCTGGACGGGGCTGACGGCCACGCCGCGCGCCGCGAGCTCCGCGTGTGCCTTCTCGATGTCCGGGACGACCAGCTGGAGGCCCTTCACCGAGCCGGGCGGGGATTCGATCACCCCGGTGCCCACCACGATCGAGCAGCGCGAGCCGGGCGGAGTCAGCTGGACCACTCGGACCCCGTCCCGCAGCCGGGTGTCGTGGTCCACGGTGAAGCCGGCCTGCTCCTCGTAGAAGAGCTTCGCGCGGTCCACATCGGCCACCGGGACCACCACGACTTCGAGTTTCCAGTCCATCGCCCTCACCCCTCTCGGTCGGGCCCTTCCAGTATCTGCCGAAACCGTTCCCCGGGGGACCTTCGGATAGCCTGAGAACACGATGAATCCGCAGACCACGCCCGCCTCGTCACCGTCAGCTACCACCTTCGAGACCCCCTGGGGCACCCTCGACCTCACCCGCTTCCCGGTGGACCCGCGCGAGCGGCTGCGGGCCTGGGACGCAGCCGACGAGTACCTGCTGCGACACCTCGCCGGCGCTGCCGACAGCGCCGGCGGCGCCGCCACCGAGCTGGCCGGCCGCCGGATCGCCGTCCTCGGCGACCGCTGGGGCGCGCTGGCCACCGCGCTGGCGCCGTACCAGCCGGTCCAGATCAGCGACTCCCACCTCGGCCGGCAGGCCACCCGGGAGAACCTCGCCCGGGCCGGCGCCGCCGTCGACGAGACCCGCCTGCGCACCACGCGGGACACCCCGCCGGAGCGGATCGACGTCCTGCTGGTGCGGGTGCCCAAGAGCCTGGCCCTGCTGGAGGACCAGCTGCACCGGCTCGCCCCGGCGGTCCACCCCGGCACCGTGGTGATCGGCACCGGGATGGTGACCGAGATCCACACCTCCACCCTCCAGCTGTTCGAGAGGGTTCTCGGCCCGACCCGCACCTCGCTCGCCGTCCGCAAGGCCCGGCTGATCTTCTGCACCCCCGACCCGGCGCTCGACCCCGGTCCCAACCCGTGGCCGCACCGCTACGCGCTGCCTCCGGACATCGGCGTCGCCGCCGGCCGTACCGTGGTCAACCACGCGGGCACCTTCTGCGCGGAGCGGCTCGACATCGGCACCCGCTTCTTCCTGACCCACCTGCCGACCCCGGCCCCCGGCGACCGGGTGGTCGACCTCGGTTGCGGCAACGGCGTGGTCGGTACGGCGGCGGCGCTCGCCGGGCCGGGCGCGGAGCTGGTGTTCGTGGACGAGTCCCACCAGGCGGTGGCCTCGGCCGAGGAGACCTTCCGCACCAACCTGGGCCCGGACGCCCCGGCCGAGTTCCGCACCGCGGACGCGCTCGACCCGGCGGTGTTCGCCCCCGGCTCGGTGGACCTGGTGCTCAACAACCCGCCGTTCCACACCCACCAGGCCACCACCGACGCCACCGCCTGGCGGATGTTCACCGGTGCCCGGCGGGCGCTGCGGCCCGGCGGTGAGCTGTGGGTGGTCGGCAACCGCCACCTGGGCTACCACGTCAAGCTGCGCAAGCTGTTCGGCAACTGCCAAGTCGTCGCCGGGAACCCCAAGTTCGTGGTGCTGCGGGCGGTCAAGCGGTAACCCGCGCGGCAGTTCAGCGGCGCTCTCCGCTCCGGGAGCCGGGCGACAACGGTTGCCCCGCGATCACCAACGCGATCGCCACCGCCAGAGCCATCGCGATCCCGTTACCCAGCCTTGCATGACTTTTCCTTCGCGCGTATATTCATGCCACGACAAAGGAGGAACGCCATGGCATTGCGAGTCGCCGTCGCCGGCGCGAGCGGGTACGCGGGCGGTGAGGTGCTGCGCCTGCTGCTCGGCCACCCGGAGGTGGAGATCGGGGCGCTGACCGGCGGCTCGAACGCGGGCACCGCGCTGGGCGCGCTGCAGCCGCACCTGGTCCCGCTGGCCGACCGCGTGCTCGAGCCCACCACTCCCGAGGTGCTGGCCGACCACGACGTGGTGTTCCTGGCGCTGCCGCACGGCCAGTCCGCCGCCGTCGCCGAGGCGCTCGGCCAGAACGTCCTGGTGATCGACTGTGGAGCCGACTTCCGGCTCAGGGCCGCCACCGACTGGGAGCAGTTCTACGGCTCCGCCCACGCCGGTACCTGGCCCTACGGTCTGCCCGAACTCCCCGGCCACCGCGACGCGTTGAAGGGCAGCAACCGGATCGCCGTGCCCGGTTGCTACCCGACGGCGGTCTCCCTGGCGCTGTTCCCCGCCTACGCGGCCGGGCTCGTCGAGCCGGAGGCCGTGGTGGTCGCCGCCTCCGGCACCTCCGGCGCGGGCAAGGCCGCCAAGACCCACCTGCTCGGCAGCGAGGTCATGGGCAGCGTCAGCCCGTACGGCGTCGGCGGCGTGCACCGGCACACCCCGGAGATGGTGCAGAACCTCAGCCCGGTCGCCGGCGAGCCGGTGACGGTCTCCTTCACCCCCACCCTCGTCCCGATGTCGCGCGGCATCCTGGCCACCTGCTCCGCCAAGGCGAAGCCGGGCGTGAGTGCCGGGAGCCTGCGAGACGCGTACGCCCGGGCGTACGCGGACGAGCCCTTCGTCCACCTGCTGCCCGAGGGGCAGTGGCCGCAGACCAGTAGCGTCTACGGCGCCAACACCGCCCTGATCCAGGTCGCCCTGGACGCCACCGCCGGGCGGGTCATCGCGATCAGCGCGATCGACAACCTCGTCAAGGGCACCGCGGGTGGCGCGGTGCAGAGCATGAACATCGCCCTCGGCCTGCCCGAGGAGCTGGGCCTTCCCCTGAACGGAGTCGCACCGTGACCACCCCGAACACCGGCGTGACCGCCGCCAAGGGCTTCCGGGCCGCCGGCGTGACCGCGGGCATCAAGGCCTCCGGCACCCCGGACCTCGCCCTGGTCGTCAACGACGGTCCCTCGCTCGCCGCGGCCGGGGTCTTCACCGGCAACCGGGTCAAGGCCGCGCCCGTGCTCTGGTCCCAGCAGGTCCTCAAGGGCGGACGGGTCTCCGCCGTCGTCCTCAACTCCGGTGGCGCCAACGCCTGTACCGGCCCGGCCGGGTTCCAGGACACCCACGCCACCGCGGAGCGGGTCGCCGCGGAGCTGGGGCTCAACGCCGGCGAGGTCGCCGTCGCCTCCACCGGCCTGATCGGCGTCCGGCTGCCGATGGACGTGCTGCTGCCCGGCGTCACCCTGGCCGCCGGGGAGCTGAGCGCGACGGGCGGCGAGGCCGCCGCGATCGCCATCAAGACCACCGACACCGTGCACAAGACCGCCCAGATCACCAGCCCGGCCGGCTGGACGGTCGGCGGCATGGCCAAGGGCGCGGGCATGCTCGCCCCGAGCCTGGCCACCATGCTGGTGGTGCTCACCACCGACGCCGACCTGGACGACGCCGCCCTGGACACCGCGCTGCGCGGCGCCACCCGCACCACCTTCGACCGGATCGACTCCGACGGCTGCATGTCGACCAACGACACCGTGCTGCTGCTCGCCTCCGGCGCCACCGGCATCACCCCGGACGCGGCCGAGTTCGCCGAGGCCGTCCGCACCGTCAGCGCCGACCTGGCCCGCCAGCTGATCGGCGACGCCGAGGGCGCCAGCAAGGACATCCGGATCGACGTCACCGGCGCCGCCACCGAGGACGAGGCCGTCGAGGTCGCCCGGACGATCGGCCGCAACAACCTGCTCAAGTGCGCCATCCACGGCGAGGACCCCAACTGGGGCCGGGTGCTGTCCGCGATCGGCACCACCGGCGCCGCCTTCGACCCCGACCGGCTCGACGTGGCCATCAACGGCGTCTGGGTCTGCAAGGACGGCGGCGTGGGCGAGGACCGCGAGCTGGTGGACATGAAGGCCCGCGACGTCGTCATCACCGCGAACCTCAACGCCGGTACGGCGAGCGCCTCGCTGTGGACCAACGACCTGACGGCCGACTACGTCCACGAGAACAGCGCCTACTCCAGCTGAGCCGCGGCACCCGCAGCCGATCCGCGACATCCTCCCCCAGCCTTCGGCCGGGGGACCCCCATCGACGAGGGAAACCCGTGCAGATCGCACCCAAGGGCGAACAGGCCCGCAACAACACCGCGTTGCCCAAGGCCATGACGCTGATCGAGGCGCTGCCGTGGCTGGAGCGCTTCCACGGCAAGACCATCGTGATCAAGTTCGGCGGCAACGCCATGGTCGACGAGAGCCTCAAGGCGGCCTTCGCCCAGGACGTCGTCTTCCTCCGCTACGCCGGGCTGCACCCGGTGGTGGTGCACGGCGGCGGCCCGCAGATCAGCGCCCAGCTGGACAAGCTCGGCCTGGAGTCCAACTTCACCAACGGCCTGCGCGTCACCACCCCCGAGACCATGGACGTGGTCCGGATGGTGCTGTCCGGCCAGGTGCAGCGCGAGCTGGTCGGCCTGCTGAACGAGCACGGCCCGTTCGCCGTCGGGATGACCGGCGAGGACGCCCACACCATGACGGCGGTCAAGCGCTACGCGGTGGTGGACGGCGAGCAGGTCGACATCGGCCTGGTCGGCGACATCGTCAACATCGAGGCCGGCGCGGTGAAGGCGCTGATCGCGGATGGCCGGATCCCGGTCATCTCCTCGATCGCCCGCGGCGTCGACGGTCACGTCTACAACATCAACGCCGACACCGCCGCCTCCGCCCTGGCGGTCGCGCTCGGCGCCGAGATGCTGGTCGTGCTGACCGACGTCGAGGGCCTGTACAAGGACTGGCCGAACTCCGACGACGTGATCAGCCAGCTCAACGCGACCGAGCTGGAGGGCCTGCTGCCGAGCCTGGCCAGCGGCATGCTCCCCAAGATGGAGGGCTGCCTGCGGGCCGTCCGCTCCGGCGTGGGCACCGCCCGCGTGCTGGACGGCCGGGTGCAGCACAGCCTGCTGCTGGAGATCTTCACCGACGAGGGCATCGGCACGATGGTCGTGCCGGACGACGAACCGAACGTGACCGGGGGACTGGCATGACCGCGAACGACCAGCTGAAGGACCGGTGGCAGCACGCCTTCACCGACAACTACGGCACCCCCCGGATCCCGCTGGTGCGCGGCGAGGGCGTCAAGCTGTGGGACGCCGACGGCAAGGAGTACACCGACCTGCTCGGCGGCATCGCCGTCAACGCCCTCGGCACCGCCCACCCGGCCGTGGTCGAGGCGGTCAGCCGGCAGATCGCCACCCTCGGCCACGTCTCCAACCTCTTCATGGCCGAGCCGACCATCGCCCTCGCCGAACGGCTGCTGGAGCTGGACGGCCGGCCGGGTGGCCGGGTCTTCTTCTGCAACTCCGGCGCCGAGGCCAACGAGGCCGCCTTCAAGATCAGCCGGCGCACCGGCCGCACCCACCTGGTCGCCCTCCAGGGCGGCTTCCACGGCCGGACGATGGGCGCCCTCGCGCTCACCGGCCAGCCCGCCAAGCAGGCGCCGTTCCTCCCGCTGCCCGGCGACGTCACCCACGTCCCGTTCGGCGACGTCGAGGCGCTGCGCGCGGCCGTCACCACCGAAACCGCCGCCGTCTTCCTGGAGCCGATCCAGGGCGAGAACGGCGCGATCCCGCTGCCCGAGGGCTACCTCCGGGCCGCCCGCGAGATCACCCGGGCCACCGGCACCCTGCTGGTCCTGGACGAGATCCAGACCGGTATCGGCCGCACCGGGTACTGGTACGCCCACCAGGCCGCCGAGGGCGTCGAGCCGGACGTGGTCACCCTGGCCAAGGCGCTCGGCGGCGGCCTGCCGATGGGCGCGGTGCTGGCCTTCGGCCCGGCCGCCGAGCTGCTCACCCCGGGCCAGCACGGCACCACCTTCGGCGGCAACCCGGTGGCCGCCGCGGCCGGGCTCGCGGTGCTGGACACCATCGAGTCCGAGGGCCTGCTGGAGCACGTCCGCAAGATCGGCGACCGGCTGCGGCGCGGCGTCGAGGCCATCGGCGACCCGCTGGTCTCGCACGTGCGCGGGGCCGGTCTGCTGCTCGGCATCGTGCTCACCCGGCCGGTCTCGGCGCAGGTCCAGGCCGTCGCCCAGCAGGCGGGCTTCCTGGTGAACGCGGCCGTTCCGGACGCCGTACGGCTGGCGCCGCCGCTGGTACTCACCGAGCAGGAGGCGGACGCCTTCCTCGCGGCGCTGCCGGAGATCCTCCGGACGGTGCGCGAGAGCGCCCCGGCCGATGCGAGTTGACCGTCGTCCGGGAGAATAATCACATGACCGAACCCCGCTCCGGCCCCTCCGCCGCCGGCCCGACGCCGCAGGTCCCGCAGACCCGCACGGCGCGCCACCGGCGGATCGTGGACCTGCTCACCCGCCAGCCCGTGCGTTCGCAGAGCCAGCTCGCCAAGCTGCTCGCCGACGACGGACTGGTGGTCACCCAGGCCACCCTCTCCCGGGACCTGGACGAGCTGGGCGCGGTCAAGATCCGCAACCGGGACGGCGCGCTGATCTACGCCGTCCCCGCCGAGGGCGGCGACCGCACCCCGCGCGCCCCGATGGGGGAGTCGGCCAGCGAGGGGCGGATGGCCCGGCTGGCCGGCGAGCTCATGGTCTCCGCGACGGCCTCCGGCAACCTGGTCGTGCTGCGCACCCCGCCCGGGGCCGCGCAGTTCCTCGCCTCGGCGATCGACCAGGCCGAGGTTTTCGAGATCATCGGCACCATCGCGGGGGACGACACCGTGCTGCTGATCAGCCGCGACCCGGCCGGCGGCCAGGCGCTGGCCGACCACCTGATGCAACTCGCCCAGGCCAAGGCCCAGTAGGCACCGGGCACCCGGAACCCCGGTCGAAGGATCCGCTTCGACCGGGGTTTTGTGTTTCATACGGTGTGATGCATACTTATGCCACCCACCGTACATGTGTGAAGGAGCCACCGCGATGACCGCCCAGCAGTCCTCCGACGTCCGCCTCTGGGGCGCGCGCTTCGCCGACGGCCCGTCCGAGGCGCTGGCCAAGCTCTCCGCCTCGGTCCACTTCGACTGGCGCCTCGCCCCCTACGACATCGCCGGCTCCAAGGCCCACGCCCGGGTGCTGCACACGGCCGGACTGCTCTCCGACGAGGAACTGGCCGGCATGCTGGCCGGGCTCGACCAGCTGCTCGCCGACGTCCAGGCCGGCACCTTCGTCGGCACCGTCGCCGACGAGGACGTCCACACCGCCCTGGAGCGCGGCCTGCTGGAGCGCCTCGGCGCCGATCTCGGTGGCAAGCTGCGGGCCGGGCGCTCGCGCAACGACCAGATCGCCACCCTGTTCCGGATGTACCTGCGGGACCACGCCAGGACCATCGGCGGCCTGCTGCTCGACCTCCAGCACGCCCTGGTCGGCCTCGCCGAGGCGCACCCCGAGACCGCGATGCCGGGCCGCACCCACCTCCAGCACGCCCAGCCGGTGCTGTTCGCCCACCACGTCCTCGCGCACGTGCAGGCCCTCGGCCGGGACGCCGAGCGGCTGCGCCAGTGGGACGCCCGCACCGCCGTCTCCCCGTACGGCTCCGGCGCGCTGGCCGGCTCCTCGCTCGGCCTCGACCCGCAGGCCGTCGCCGCCGACCTCGGCTTCGAGGGCGGCTCGGTCGGCAACTCCATCGACGGCACCGCCTCGCGCGACTTCGTCGCCGAGTTCGCCTTCGTCACCGCGATGATCGGCATCAACCTCTCCCGGATCGCGGAGGAGGTGATCATCTGGAACACCAAGGAGTTCGGCTTCATCACCCTGCACGACGCCTTCTCCACCGGCTCCTCGATCATGCCGCAGAAGAAGAACCCGGACATCGCCGAGCTGGCCAGGGGCAAGTCCGGCCGGCTGATCGGCAACCTGACCGGCCTGCTGGCCACCCTCAAGGCGCTGCCGCTCGCCTACAACCGGGACCTCCAGGAGGACAAGGAGCCGGTCTTCGACTCCTGCGACACCCTGGAGGTGCTGCTGCCCGCGTTCACCGGGATGATGGCCACCCTCACCGTGCACCGGGAGCGGCTGGAGGAGCTGGCCCCGGCCGGCTTCTCGCTCGCCACCGACATCGCCGAGTGGTTGGTCAAGCAGGGCGTGCCGTTCCGGGTCGCGCACGAGGTGGCCGGCGCCTGCGTCAAGGTCTGCGAGGCCCAGGGCATCGAACTGTCCGACCTGACGGACGAGCAGTTCGCCTCGATCTCCGAGCACCTGACCCCCGAGGTCCGGACGGTGCTCAGCGTGCACGGCGCCATCGCCGCCCGCAACGGGCGCGGCGGCACCGCCCCCTCGGCCGTCGCGGTCCAGCTCGCCGAGGTGAAGGCGGACCTGGCGCGGCAGCAGGAGTGGGCCCAGGGCTGATCCCCCGAGCAACGGGGATCGACCCCTGGAGCAGCGTGCGAGGGGCGTGACGGTCCGACCGTCACGCCCCTCCCGCGTGCGCGCCCCGGTCCGGGCGTAACCGGCCCCGCCCGGGCCCGTCATGCACGGTGTGTGCACCCCCCTTCCGCCCGTCCCCTCCGCCGAGGACGTCTTCCTCGCCGAACTCCGCCGCCGCGTGGTCCGCGAGACCGTCGCCGCCCTGCCCGGCCGCTGCCCGCAGCTGATCGCCGCCCTGGCCGAGGATCCGCCGCCCACCTACCGCGAGCTCTCCGAACGCCTCGGCATGCCGCGCGGCTCCATCGGTCCCACCCGCTCCCGCTGCCTGGCCTGCCTGCGACTGCTGCTGCACGCCGAGCGCTACCCCTGACCGGGCGGGCCCCCGCCCCGGCTCACCCGAGCGCCCCACGGCCCGCCCCGCCCCGCCCACGGCGCGTCGCCCCCACCCCCGCCCCGGCGTGACCCTTGCCACGTCTGCCCCGTCGAAGGTTGAGGGAACCTGACACCCGGGTAGCACGCTGGCGAACGTCACTCTTGACGGTGGCGCATACGCTCGGATACTGAGCGTGAGCGCGCCACCCTCTGCGCGCCGGGCACGACGACTGGGGAGGCCCCTCCACATGGGCATGAGCGTGATCATCTCGGCTGCTGCGGCCGAGGACGCGGAGCAGATCCTCAAGCTCCAGTACCTGGGCTACCAGCCCGAGGCGGAGCTGTACGGCGATTGGGCGATCGAGCCCCTGACGCAGACCCTGGAGAGCCTGCGCGCCGAACTGACCGAGCAGCACGTCCTCGTCGCCCGGCTGGGCGACGAGGTGGTCGGCGCCGTGCGCGGTCATGTGGACGCCGAGGGCATCGGCCGGATAGGGCGTCTGGTGGTCCACCCGCGGATGCAGCGGCACGGCCTGGGCGGCCGGCTCCTGGACGCGCTTGAGCGCCGGCTGACCGAGGACGGCCGCCAGGTGACGGCCTTCCGGCTGTTCACCGGTCACCGGAGTCTCGGCAACCTGCGGTTGTACGCCCGCCAGGGCTACCGGCAGACCGCGGTCGAGCCGGTCACCAGTCGGCTGAGCTTCGTGCACCTGGAGAAGCCGGTCGCCGCCCCGCTGGCGGCGACCGCCTGAGCCCCGCCCGCACCCGGGCACCTCGACGCTGCCACCATCCGGACGCCCCGGTGGCGGCGTCGAGGCGTTCCGCCGCAGTTCCGGGGCGGCCCGTGTCCGCAATGCGGACAGTCGGGCCCGAACAGTTGGGCGTAAATCGACCCATCTGTTTTACTGGCTCACATGACTGCGACGACGAACTGGACCCCCACCGGCACGCTGCCGGCAGGTGAGCGTGCCATGTGCCGTCGAATGTGTCACTGCTGAGGGCCACCGCCCCCGGCACCCCGTCGAGGGTGCCTCCTCCTCGCGCCCCGAAGCGAGACCTCGCGCCCCGAAGCGAGACTCCGGTGCCGCTCCCGCCCGTGTGAGCGCGCCGCCCTCCCGGAAGACCGGAATCCCTCCCTCCGGCGTGCCCGCCCACCCGCGGCCGTCGATGACTCGTTAGGGCCACGCCGTCGCGCGGCCCGGCCGTTCTGCGGCCACGATCAAGGAGTGGCAGGTCCGGATCCCCCTGGTGACGCGTCGTAGGACGCCGCCGACCGCACACCCGGTCGAACGGCCGACACCGCCGCCCGCCCCCGACCCACGGAAGCAGCTGTGATCACCACCACGGACCTGACGAAGGTCTACCGTTCCCGAGGCCGTGAGGTGACCGCCCTCGCCGGTGTCGACCTGCACGTCCGCCCGGGCGAGGTCTACGGAGTCGTCGGCACCAGCGGCGCCGGCAAGTCCACCCTCATCCGCTGCGTGAACATGCTGGAGCGTCCGACCTCCGGCACGGTCACCGTGGACGGGGTCGAGCTGACCGCGCTGTCCGGCGGCGAGAACCGGGCCGGCAAGGACCTGCGCGAGGCGCGCCGCCGGATCGGCATGGTCTTCCAGCACTTCAACCTGCTCTCCTCCCGCACGGTGCAGCAGAACGTCGAACTCCCGCTGGAGATCATCGGCCTGGACCGCACCCAGCGCCGCCGCAAGGCCGCCGAACTGCTCGACCTGGTCGGCCTCGGCGACAAGGCCCGCAGCTACCCCAACCAGCTCTCCGGCGGCCAGAAGCAGCGGGTCGGCATCGCCCGCGCCCTGGCCGGCGACCCCAAGGTGCTGCTCTCCGACGAGGCCACCTCGGCGCTCGACCCGGAGACCACCCGCTCGATCCTCAAGCTGCTGCGCGACCTCAACCAGCAGCTGGGCCTGACCGTCCTGCTGATCACCCACGAGATGGACGTCATCAAGTCCGTCTGCGACTCTGCCGCCCTGATGCGCGGCGGCCGGGTGGTGGAGTCCGGCGAGCTGACCGACCTGCTGGCCGAGCCCGGCTCCGAGCTGGCCCGTGAGCTGTTCCCGCTCAGCGAGTTCGGCACCGGCCACCCCGGCGCGACCGTCCTGGAGATCACCTTCCAGGGCGACACCCCGGCGCAGCCCTTCGTCTCCCAGCTGGCCCGCACGTACCAGATCGACATCAACATCCTCGGCGCCGCGGTGGAGACCATCGCCGGCCGGATGGTCGGCCGGATGCGGGTCGAGCTGCCCGGCGGCCACCAGGACAACGTGGTGCCGATCGGCTACCTGCGCGAGCAGGGCCTGCAGGTGGACGTGATCGGCGCGGCGAACGGAGCGGTGGCATGACTGGCCTGAGCTGGGACCAGATGCAGGACCTGATGTGGCCCGCCACTCAGGAGACTTTCCAGATGGTCGGGGTCTCGACCGTCTGCACCGTGCTGCTCGGCCTGCCGCTCGGCGTCCTGCTGGTGCTCACCTCCAAGGGCGGGGCGCTGCAGAACCAGCCGGTGAACAAGGTGCTCGGCGCGATCGTGAACCTCACCCGCTCGCTGCCGTTCATCATCCTGATGATCGCGCTGATCTCCTTCACCCGGTGGCTGACCGGCAACTCCCTCGGCTGGCAGGCCGCGACCGTGCCGCTGACGGTCGGTGCGATCCCGTTCTTCGCCCGGCTGGTCGAGACCTCCGTCCGTGAGGTCGACCGCGGCCTGATCGAGGCCGTCCAGGCGATGGGCGGCAGCACCTGGACGCTGGTGCGCAAGACGCTGGTGCCCGAGGCGCTGCCCGGCATCGTCGCCTCCGTCACCACCACCGTCATCGCGCTGATCGGCTACTCCGCGATGGCCGGCACGGTCGGCGGCGGCGGCCTCGGCGACCTCGCCTACCGGTACGGCTACCTGCGCTTCGAGACCACCTTCATGTGGATCATCGTGGCCGAGATCGCGATCATCGTCACGGTCATCCAGCTGGCCGGCGACTACGCCGTGCGCCGGCTGGCCAACCGGGGCCGCGGCGGCGGACGCACCCGCCTGCTCCCCCCGCGTGCCACCGCCCCCGACGAAGACCTCGTCGCCTCCTAGACCTCCCCCGTCCGACCTCCGGACGCGGCTCCCCGCACCACGCAGAAAGGCACTTTTCGTGCGCAACGTTCTGAAGTTCACCAGTGTTCTCGCCACCGCCGGCCTCGCCCTGTCGCTGGCCGCCTGCGGCAGCTCGGGTTCGTCCTCCTCGGACCCGAACGCGCCGCTGAAGGTCGTGGCCAGCCCGACGCCGCACGCGCAGATCCTCAAGTTCGTCAAGGACAACCTCGCGGCCAAGGCGGGCCTGAAGCTCGACGTCAAGGAGGTCACCGACTACGTGACCCCCAACACGGCGGTGCAGGACGGTTCGGCCGACGCCAACTACTTCCAGCACGTCCCGTACCTGGAGGACTTCAACAAGAAGAACGGCACCGACATCGTCCCGGTCGAGCCCGTTCACCTGGAGCCGCTGGGCGTCTACTCCAAGAAGGTCAAGTCCATCAACGACCTGCCGGACGGCGCCACCATCGGCGTGCCGAACGACGCCACCAACGAGGGCCGGGCGCTCAAGCTGCTCGCCGACAACAAGCTCATCACCCTCAAGGACGGCGCCGGCACCGCCGCCACTCCGGCGGACGTGACGGGCAACCCGAAGAACTTCAAGTGGAAGGAGCTGGAGGCCGCCCAGCTGCCCCGCTCCATCGCCGACCTCGACGCCGCCGTGATCAACGGCAACTACGCGATCGACTCCGGCCTGAAGCCGGCCACCGACGCCCTGGTGCTGGAGAAGGCCGAGGGCAACCCGTACGCCAACATCCTCGCCGTCAAGAAGGGCAAGGAGAACGACCCGCGGGTGAAGAAGCTGGCCGAGCTGCTGCACTCCGACGAGGTCAAGAAGTACATCAACGACACCTTCCAGGGCTCGGTCATCCCGGCCTTCTGATCGTCGTACGGTCATACCTCGTACTGCCCGACCGGGCCCCCGCCGCACCTCGGCGGGGGCCCGGTCGGGCAGTATGCACCAGGGACACCACGGCAGAGCGGGTTCTGACGAACCGTCGCGCGGCCCGCGCACCGCGTGATACCCGGGGCGCGCCGGAGGCGTACGGTGGTGTGTTCACAACCCGGCGAGGAGAGACGGCATGGCAGCGAGCTTCCCCGAGACCGCCATCAGCACCGAACGGCTGCTGCTGCGGCCCCTTGCGGAGGACGACGCCCCGGGCCTGGCCGCCATGATGGCCGACGACCTCGTACTGGCCTGGACCGACCTCCCGCACCCCTTCACCGAGGAGTACGCGGCCGAGCTCGCCCGCACCCTCGCCCCCGCCCACCGCGCCGACGGGCGCGGCATCGTCTTCGCCGTCACCGAGCATCTCACCCAGCGCCTGGTCGGCCTGGTCGAACTGCGCAACACCGACTGGCGGCTGCGCAGCACCGAGATCTCCTACGTCACCGCCGTCTGGGCCCGCGGCGAGGGCTACGCCCCGGAGGCCGTCCTCGGCGTCGCCCAGTGGTTGTTCGAGGACCGCGGCTTCCTGCGCCTGGAGCTGCGCACCGCCGCCGGCAACACCTCCGCCCAGCAGGTCGCCCAGAAGATCGGCGGCATCAGCGAGGGCGTGCTGCGCAGCGCCTGGATAGTCCGCGGCGAGTCCGGCGAGGTCGTGGAAGAGAGCCGCAGCGACCTGATCCTGTGGAGCCTGCTCCCGGAGGACCTGGAGTCGCCCGAACTGCACCGCGACGGCTGGCACGGCGACCACCGCTACGTGCTGCGCGACTGATCCCTCCCCCCGCATTCCTCCGCGTTCCCCCGCCGGTCACCCGCGCGGCGCGGACATGTGTGCGAGATGTCGGCCTCCGGGGGACCACACCCGGTAGCCTCTCCACCGGCGCCGCACAGCCGGCGCCACGAGCCGCGCAACGAGTCGAGGGAGAACGGCCGCAGATGGCTGACCGGATCACGGTCATCGGGTGGGACGGTACGCCACTGACCGAGGCCGCCGGCGCGGCCCTCGCCGCGGCGACCCTGGTGGCCGGAGCGCCCTACCAACTGGACGCCCTCCCGGTGCCGGAGGACGCCGAGCGGCTCGCCCTCGGCAACATCCAGCAGGCCGCCCGCACGATCGCCGAGCACCGCGGCGCCGCCGTCGTGGTCGCCGAGGGGGACCCGGGTTTCTTCGGCGTGGTGCGCACCCTGCGCCGCCCCGAGTACGGCCTCGAACTCGAAGTCCTGCCCGCCGTCTCCTCCGTCGCCACCGCCTTCGCCCGGGCCGGCATGCCCTGGGAGGACGCCCAGGTGGTCAGCGCCCACGGCGGACGGCTGCGCCGCGCGGCCAACATCTGCCGGGCCCACCCCAAGGTCGCGGTGCTCACCGCCCCGGGCGCCGGGCCGGGCGAACTCGCCCTGATGCTGCGCGGGGTGCACCGCACCTTCGTGGTCTGCGAGGCCCTCGGCACCCCGGAGGAGGACGTCACCGTCCTCACCTCCGACCGGATCGCCGACCACGTCTGGCGCGACCCCAACGTGGTGCTGGTGATCGGCGGCGGTGCCCAGGCCGGCGCGGTCGGCGAGGCGGCCGGCTGGCTCGCCGGGCGCCCGCTCGGCTACCCCGGCGCGGACCGCGGCTGGGCGCTCCCCGGCGACGCCTACGCGGGCGCCGGGCGCACGGCGGACGAGCCGGGCGCATCGGAGGCGCTGCCCGCGCACGTGCGCGCCCTGGTGCTGGCCCGTCTGGGTGCACGTCCCGGGGACCTCGTCTGGTCGGTCGGCGCGGGCAGCGGCGCCCTCGCGGTGGAGGCGGCCCGGTTCGGCGCCGCCGTGGTCGCCGTCGAGGGCTCCCGCTCGGCCTGCGCCCGACTCACCGTCAACGCCCGCCGGTACGGGGTCGAGGTGGAGACGGTGTACGGGAAGGGCCCCGAGGTGCTGGGCGGACTGCCGGAGCCGGACGCGGCGGTGGTGGAGTCCGGCGGCCTCGACGTGGTGCGCGCGGTACTGGCCCGAAAGCCCGAGCGCTTCGTCGCCGTCGCCCGGACCTTCGCCGAGGCCGAGGAGATCCACCGGGCGATCGCCGGGGCCGGGTACCGGGCGGACGGCACGCTGCTGCAGTCCACCCCGCTGCAGGCCGCCGAGGACGGCGGCGCACTGGCGCTCGGGGCGGGCGCGAGCGGCGCACTGCTGCTCTGGGGTGAGCAGATCGTGTGAAGGCCTCGGGTGCGCGCCGGGGCCGCCGGACGCACCGCGCGGTGATCCAGGTCGCATCCGGACACCGATTCGAGAGGTCGCCGCGCCGGGCCGGTAGTGTGGCGTCCCAGGCGGCTGCAGCCGCCGACGACCCACCCGATTCGGTCGGTTTGTCACCTTTTTGACGTGGTGCAACCCGGTTCCGCTCGGAGTGTGGGCAATTCGACGGGCCGCGTGCTGGACCTGGAGAATGCCGTAGGGTCCGGTGCGGTCGTGCCGGTTGCTCCGGGTTGTCGTTGATTCAGATGGTGCACCGCCCTCATCGGCGGTGCCCGGGCCGGGGTGCCGCAGCGCGCCGGAAGGACTTGGGCCGCAGCGCCACGGCGCGGCGGCCGCGTGTGTTGAGGGGCGGGTCGGTGCAGGCCCGGCCCGTGCGGATGGGCGCTGCGGTCGGTGATCGCGTCGCCAAGGGGCGCGGCAGCGGCCTGGAAGGAGCTTTGACAATGACCGATGGCGGCCACGTCCCGGGCGAGGGACTGCCGGAGCACCTGAACGCCGGGCCGGACCCGCTCGGCGGACCGGAGGGCGTCGCGGGCGTTGCACCCCTGCAGGGCGTCGCGACCGACGGCGGGGTGATCCCCCACCCGGCGGCGGTCGGCGGCCTGCCCGGCGTGGGCGTGATCCCGCCGCAGGGCCAGCCGAACTTCGCCGTCCCCGGCGTGCCGGCCCCGGCCGCCCCGGGCGACGGCTGGACCGTCGACCAGGGCGCGGCCCGTCCGGCGTTCCACTTCGTCGATCAGCCGGACGGGTTGGACGACGAGGACGACGTCCTGCTGATGCCAGGCCCGCAGGGCTCCTGGGGCGCCGAGCAGGCGCCGTTCGCGCAGTCGGACGGCACCCCGGTGGAGCCGTCCTGGCCGCCGGTGGACCCCCCGGTGCTCGGCGGTGAGCACGTCCAGCAGCCGCTGCACGCCGCCCCGGCGCAGCCGCAGCAGCCGATGACCCAGGCTCAGGCGCCGCGCCGCCCGCTGCACGCCGGTCCGCCGATCCCGGACCCCTCGCTGATGACCGGCCAGGTGCCGGTCCGTTCGCTGGCCGACCGCGGCCCGACGCAGGGCGGTACGCCCGCGCACGGCATCCCGGTCGTCGGCCGGCCGCCGATGGGCGAGGCCGTCGTGCCGGTCCCGGGCGCCGCGCCGCAGGGCGTGCCGCACGCCGCCCCGATGGCGGCCACCGCGCCGGTGGCCCCGGTTCCCACCACGGCCGAGGCCGGTCCGACGGTTCACCAGGTGCCGCAGGGCTACCAGCAGGTGCCGCTGACCGCGCCGCCGGTCGAGGGGCTGATGACCGTCGAGACGGTCGGGGCGATCGAGGTCGTCGAGGTCATCGAGACCCCGGAGGCGGTCCCGGCAGCGCCGGTCGCCGAGGCCGTCCGGGTCCAGCCGGTCCCCGAGGGCGCGCAGGCGGCCCAGGCCGTGGCGGCCGAGCCGGCCCCGGCCCCGGCCGAGGCCGCCGAGCAGCCGGTCGCCGAGACCGCCGCCGTGGAGAGCCCCGCGATCGAGACCGTGGTCGTGGACGCCGCCGCCGTGGAGACCGCGGAGGCCGCTGCGACCGGGACTGCCGGGACCGCCTCGCCCGATACTGCGGTGACCGATACTGCGGTGACCGAGACTGCCGGGACCGAGGCCGGTGCCGTGGCGGTCGTGGCCCCCGAGCAGCCGGCGCCCGCCGCGCCCGCCGAGCAGACCGAGGCCGCCGCCCCGGCCGGCCAGCCGCGCCGGATCTCCGCCTTCCTCGCCGCCCCGACCCCGCACGGCCTTCCCAAGGTCGAGGCGCCCCAGCAGGCCCCGGCGGCCGAGGAGGCGGCAGCGGAGCAGCCCGCTCCCATAGCGGCCGCCGACGAGCCGGCCCCGGCCGCCGAGGCGGTCCAGGAGGCCGGGCAGGTCACCGAGATGACCGAGGCCGAGACGACCGAGGCCGAGACGACCGAGGCCGAGGTGGCCCAGGTCGAGGCGGTGCAGGCCGAGCCGGTCGTCGAGGCCCCGGCCGAGCCGGCCGCCGAGACCGCCGCCGGCACCGGTGAGATGCCCTCCGGCCAGGCCGTCCCCGAGGACGCCGACCAGGAGGCCGTCGCAGCCGAGGCCGTTGCCGCCGAAACCGTCGTGGCGGAGCCGGTCGCCGTCCAGCCCGTCGTCACCGAGGGTGATCAGCCGGAAGCCGTACCGGCCGAGCCGGTCGTCGAAGCCGAGGCCGAGCCGGTCACCGAGCAGCCGGTCGAGGCCGCTGCCGACCAGCCCGCCGAGGCCGCCCAGCCCGCCGAAGGGGTCGCCCCCGAAGCCGAGCAGCCCGTCGGGGCCCCGGCCGCCGAGGAGCCGACGGGCGAGCCCACCGCGGAGCAGGCCGAGCCCGTCGCCCTCGCCACCGCGCCGGAGGCCGTCCAGGAGGAGGCCCCCGCCACCGAGCAGGCCGAGCAGCCGGAGCAGCCGGTCGCGCAGCCTGCCGAAGCCGCCGCCGACCAGCCCGGGGAGCAGCCCGCCGAGGCCGTCGCCCCCGAGGCTGAGGCGGCCGAGGCCCCCGCCACCGGGGAGCCGCAGCCCGAGGCCCAGGCCGAGCAGCCCGCCGACCAGCAGCCCGAGCAGCCCGTCGAGGCCGCTGCTGACCAGCCCGCCGAGGCCGAGCAGGTCGCCGAGCCGCGCGGCCCCGCCGCCCCCGGCTACGACGAGGCCGGCCGCGACGCAGTCCACCAGGTGATCCGCGAGCGCCGCGACATCCGCAACGGCTTCCGCCCGGACGCGATCCCGCACGAGGTGCTGATCCGCGTCCTGGAGGCCGCCCACACCGCGCCCAGCGTCGGCTACTCGCAGCCGTGGGACTTCGTGGTGATCCGCTCGGCGAAGACCCGCAGGCGGATGCACGCCCTGGCCGAGCGCCAGCGCGAGGCGTACGCGGACTCGCTGCCGAAGGGCCGGGCCAAGCAGTTCCGGGAGATCAAGATCGAGGCCATCCTCGAGACTCCGGTGAACATCGTGGTGACCGCCGACCGCACCCGCGGCGGCCGGCACACCCTGGGCCGGCACACCCAGCCGCAGATGGCCCCGTACTCGGCCGCCCTGGCCGTCGAGAACCTCTGGCTGGCCGCCCGCGCCGAGGGCCTGGGCGTCGGCTGGGTGAGCTTCTTCGACGACGAGCAGCTGGTCCGCGAGCTGGGCCTGCCCGAGCACCTGGAGGTCGTCGCCTACCTGTGCGTCGGCTTCGTCGACTCCTTCCCGGACGAGCCGGAGCTGGAGCAGCAGGGCTGGGCCAAGAAGCGCCCGCTCGCCTGGGTGGTCCACGAGGAGCAGTACGGCAACCGCGCGCTGCCCGGCGAGGAGCCGCAGAGCCTGCTCGCCGACACCCTGCGCGGGATCCGCCCGCTGGACGCCAAGGCGCTCGGCGAGGCCTGGGACCGCCAGAAGCGGATGACCAAGCCGGCCGGCTCGCTCGGCATGCTGGAGATCATCTCCGCCCAGCTGTGCGGCCTGTCGCGCAAGTGCCCGCCGCCGATCCCGGAGCCCGCCTGCGTGGCGATCTTCGCGGGTGACCACGGTGTGCACGCCCAGGGCGTCAGCCCGTGGCCGCAGGAGGTGACTGCCCAGATGGTCGGCAACTTCCTGGCCGGGGGAGCGGTGATCAACTCCTTCGCCAAGCAGATCGGCACCGAGGTCTGCGTGGTGGACGTCGGCGTCGCCGCCGAGCTGCCGCAGGCCGTCCAGCAGGGCCGCGCCACCGGTCTGCTGCCGCGCAAGGTCAAGCCCGGCACCGCGGACATGACCCAGGGCCCGGCGATGACCCGCGAGGAGGCCCTCCAGGCCATCGAGGTCGGCATCGAGACCGCCCGCGACCTGGTCGCGGCGGGCAACAAGGCACTGGTCACCGGCGACATGGGCATCGCCAACACCACCGCCTCGGCCGCCCTGATCTCGGTGTTCACCGGCCTGGACCCGGCCGAGGTCACCGGCCGCGGCACCGGCATCGACGACGAGACCCACGCCCGCAAGATCGAGGTCATCCGCGCCGCGCTGGCCCTGCACCAGCCCGACCCGAACGACCCGATCGGCGTCCTCGCCGCCATCGGCGGCCTGGAGCACGCGGCCATCGCCGGCTTCCTGCTCGGAGCCGCGTCGCTGCGCACCCCGGTGGTGCTGGACGGCGTGATCGCCGGTTCGGCCGCGCTGGTCGCCAAGGCGATCGCCCCCGAGGTACTGGCCGCGTGCATCGCCGGCCACCGCTCCGCCGAGCCCGGCCACCAGGCCGCGCTGGCGAAGCTCGGCCTGCGTCCGCTGATCGACCTGGACCTGCGGCTCGGCGAGGGCACCGGCGCCCTGCTGGCGCTCCCGCTGGTGCAGAGTGCGGCCCGCGCGATGCACGATGTAGCCACCTTCGACTCCGCCGGGGTCACCGAGAAGGCCTGACGCACCACCTCACCCGCTCCGCGGGCCGGCCCGAGGGCGCGCCGGCCCGCGGAGCGGCGTACCACCGCACTGCCCCGCACCCCTCATCCCCGATCAGGAGCACCGCCGATGAGCGCGCCCACCCCGCACCCCAGCACCGAGGGCCGTACCCCGTACCCGGTGGGCCTGCTGCTGGCCGGCCGTCGCGTCGTCGTGGTCGGCGGCGGCCAGGTCGCGCAGCGTCGGCTGCCGGCGCTGATCGCCTCCGGCGCCGAGCTGCACCTGATATCCCCGGCCACCACCCAGGCCGTCCAGGCGATGGCCGACGCGGGTGAGCTGACCTGGCACGCCCGCCCGTACGCGGACGGCGACCTGACCGGCGCCTGGTACGTCCTGGTCGCCACCGACGACTCGGCGGTCAACGCGGCGGTCAGCGCCGAGGCCGAGCGCTCGCGGGTGTTCTGCGCCCGCAGCGACGACGCCTCCGCCGCCACCGCCTGGACCCCGGCCAGCGGCCGGGACGCCGGCGCCACCGTCGCGGTGCTCACCGGCGATCCCAGGCACTCCGCGGCCCTGCGCGACGCCGTGGTCGGCGGGCTGCGGGACGGCTCGCTGGCCGCCCGCTCCTACCGCGCGCACGGCGCCGGCGTCGCCCTGGTCGGCGGCGGCCCGGGCGACCCGGACCTGATCACCGTGCGCGGCCGCCGTCTGCTCGCCGACGCCGACGTGGTGGTCGCCGACCGCCTCGCCCCGCGCGAGCTGCTCGCCGAGCTGCCCGAGCACGTCGAGGTGATCGACGCCGCCAAGATCCCGTACGGGCGCCAGATGGCCCAGGAGGCGATCAACCAGGCGCTGATCGACCACGCCAGGGCCGGGAAGTTCGTGGTCCGGCTCAAGGGCGGCGACCCGTACGTCTTCGGCCGCGGCGGCGAGGAGCTGCTGGCCTGTGCCGAGGCCGGCATCCCGGTCACCGTGGTGCCCGGCATCTCCAGCTCGATCAGCGTCCCGGAGTCGGCCGGCATCCCGGTCACCCACCGCGGGCTGACCCAGGAGTTCACCGTGATCTCCGGCCACGTCGGCCCGGACGACCCGCGCTCGGTCACCAACTGGCCGGCCGTCGCCGGGATGAACGGCACCCTGGTGCTGCTGATGGCCGTGGACAAGATCGGCGCGATCGCCGCCGAGCTGGTCGCCCACGGACGGGCGGCTGACACCCCGGTCGCGATCGTCCAGGAGGGCACCACCGCCGCCCAGCGCCGGGTGGACGCCACCCTGGGCACCGTCGCCGCCGTGGTCGAGGCCGAGGGCGTCAAGCCCCCGGCGGTGATCGTGGTCGGCGATGTGGTCAACGTGCTGGCGGCCGCCTTCCGGCGGTAGGCCCCGCGCGGCGTGGGAAGTCGGCCGGTCCGACTTCCCACGCCGCGGCTACTCCAGCGGCTGCTCCGTCCAGATGACCTTCCCGGTCTCCGTGTAACGCGTCCCCCAGCGGTCCGCGAACTGGGCGACCAGGAACAGCCCGCGCCCGCCCTCGTCCTCGGTCGCCGCGTACCGCAGGTGCGGCGAGGTGCTGCTGCCGTCCGACACCTCGCAGATCAGCGTGCGGTCGCGGAGCAGCCGCACCCGGATCGGCCCGGAGCCGTACCGGATCGCGTTGGTCACCAGCTCGCTCAGGATCAGCTCGGTGACGAACGCGGCCTCCTCCAGCCCCCAGTCCGCGAGCCGCCTCGCCACCTGCGCCCGCACCGCCCCCACCGCCGCCGGTTCGGCGGGCACGTCCCACTGGGCGACCCGGTCCGGCGCCAGCACCCTGGTCTCCGCGACCAGCAGCGCGATGTCGTCCTGCGGATGCGCCGGCAGCATCGCCCCGAGCACGTCCGCGCAGGTCTGCTCGGGCGTCCGCGCCGGCCCGCCCAGCGCCGCGCGCAACAGCTGCAGGCCCTCGTCTATGTCCCGCTCGCGGTCCTCCACCAGCCCGTCCGTGTACAGCACCAGCCGGCTGCCCTCGGCCAGCTCCAGCTCGACGGTCTCGAACGGCAGCACCGCCAGCCCCAGCGGCGGCCCGATCGGCAGCTCCGGGAAGGTCACCCGGCCCTGCGGGTCCACCACGGCCGGCGGCGGGTGCCCGGCACCGGCCAGCGTGCAGCGCCGCGACACCGGGTCGTAGATCGCGTACAGGCAGGTCGCCCCGGTCAGGCCGGCGTTCTCGGCGCCGCCGGCCTCCTCCTGGTCGATCCGGTTCACCAGCTCGTCCAGGTGCCCCAGCAGCTCGTCCGGCGGCAGGTCGAGGGTGGAGAAGTTGTGGATCGCGGTCCGCAGCCGTCCCATCGTCGCCGCCGCGTGCAGCCCGTGGCCGACCACGTCGCCGACCACCAGCGCCACCCGCGCGCCCGGCAGCGGGATCACGTCGAACCAGTCCCCGCCCACCCCGGCCTGGGCCGGCAGGTAGCGGTGCGCCACCTCCAGCGCGTCCTGGTCCGGCAGGCTGCGCGGCAGCAGGCTGTGCTGCAGGGTCACCGCCATCGCGTGCTCACGGGTGTACCGGCGGGCGTTGTCGATGCACACCGCCGCGTGCGCCACCAGCTCCTCGGCCAGCTTCAGGTCCTCCGGATCGAACGGCTCCGGCCGCTCCGCCCGCCAGAACCGGGCCACCCCCAGCAGCGCCCCGCGGGCCCGCAGCGGCACCCGCACCAGCGAGTGCACCCCGTACGCCAACGCCTGGGCCGACTGCTCCGGGTCCTGCTCCCGCCAGCCCTGCGCCTCCGCGAGCCGCGGTTCCAGGCCGGGCACGCCGCTGTGCAGCGTCCCGGCCAGCGGGGTGGCCGGGACCACGTCCAGTACGGTGCCCACCGGGTGGAACGGCGCGTCGTCCCCGGTCCCGGCGAGCGCGGTACGGCGCACCCGGTCCAGCGAGCCGACCGGCGGCGGCTCCTCACCGGCCAGCACCTGCTCGGCGAGGTCCACCGTGACGAAGTCCGCGAACCGCGGCACCGCGACCTGCGCCAGCTCCTCCGCCGTCCGGGTCACGTCCAGCGAACTGCCCACCGTCACCCCCGCGTCGTACAGCAGCCGCAGCCGCCGCTGCGCGCCCTCGGCCCGCCCGGTCAGCGCCATCAGCTCGGTGGAGTCGCGCAGCGTGGCGACGCAGCCGGGCGGGCCGCCGGCCTGGTCGGTCAGCCGTACGTTCACCGCCAGCAGCCGCTCGCCGGCCAGCACCACCTCGTCGCTCACTGGACGGTCGGCGGTCAGCAGCTCCAGTGGTGCGGGCTCCAGGCCCAGGTCGGTCACCGGGCGGCCCTCGGCGTCCGGCGGAAGGTCCAGCAGCCGGCGCGCCTCGTCGTTGCAGAGCAGCAGCCGCCCGTCCCCGCCGACGATCATCACGCCCTCGCGCACCGCGTGCAGCACCGCCGCGTGGTGCTCGTACATCCGGGTCATCTCGACCGGGCCCAACCCGTGGGTCTGCCGCCGCAGCCGGCGGCTGATCAGGGCGGTCCCCAGCGTCGCCAGTCCTATCGCGCCCGCCGCCGCGCCCAGCACCACCGGCAGCTGGCGCTCGCTCGCGGTGGAGACCTTGCTCAGGGTGACCCCGGCCGAGACCATCCCGGCCACCGAGCCGTCCGGCGCGTACACCGGGACCACCGCCTGGACCAGCGGTCCGAGCGTGCCGGTGAGGTGCTCGGTCACCACCTGGCCGTGCAGCGCGGGCTCGTAGGTGCCGATGAACTTATGGCCGATCCGGGCCGGGTTGGGGTGGGTGTACCGGATGCCCTGGTTGTTGAGCACGACGATGAAGTCCACGCCGGTGGCGATCCGCGCGGACTGCGCCTTCGGCTGGAGGATCGCGGTCGGGTCGGGGGAGCGCAGCGCGGCCACCATGCCCGGCGAGTTGGCGAAGGACTGGGCGACCGCCACCGACCGGTTGCGTGCCTCGTGGTCGGCGTCGTTGCGCGACTGCACCACCAGCGCCACCCCGGCCCCCACCACCAGCAGCAGCACGATCAGGATCTGCAGCGCGAACACTTGCCCGGCCACCGACCGGTGCCGTGCCGGTTGCGGCCGCTTTGCGCGGGGCAGTTCTTGCCGACCGTGTGGGCGCCCACCGGAGGAACCGGCGTCGCCGGTGGCACCAGAGGCCGACGGAGCCCAGGATCGGCCCGGATTTCGGGCCATACGGTCATATTTACACTCAGACTAGCCCGGGACCACCCCGCCCGTTCCGCCGTTTGGCCTTCCCCGCCCCGGCTTGGCAAGATCGCAGGGTGTCCGAACCCAGCACCATCACCGACCCGGCCGACCCCCGCCTCGCCGACTACACCGGCCTCACCGACGTCGAACTGCGCCGCCGCCGCGAACCCGCCGAGGGCCTGTTCATCGCCGAGGGGGAGAAGGTCATCCGCCGTGCCCTCTCGGCCGGCTACCGGATGCGGTCGATGCTGCTGACCGCCAAGTGGCTCGACGTGATGGCCGATGTCATCAGCGAGGCCGACGTCCCCGTCCACGTCGTCGAACCCGGGCTCGCCGAAGCCGTCACCGGCTACCACGTCCACCGCGGCGCCCTCGCCTCGATGGAGCGCAAGCCCCTGCCGGACGCCACCGACCTGCTCGCCGGAGCCCGCCGGGTCGCCGTCCTGGAGGGCCTGGTCGACCACACCAACCTCGGCGCGATCTTCCGCAGCGCCGCCGCCCTCGGCATGGACGCCGTCCTGCTCTCGCCCGACTGCGCCGACCCGCTCTACCGCCGCGCCGTCAAGGTCTCCATGGGCGCCGTCTTCGCGGTCCCCTACGCCCGCCTCGATCCCTGGCCCGCCGCCCTCGAGACCGTCCGCGACGCCGGCTTCACCCTCCTCGCCCTCACCCCCGCCGACACCGCCGTCGACCTCGCCACCCTCGCCCCCCACACCCTCCCCAAGACCGCCCTCCTCCTCGGCGCCGAGGGCGACGGCCTCACCCCCCGAGCCATCGCCGCCGCCCACCACCCCGTCCGCATCCCCATGGCCCACGGCATCGACTCCCTCAACGTAGGCGCCGCCGCCGCTGTAGCCTTCTACGCCGTCACCACCCCCTGACCCCCCTCACAACCCGCGCACACGGAACTCCGGCCCGCCCGGCTTCCTGCTGCTACCCCTGCAACTCGCGCCTGCCGCGGCACCGCGTTCTCACGGCCGTAAGTCCACCCACCTGCCCCCGCACCACCGGCTTTCTCCGCGCAGCGCAGGAAGTCGACCCATCCGACTTCCTGCGCGCGCAGCCCACCCCCATCGCTCCGTCAGCCGGAACTCCCCACCCCGGCCACGCAACGCCGCCCGAGCCCCCGCGCTCAGCCCGCAGGGGCGGTCGGCGGTGCCGGTGCGGCGGCCGGGGGAGGGGTGGTGAGGCCGGTGCCGCCGGACGCGCCGGCGCCGGGCCAGGACTCGTCGAGGGTGCCGTCGCCGCGCACGGTGTAGCGGGTGGAGATGACCGCGCCGGTGGCGGCGACGCGTTCTTCCCGGACGACCGCGCTGCCGTCGAGGCGCCAGGTGGCCGTGGCCTGCGGGTCGGCAGTCGATGTGCGGGAGGTGGTGGCGACGGGGTTGTCCCCGGCGAAGGTGTAGAGCTGGACGAGGTCGACCGGCGCCGTCCCCTCGGCTCGCCGCAGCACGACCACCGCGGCCGGCTGGCCCTTGTACCGGGCCGGCAGCACCGCGCTCAGCGCGACCTGGGGCCCGCCGCCGACCGAACGGCCGTCCTTCAGGTTGACGGCCGGCCCGCCCGCCCCGTCGGGATAACTGTGGTTGGGCCAGTCGACCACGGGCCCGGGCCCCTGCGCGGGCGCCAACGCACTGTCCCCCGTGCCGCGCGCGGCGGCCGGGAGCGGTGTCGCCGTGGTCTGCGGTGCGACGTCCACCGAGGTCCCGGACACCGCCTGTTCGCCGCCCCGGGGGCCGGCCGTGGCGGTCTGGCCGACCGCCGGTCGTGCGCCTTGGTTGCTCCGGTTCTCGCAGCCCTGCGCCGCCGCGATGGCGAGCGCGACGCCGATCGTCACGGTGACGAAGACGACCAGCCGCTGCCGCAGCAGCCGCTGCCGCGCGGTGCCCGGTCGCCCCCCGGGCGCCGGAGTGTGCTGCCGGTCCCGGGGCCGGGGTCTGGCCGGCGGCGGAGTGTGCGGGCGCTCCCGCAGTGGACGGGTGACGGGCGTGGCCTCGGGCCGGGGGAGCGGCGCGCCGTGCGGGCGCCGTGCGGACGCTCCGGCCGGCTGCCCGCCCGCCCGGCCGGCCGCGCGGGCCCGCGGTGAGGGTGCGGCGGGCTCGGGCGAGCGCCCGGGGGCCGGTACGCCCGGCCGCCCGCCCTCCTGCTGGGGTGCCTGCGGGGCGTCGGCCGGTTCGACGGGCGCTGCGGCCGGGGCGGCCCCTCGACGGGTGCCGCGCCCGCCGCCTGCGGTGGCCGCGCCGCGCGCGGCCAGTTCGCTGAGCCGCTCGTGGAGGGCGGCGGCACCGGGCCGTTCGGCGGGTTCCTTGGCGAGGCAGGCCCGGATGAGCGGGGCGAGCTGCGGGGGGACGGCGGAGAGGTCGGGTTCCTCGTGGACGACCCGGTACAGCATCACCTCGGAGGAGGCCCCGGAGCCGAAGGGGGTGTCGCCGGTGAGGGCGTAGGCGAGGGTGGCGCCGAAGGCGAAGACGTCGGTGGCCGGGGTGACGGCGACTCCGCGTACCTGTTCGGGCGCGAGGAAGCCGGGGGAACCGACCGCGGTGCCGACGTGGGTGAGGGTGCTGGCGCCGCGCGACCAGGCGATGCCGAAGTCGATGATCCGCGGCCCGCGCGGGGAGAGCAGGATGTTGGAGGGTTTGAGGTCGCGGTGGACGACCCCGGCCTCGTGCACCTTGACCAGCCCGTCGGCCAGCGCGGCCCCGATCCGGGCGGCCTCGGGCCAGCCGAGCGGTCCTTCGTCGCCGACCCGCTTGTAGAGGGAGGGCCCTGGGACGTACGCGGTGGCGAGCCAGGGGCGGTCGGCCTCGATGTCGGAGCCGACGACCCGGGCGGTGCAGCCGCCCCGGATCCGGGAGGCGGCGGCGATCTCGCGGGCGAAGCGGGTGCGGAACTCCTGGTCCTCGGCGAGTTCGGCGCGGATCAGCTTGAGGGCGACGCGCTGTCCGCGGCGGTCGGAGCCGAGGTAGACCACACCCATGCCGCCGGCGCCCAGTCGCCGGTGCAGGCGGTACGGCCCGACGATGCGGGGGTCCTCACGCCTCAGCCGCATCATCGCCATGTCTCGTTCCCCGTCAGCCTGTGGGTGAGGCCCCGTCGGTTGGGGCATCGTCAGTTCCTGTCTGGCACAGCTTACGGACTGCCCGCTGCGGTGTGCTGATACGCAACACCTGAAGCCACCATGCGATTGTCGGATCGTGCGCTGAACTGCAGGTCATAGGGGTGCCGAATCGTTTCTCGGGGTTGCCCCTCAGGGTTCCCTCGGGGACGGGCCGGGACCTCCCTCCCCCTTCGGTAGTACGCCTTGAGTCTGAGCGTCATCCTCCGGGATGCCCGAGGAACAGTACGACGGCATGACGCCCGGGAAGCCCCCCGACCAATAGCGTTGTGTCCAGCGGTGGACGGGGAGCTCGTCCCCCGAGGTAAGCCGTCCACCGCGCCAACTCGACCGGATCAGGAGCAGGGCCATGGCATCGCAGCAGACGGGCACCCCCCGCCGGCCTCGGTCGGCCTTCACCCAGTCCCAGTCCGCCGAGCCGCCCACCCGGCACCCTGCGGTGGCGCTGGCCATGGCCCTGCCGTGCGCCGTGCTCCTGGTGCTGCTGTTCGGCGGGTGGGACCAGCTGGCGAAGCAGGCGGAGGCCCTGGCCGAGCTGATCGGCCGCTGAGGCCGTCGAGGGCACCAAGGCCGTAGTAAGAGGTACACCAGAACGGGCACTGTTCCCCTGGGGACGGGGAGCAGTGCCGCCGGGGAGGCCGCGACCGTGTTGACACGCGGACGGGCGAGAGCGGCTCGCAGAGCGCCCCGGCAGGCGGAGATGCCGCGTACGGACGTCGGTGAGGGCGACTGTACGCGGCTCTTCTCTGTCTCCGGCCCCGAGAGCCCCGAGGCCGCGGCCCCAGGTCCAGCCGGAACGACAAACGGCCGAGGCCGCGATCCTGACGGATCACGGCCTCGGCCGTTACTGTGC